>DATCTT010000461.1:0-4161 GCA_036567845.1 Candidatus Ozemibacteraceae bacterium | reverse complement strand
CAGGCCACGAGCGGCGCCGCCGGCTACGACGTGTGTTCCCGGGAAGCCCTGACGCTTGCGCCGGGAGCCTTCGGCCGGGTCGGCACCGGGCTGAAGCTCGAGATTCCGCATGGGTATGAGGCGCAGGTCCGGCCCCGGTCGGGCCTGGCCGCGAAACACGGGGTCACGGTGCTGAACGCGCCCGGCACGATCGACAGCGATTACCGGGGCGAGGTGTGCGTCATCCTGATCAACCACGGCCGGGAGCCGTTCACGATCGAACCCGGCATGCGGATCGCGCAGCTGGTCTTCGCCCCGGTGACCACCGTCACCTTCGAGCGGGCCGAAGACGTGGCTGCGACGCGGCGCGGCGCGGGTGGGTTCGGTTCCACCGGAATTCTGTCGATGAATACCGGGGAAGTCTAACGGACCAGGAGAAGAGCATGAGCAAGCTCAGGGTGTGCGTCATCGGGTGTCTCGGAAAGATGGGCCAGGTCGTCTGCCGCGGCCTCCTTTCCAGCAGCGAGTATGAACTGGCGGCGGGCGTCGACACGGCCCGCAGCGGCGATGATCTTGGCGCCGTGCTGAATCTCGGCCATCTCGACGTGCCCATCAGCTCGAATCTCCAGACGGTTTTGTCGGACGCGAAGGTCGATATCGCCATCGATTTCACCACCCCCGCCTCGGTGACCTCGAACGTCGCCACCTGTCTCCAGGAGTCCGTGCCGGTGCTGGTCGGCACCACAGGTATCACGCCCGAGGATGTCGAGAAGCTCGCCCATCTCTCGAAAAAGATGGCCACGCCCGTGCTGATCGCGCCCAACTTCGCGATCGGGGCGCTGCTGATGATGGAGTTCGCGCGGAAGGCGGCGAAATACATGCCCCATGCCGAAATCATCGAACTGCACCACCCGCAGAAGCTCGACAAGCCGTCGGGAACGGCGTTGCGCACGCGTGACGGAATGATCGAGGCGATCCGCCAGGCGCCCCGGAAGGGCACCGCCAGCATCGAGGACAAGGCTGACGACGAGCTGGTGCCGATCCATTCGGTCCGGCTGCCCGGCTTCACGGCCCACCAGGAAGTGATCTTCGGGGATACGGGCCAGTGCCTGACGGTGCGGCACGACTCGTTCCAGCGCGAATCATTCCTGCCGGGAATCTTCCTCGGGTTGAAACAACTCCAGGCCCTGAAGGGGCTGAAGATAGGACTCGAACTCTGAGATGCAGCCGGGCGATCACACCAGTGGTCGCCCGGAGCGTTTCGGGGCCTGCCCCGAAAGGATGACGAAGCCATGAAAATCGTTCACGTGTTTTTGCGGGATCTCGGCGGCGAGTTCACCAGCGAGCTGTTTCACGAGCTGCCGAAAAAGCTCGGAGAAGCTGTTCCCGAGCCCATTTCGAAGATCTATTCCGACTATTTCACGGCGGTCGGCCTCGCCCCGGTGCGCATCAGCCGCAGCACCGAGAAGGTCCGGTTCGACAACGGCACGGGCGAGCTGAAGACGCATCTCAAGCTGTTCGGCTACGGTGTCGTGTTGTTCGAATACACCCTGACCCTCGACAGCAGCCTGCTGACGCTCGAGGAGCTGACCCGCCTCTCGTCGGTCAATCTCGAGACCCGCGGCCAGCAAAGTTTCGAGGCGCTGTTCAGGGACGATCTGGGCAAGATCGAGGCGGTGCTGAAGGAAAACGTCCGCAAGGAATACGACATCCAGACCTTCAACGACCATTTCATCGTGTATCTCGACGACGTGCACCGGGAGCCCGACCAGGCCGTCTCGATGCTGCTGCCGCAGATGTTCGACCCCTCGTCGCCCGCCCGCCGGCACGGGATCTCCCAGATTTCGGTCGGGGAAGAGCATGATCACATGTTTCTCCTCGGCCAGCGCGCGTATCTCTCGCCGCTGCCCGACGGGTTCGACATCCTGAACTTCATCGAGCTGTCGCGGGTGCAGCTGTTCGAGTTGAAAATCTACGACTATATATTGGACCGGGCAATCGAGAACACTTACCAGTTCCTCGACCAGCTGCCCCGGGAAGAGTCGATCCTGCCGCTCTCGTGGCTGCGCACGGATTACAAGCGTCGCATCAGCCACGTACTGCGGCTGACCGAGATCCGGATGGACCTGGTCGACCTGGTGAAGGACGTGACGAACACCTCGAAGGTGACCGACGACCCGTTTTTCGCGACGCTGTACCGCAACCTGAACGAGACGTTCCAGGTCGGCTCATGGTTCCAGTCGGTCCGGGACAAGATCGAGGAGATCGACTCGGCCCAGCGCGTGATCATGGAGCGGATCGACCATTCGCGCGCCACGGCGCTGGAAATGACGATCATCATCCTGATCCTGATCGAGATCGTGATGCCCCTCGGCACCTTCATCAGCAATCATTTCTTCTGACAGAGAACAACGCACCACGGAGACACAGAGGCACAGAGAAGTTTTCATTCCGGGGAGGCTGGTTCTCCCTCTGTATCCGGCATGCTCATCTCATTCAATAGTGGCTGCCACACTTCGGATGGGTTTGAAACCCGCCCCTGCAGCGCCATGTGTTCTTGTCTCTGTGGGTGAACCGTCCCTCGTGTTCCTGGATTCCGTTTTTCCATTTGTGCTGAGTTGTCTTCGTGGTGAAACAATCTTCATCTCTGTGCCTCGGAGTCTCTGTGGTTCGATGTTCTTCACGGCTTCGGGAATGAATGATTGGTGCCGATACCTCTGATGGATTCCATAAAATTGCATTTCATCAGGAGGTCATGCGATGGTTCTGCCCGATACCCCTCTCTATCATTCCAAAACAGACGCCGAGTTCCGGATCCGGATGATCCAGGAGATCAAGGATCAGTACAAAGACATTCTCGGCTCGCGTATCAAGCTGCTCGATCTGCCCAACGGCCTCGAACTTGTCCAGGACTGGGTGCAACACCAGTTGTTCGACGTCAGCGGCGGGGATATCGACCTGCGCGCCGCCGAAGCCCGCCAGGCTGCCGCCTGATCGCGGTGGGAAGAACGAACCACGGAGACACAGAGGCACAGAGAATTGCATTATAGTTAAATCAATATTTTGAAAATATCTGTTTTTGGAGGGGCGGGTTTCAAACCCGCCCCTCCATTCATTTTCGTTTCATCGATGTCGCCGAGGCAGGATGGCTCGGGCGCATCGGAAAGCGCCCGACGTTCTGCCAGACACAGCGCAAGTGATTCTTGGAACTCTGTGCCTCTGTTGTGCGCCTTACCTGGGCATAGCGGCCATCAGGCGGAGGCGTAGGGGTCGGCGGGGAGGCTGCCGGCACCGACGGGGGGACGGGGGGCGGAGTGGCGGCGGGAGCGACGATACCAGCGAATCAGTTCGCCGACGATCAGGACCGGCGAGGTCGCGGCGAGAATAAGCAGCCAGTCGATCGCCGAAAGCGGCACCGTGCGGAAGACCGAACCTCCGAACTGGACGATCAGGATCTGGCCTATCAGGATGGCGACCGCGATGATGATGAATGCGCGGTTGTTCCGTATCCCGCGAAAGGCCGACTGGTCGAGACCCAGGCAGCGGGCATTGAACAGGTTCCAGAACTGGAGCAGGATAAACACCGAGAAGAAGACGGTCAGTTCGTGCGGGGTCATTCCATCGCCCTGCATATAGATCAGCAGTCCGAGAAGAGCGACGAGGAAGACGGAGCCGACACCGAAAATCTGCCGGGCCATGCCCCCTGTCACGATAAAGTCCTCGGGCTTGCGGGGTGGCACCTTCATGACGCTGCGGTGCGGCGGCTCGGTCGCGAGGGCCAGCGCGGCGAAGGTGTCCATGATCAGGTTGACCCACAGCATCTGGATGACCGTGAGCGGCAGCTTGGTGCCGATGAATGGCCCGAAGAAGGCGATGCCGAGGGCGACGATGTTGATCGTGAGCTGGAACAGGACGAACCGCTGGATGTTGCCGTACAGCGAGCGGCCCCACATGATGCCGTTCACGACGCTGGGGAACGAGTCGTCGAGCAGAATGATATCGCTCGCCTCCTTCGCGACGGCGGTGCCGGTCATGCCCATCGCGAGGCCGACGTTCGCGTGGTTGAGGGCGGGCGCATCGTTCGTGCCGTCACCCGTGACGGCAACGACGTGGCCGTTCTGCTGGAGCAGCTTCACGGCACGCATCTTGTCGGCCGGCCGGGCGCGGGACAGCACCAGCAGC
>DATCTT010000460.1:0-4837 GCA_036567845.1 Candidatus Ozemibacteraceae bacterium | reverse complement strand
TGGCACACCGTGAACTTCGGGCTGGTGAGAATCTTGTAATCGCCCTTCGGCAGATCAGCGACATGGAACGAGTCACCGACATCAAGGGGAGAGATGTCGAGCGCGAGCTCGGTCGGGATCTTGGTGGGCAGACACTCGATGCGGACGGTCTTGAGCTGCGTCGTGAAGATCGCGCCGGACTTCTTGCCGACCGGATCGCCGACGAACTTGAGATCGACGTCGATCTTGATCGGGTGCGTCATGTCGATCGCCTGGAAATCGATGTGGGCGAACGTCTGATTGATCGGATGGCGCTGGATTTCGCGCACGATGACTTCGCGCTCTTTTTCCTTGCCACCGAAAGCGATCTTGTAGATCGTGTTGCGCTGTGCCTTTGCGATGACCATCTCGATCTCGCGGCGGTTCAGCGTGCAATGGATGGGCTGCTCGACACCGCGACCATAGATGACGGCCGGAACCTGTCCAGCGACGCGGGCGCGGCGGGACGGACCCTGCCCTGTTTGCGTTCTTACTTCAGCGTTCAACGTTAACCCTGCCATAGAACCTCCTGTAAAAAATAGGATAATTGAAGAAATCCCAGTATATCATCAACAAGGTGTTTGGTCAATCCGCCTCGTTCTTCCTCGCCTCCGGCCCTGGTATTCCCGGCCTGGCATCTGTGGTATAGTTCTTCCGTATGGTGATGCGTCCGATCGACAAGCCGTCCGTTGCCGCTCCGACCGATCTTCTCGCCGTGACCGGTACGAGCCAGTGCCTGTTTGGCGACAACTCCCAGATTCGCCAGATTTGTGACGTCGTGCGAAAGGTGGCAAGAAGTCGTGGTCCGGTCCTGCTCCGCGGGGAATCCGGCACGGGGAAAGAGGTTCTCGCGCGGGCCCTCCATCTGCAGAGTCCCCGTTCGGAAAAGCCGTTCATCCCGGTGAATGCCGGTTCTCTGCCCCGCGAGCTGGTTGAAAGCGAACTGTTCGGCCATGTGAAGGGCGCGTTCACCGGCGCCGATCGCGACCGGGTTGGCAGGTTTGACGAGGCGGACGGGGGAACCCTGTTCCTGGACGAGATTGGGGACATGCCGGTCGAACAGCAGGTCAAGCTGTTGCGCATTCTCCAGACCGGCGAAGTGCGGCCTGTCGGGGCGGCACGTTCGCACTGCGTCGATGTACGCGTCGTGGCCGCCACGAATCGCGATCTCGAGTCATTGGTACGGGAAGGGCGATTCCGCGAGGATCTTTATTACCGGCTCAGCCTGTTCGTCATTACGATTCCGCCCCTGCGGAAGCGTCACGAGGACATTCCGGCCCTCGCCGAGTCATTTCTGAAACGGTTTGCCGACGAGCAGGAGCGGCCGGCCTTGCGACTGGCCAGTGAAACCCGGGATCTTCTCATTGAATACGAGTGGCCCGGCAATGTACGGGAACTCGAGAATGCCATGCATTATGCCGTCACTATGTGTGACGACGAGATCATTCGGCCCGACGACCTTCCCGTGGCCGTCCGGACCTGCACCCCGCCGTTCCTCCGGAAGCCGGAGGCCGCCGCACCTGTGGCCGCTTCCTCCCCTCCAGTCCTTCGCCCCCTCGCGGAGGTCGAGCGGGAGCACATTCTCGCTGTCTATGATGCCGTTGGCCGCCAGAAGGCTGGAGCGGCACGCGCCCTGGGAATTTCCGTGCGGAGCCTTCAGATGAAGCTCAAATCCTGGAACGTGTCGTGATGGCAGCCATCTCAGACGCTACATCCGGGCTGCGCTTCCCGAGAATCCGCTGGGCGATCTTCTGCCTGGTGTTTTTCGGCATTCCGCTGCTGCTCGTCTGGCTTGGCTTTCACAACATCTGGCGCGATCTCGAAGCGAAGGGACAGCGCCAGCTCGATGAGCGCCTCGAACGGGTCGTGAGCGGCTTCGACCAGTTTCGCCGGACCGACGATTTTGTGGAGCGCATTTTCCGCATTCTCGTCAAGCGGGTTTTCGTCGACAATCGCACCCCGGAAAAAACATTCGCGAGGTATCGTGCCCATTTGCACCGGCGGTTTCCGGGACTGTTTGAATTCACCTTCATCGACAGGAACGGCGAGGCGCGGCCGGAGCTGTGTGACCGGCCTCCCTACCAGGCGCTGATGCGGCGGTTTTCCGCGGCCGTCCGGGCGAAAACCCGGTATGACGATGACGGTCCGCTGAAGGAGCAGTGGCGGCAGTTTCAGGGGTTTCTGGGGTCGCTCCTGCAACCGGGCCAGCTCCGGTTTGGCACCCTGCGCATGGCTTCCCACAAGAGCGAGCGGCACTTCGTCGTCATCTCCTCCTGGACGTCTCGAGGAATGCTCATTGCACATGTGAATTATCCATCGAACTGGGATGCCCTCGCCGCCATCGACCGGGTAAGCTATTTCAACGCCCATTCCAGGCGGATGAAGGCTTTCGTCATCGATGAGACGGGCGGTGGCCGGCCGCGCATCGTCGGAGATGGAGAGGAGCCGGCGGCTCTGGCACGGGTGAACGCCGTTTTCGCCGCCGCCCCGAAAGCCGTCATGACGGACGGTGGCTTCTCCTGGGCACACGTTCTCCTTTCCCCGGCCGTGAAAGTGTTCGTCCGCTCCCCCGTCATCCGGATGAAGGGGCTGATGGAAAAGCGCATTCTGCTCAATGGCACTCTCATCTCCCTGTTCCTGCTGCTCTCCTTCCCGACGTGGATGGTGATGAGCGGGAAGTGGCTGCCGTATATCTCGATCCGACAGAAGCTCGTCGGCCTGTTCCTGTACATGGTTGGCTTGCCACTTGCCTTCATGAGCCTCGTCGCGGGTGACTATCTGGGGGAGAAACGGGTGGTTCTCGAGAAACAGGTACACGACGAGATGGAAAAATCACTGCTGCTCTTTGACCGGCGCATGCCGATGATGATCGGCGAACTTGAGCGATTGATCACGCGTATGCTCGGCCCTGTCATTCCCGCTGGCGCTCCGCTGCGACAAACGATGATCGAACGCATGGAGCGGTTCCAGGCCCTAACCGGGCTGGATGCCGGCTTTCTGGTGAATGAGGAGTCCGATGTCGAGTATATCAACGGCTCGGTCGGTATCGTCGACGAGCGCAACCGCAAACTCCTGAAGCCGATCTACAAGAACCTGTTCCGTCAGTACAACCGCACCGACGATATGGACGACGTGCGGGATTCGCAGGCCTTCAAGATAGCAGCCGCCGGCGGGATCGACGTCGAATCCCTGTATGCGGATATCGCCTCCTCGCTGGGCCGGATGATCCAGTATAACTTCACCGGCCGGCGGTCGATCCAGATCATGCTTCCGGTTATGGATGCCTCGGGGCGGGTGCGGTATCTGCTTTCGACAGGCTGGCAGCGCCACCGGATCGAGAGTAAATATATGGCGAAGTATCTTCTCGCGACGTGCCGTCAGCTGGATGATACGCGGTGGGTCGCCTTCGATCGCGAGGAGAAACGCGTCGTCCTGCCGACGAATTTCCCGAAAGTTCAGCATGTCGAGGCGTTCGCGGCACGTGTAACCAACCAGGGCCAGACGGTTCGCGACAGCATGGAGTTGCAGGGAAACCGGTATCTGCTGACGGGGGTGCCCGGGCAGGAGCTGTCGAACGTGAATCTGATCGCGATCACCTCCGACCGGTTCATCCGCACCGAGCTGGGGCGGCTTCAGTGGATGGTTGGCATCGTCAGCCTCGCGATCCTCCTCACCGGAGCGACGGTTGGCACCCTGCTGGCCCGGAAGTTCCTCGAGCCGATCGGCAACCTTGCGGCTGGTGTGGCCTCGCTGCGCATGCGCGAGTTCGAGAAGCGGCTGCCGATTCTCGATCACGACGAGCTTGGCGACCTTTCTCAGACGTTCAACGAGATGATGGAAGGGATGGCCGACCTCGAGGTTGCCCGGATCGTCCAGGAAAGCCTCTTCCCGACGAAAGCGGTCGAGGCGGCGCCGTTCGGCATTTACGGAAGCTGTGTCTCGGCGACCCAGGCCGGCGGCGATTATTACGATTTTTTCCCCATGCCCGACGGCCAGGTGATGCTCCTGGTGGGAGACGTATCGGGGCATGGGGTCGGGGCCGCGATGGTTATGGCCATGGCGAAAGCGCTGGTGGCACACATGGTGACCCAGTCGATCGATCCTGCCATGATTCTTGGCAGCCTCAACACCACGCTTCTGAAGGTGCTCAACCGGAGGCGCATGATGTCGTGTTTCGTCGCGTTCCTCGATGGAAAGAAGATGCGCATGGTGTATGCCAATGCCGGCCATAACGACCCCTTCGTGGTGCGGGGCGGCCGGGCGATCCAGATCGAAGGTGACCGCTCGTTCCCGCTCGGCTCGTCGAAGCGGAACACATTCGCCTCGAACGAGTTCGCCTTCGAGGCCGGTGATCAGCTCGTTCTGTACACCGACGGACTGATCGAGGCCGAGGCGATGGACGGCCAGGCCCTCGGGTATGCCCGGTTCATCGAATCTCTGCCTGGTCTGATGCGCGACTCGGCCGCCGAAACCGAGCGGGCGATCCGCGACTGGCACCGCCGGCTCGTGAAACCCGCGCCCCAGGCTGACGACATCACCGTTGTCGTCGCCCGTGTCGGGTGAGGAAGGCTTTCCTTCCTGCCTGAGCACTCCCGGAACGGTCCGAAAGGAGTCCGCATGAGCCGGAAAAGCGGCCGGTCTCCCGAGCTGGAAGCCGCCGTCGTGCTGAGCCGGTTGCCCGGAGTCGGGGCCCGGCGGTTCATCGATCTGATTCGGCAGTTCCGTCGGCCTGAGGTGGCTCTCACGGCCTGGCGGGCCATGGAAGAATATCGAGAGATATTTAACTCGCCCGCGGCCCGGAAATGCCCCGGCCCGGTTG
>DATCTT010000459.1:0-6755 GCA_036567845.1 Candidatus Ozemibacteraceae bacterium | reverse complement strand
TGATCGCTGCCGGCGGCACGGGAACCGCCCCGGTGAAGAGCTTGATCCGCATCCTCGCAGCCCATCCCGAGTCGGCCGCCCGCATGCATCTGTTGCTCGGCTACCGTTCGCCCGCCGATCTGCTGTTCCGCGATGAACTCGAGGCGTGGAGCCGTCTGACGGACGTCCAGGTGACGGTGGACCGCGGCGATGCCTCCTGGCAGGGACGGACCGGCGTCATCACGACCCTCATTCCCGGACTGCCTCTCGAGAACCCAGCTGAAACACAGGTCGTCGTCGTCGGCCCCCCCCTGATGATGAAGTTCACGATTCTGGCGATGCTGGACCGGGGGATCCGGGAAGAGAACCTGTGGGTCTCGTATGAGCGGCGCATGTCCTGCGGCCTTGGCAAGTGCGGCCGGTGCAAGATCCACGACCGGTATGTCTGTCTCGACGGCCCCGTCTTCCCCTTCGCGGAAGCCCGGTGGCTTGCGGATTGAGCATGGAAGGAGCGCGATGAGCCGGGATATCGACACCAGAGCCGTCATCAAAAATGCCTGGCGGGTCACGGCCAGACGCAATCTGAGCTGTCTCCGCGTCCGTGTTCCCGGAGGGCATCTTGCCGCGCGGCATCTCGAGCTGATCCGCACGATCGCCGAAAAATACGGCAACGGGACGGTGCATCTCACCGCCCGGCAGGGCTTCGAGATCCCAGCCATTCCCTACGACCGGATGGCCGAGGTCAACCGGCTTCTGAAGCCGTTCATCGAGGATGTCGAGGGTGGCATCGGCATCGTGATCACCCAGGCCGAAAACGGCTACCCTGCGGCAGGCATGCGCAACATCAGCGCCTGCATCGGCAACCGGGTCTGTCCCTATGCCAACATCGACACGACCTCGCTGGCCCAGAAGATCGAGGCGATCCTGTATCCGAACCATTATCACGTCAAAGTCGCCGTGACCGGCTGCCCGAACGACTGTGCCAAGGCCCACATGCAGGATTTCGGCATCATCGGGATCTGCGAACCCCAGCTCGAAACCGAGCGGTGCATCGGCTGTGAAGCCTGCGCGAAAACCTGTCAGAAAAAGGTGACGGGCGCGATCCGGATGCGGAACTTCCGCCCTCTCCGGGATCCCCACCTGTGCATCGGCTGCGGTGAGTGCGTGCTTGCCTGCCCCGTCAACGCTTGGAGCCGGCATCCGAAACCTCTCCACCGGCTGATCATCCTGGGCCGCACGGGAAAACGGAATCCCCGGCTCGCCACGACGTTCATCGACGCCATCGAAGAGGCTCCGCTGCTCCAGGTCCTTCGCAACTGTTTTAGCTTTATAGAGCCTAATATTGATAAATCCCTGCCCAAGGAGCATCTGGGCTACATCGTGGACCGGGCCGGGTATCCGGCATTCCGCGAGACGGTGCTCCGGGGGGTGACGCTCAACCCTCAAGCCGTCGTCGCCGAGTCCCTCGCCTTCCAGGGCTACCGCCCCACGCCGTTACGCCGCGCCTGAGCGGAACCGGCTCCCGGGGCCCTCAGGGACGCCGCCGGAGAATCGCCTCTGCCACGTCCCAGTCGAGAGCCGTGTCGATGTCGACCGAATCCTCGGCGGGCATCACTATGGCACCGTGTCGCGGCAGGTCATACAGGCTGCGGGCCGAATCAAGCCAGGCGGAACGCACGAGGTAAATTGCTCCGTTTTCCCGGTACAGCTTCGGCAGCAGAGAAGATGGCAGCGGCAGTCGATCGGGATCGAGGGGTCTGGCATGACCGTCGGCCCCAAGCTCGAACATCCACTCGGGGCGTTCGTGAACGGCACACATCGAACCGAGCGTGGTGAATCCCCCCTGGTCGAACAGGCGGCAGGCCTCGCGGATCTGGTCCGGTCGCAGAAAGGGGGAGGTCGGCTGGATCAGCGCGACGGTTCCGGGATCGTGGCCATCCGGTGCCGGGGCCTGACGAACCCAGCCGAGGGCATGGGCCAGGACGTCGACCGACGAGGCGGTATCCGTGGCAAGTCCGGCGGGCCGGAGAAACGGGACCCAGGCGCCGGCAGCCATTGCAGCATCCGCGATCTCCCCATCATCCGTCGAGACGACCACCCGGTGAAAACACTCCGACGCAAGCGCCGCCCCGATCACCCAGGCGATCAGAGGTCTGCCGCCCAGCAGACGGACATTCTTGCGTGGAAGCCGTTTGGAACCTCCCCGGGCGGGGATCACGGCAAGTCTGTGTCCGGACATCACCGGGAGGCAGATCAGTATTTCAGAACGCTGAACAGGCGTTCCCCGCGCAGCTTTTCGACGCCGCCCAGGAACGACAACTCGACGAGGAAAGCAATCCCGACGAGATCCGCCCCAAGCCCTTTCAGCAGATCCGCCGCGGCCCGCGCGGTACCGCCGGTCGCGATCACGTCGTCGACGAGCAGGATACGCTGACCGGCCGCCACGGCATCCTCATGGATCTCGATCGCATCGGTGCCGTATTCGAGGGCATACTGCTGTCGGCGTGACTTGTAGGGCAGTTTCCCGGGCTTGCGGATCGGGATGAATCCGATGCCCAGCTCGAGCGCGAGCGCGGCACCGAGGATGAACCCCCGGGATTCGATCGCCGCGACGGCGTCGAGCTTCGCCCCCCGATAGGGCTCGGCAAGGGCCTTGATAGCCTGCGCGAACGCCGTCCGGTCCTTCAGAAGAGGCGTTATATCTTTAAAGATAATTCCTGGTTTCGGGAAGTCGGGAATATCGCGAATGTATGCCTGGAGATCCATCGTCAGCTCCTTGTACGGCTCAGCCACCCTGGGTCAGTCTGCTGCGTTCCTTCTGGAGACGCTCTTCGAGCCTCATATACGTCTGGAAATATCCTTCGAGGGCCATCGGACAGAACTCGCGCACCCGGAACTTCTGGAACGAGGCCTCTCCGAGCTTCTGGAACAGCTCCTCGCGCTTCTGCACGTATCGTTCGGCCTGCGCGGCCCTGGGGTTGGACTCGGCGGCTTTGACGAAGAGGCTTTTGAGCTGGGCGAACAGTCCGCCCCCGCCGGCTCCGGACGTGGGTTTCGCCTCGTCGGTGTATTTCTGAATGAGAAAGTTCATCCGTAATATTTCATGTCCTATTGTAAGGAGTTCGGGAATCTTCAGATCACCCGACTGATACATCTCGAACACCACGCGCCCCGACTCCTTGAGGAGTTCGGCGACTTCCTTCTCGATGTCCGTCACGGCGAAGTTGATCGCCGCCTTTTGAGAAAGGCCGACCGCCTCTTCCTTCCCCTTCCGGAAGAAGCGCGAGACAGTCCCGCTCAGATCGCTGGCGGCCGGAGCGGCGTCCGCGGCCTTTCCGGACCTGCCAGACTCCTTCCCCCCCGCCTGCGGGCCGGGGACGGCCCCTTTTTCCTCGCCGGCCGCGGAGACGAGACTCGTGGTGGGCGGCGCCGAACCGTATTTTTCCTCGATCAGCCGCAAGGCGCGCACGGCGGTTCCCCGGAATGGTTCCTCCCCGATCGTCCCGACATGCTTCAGGAAGCCGTAGGAGGTCTGGTCATGATAGTTGGCGAGAGCGACGATCGCCTTGATACGTGTGTCGGGGTTTCCCTCACGGGCCGCCTCGATCAGCATCTGGATCGCTTCGCCAGCCTGGATGTGCGACAGCGCATAGATGGCACTTCCCTTCATCCAGTCTTCGTGGGATCTGAGCATCTTGCGCAGGATCGCGAACACCTTCTCCTCACCGAACGTCTGCAGAGCCTTCGCCGCCGAGGCGCGGATGCGGTTGTCGGGATCCTCGAGGGCCGGGAAAAGGAGCGGGATCGCCTTCTCATCCTTCAGATACTCGAGCGCCTCGATCGTGTTCGACCGGACCCGGCTGTCCGGGTCGCTCAGGAAGGGACTGAGAAGGGAGGCCTGGTCCTTCGAGAGGAACTTCTTCAGGCAGCTGATCAGCGAGGCCTTCACGAAGTCATGCTTCTCGATCTTGAGCATGAACAGCAGCTTTTCCTTGTATTCGGCCTTGTTGCCAGCCGCGATGCTCATCACCGCCCGAAGCCGTTCGGAGTAGTCCTCCGACTCGAGCGCCTGCTCGATGCCTTCCCGGGGGCCCCCCTCACGGCCGTCGTCGATGTTCTGCTGGTGGATCTTGCCCAGGGCCCGCCGGGCAAAAAAACGCACTGATATATTTTTATCCTTCGTTGCCTGCTGCAGCACCGCCGACACCTCGTCGCGGGCGGCCGGGTCGACGAGGTCGACCTTGAACAGAGTCATCGCCGACAACGTGCGGAGATCGTCATCGGGATTCGTGAGATCCTTCAGGAGTCGCTTGATATTGAGTTCCATCGAACACCCTCCATAAACGCGCCTGTCGGCACATCTCCGGCTTCGTTTCAGGTTTCACCGACAGCACTATAAGCCATTTTTGCAGACTTTTCCATGCGCCCGGCAAAAAACAGCTCCGCGGCTTCCCGGAAATGGAAGCGGCGGAGCGGTCCGGAAATGCTGGTCAGTAGGCCCGGGCGACGTAGATCTGCCGAGTGGCGGGCTTCCCGCACACCACACAGGGGCAGGCCGGAGGATCGTCGCGCAGACAACGGATCGTCGCGCCCACCTCGGCTTTGAACCTGTCCTCGCACTCCTGGGCGCCGCACCAGGAGACCTCGGCCATACCGTGCTTCTCCTTGATCACGTCGACGAACTCGGCGAAGCTCTTCGCCGGGAACGTCTTGCTCCGCAGGATCTCCTTCGCCTGGGCGTAGAGGTTCTTCTGGATCTCGCCCAGCAGCCGCTCGACCTCGGCCTCGAAGTTCGCGTCGGGGACAAAGCACTTCTCGCCGGTGTCGCGGCGCACGAGGCACACCTGCCCCTTCTCCATGTCCTTCTGGCCGATCTCGATGCGCAGCGGGACGCCCATCATCTCGTATTCAGAATACTTCCAGCCGGGCTTGAAGCCGTCGCGGTCGTCGAGATGGATGCGCAGCCCCTTGTCGGCAAGCCGCTGGCGGAGCTGGCGGGCCTTCTCAAGCACGGGGGCCGCTTCTTTGTATACAATAGGAATTATAACGGACTGGATAGGCGCGATGCGAGGCGGCAGCCGGAGGCCCTTGTCGTCGCCGTGCGTCATGATGACAGCGCCGATGATGCGGGTCGACATGCCCCACGAGGTCGTCCAGACGTGCTTGCGGTCGCCGTCCGAGTCGAGGAACTTGATCTCGAACGCCTTGGCGAAATTCTGGCCGAGGTCGTGCGAGGTGCCCGACTGGAGCGCCTGGCCATCGGGCATCAGGGCCTCAATCGTATAGGTGTTGAGGGCGCCGGCAAACTTTTCCTTCTGGCTCTTCTCGCCCGTGACGAGGGCGACCGCGAGGTCCTCCTCGACGAAGCGGCGGTAGACTTCGAGCATCTTCGCCACTTCCTCTTTTGCCTCTTCATGCGTGCGGTGGGCGGTGTGACCTTCCTGCCAGAGGAACTCGGTGGTCCGCAGGAACGGGCGCGTCACCTTTTCCCACCGGACAACATTGGCCCACTGGTTGATGAGCACGGGCAGGTCGCGATAGCTCTCGATCCACTTCGCGTACATATGGCCGATGATGGCCTCGGAGGTGGGCCGGATGGCAAGCCGCTCCTCGAGCTTTTCCTTGCCGCCCTGCGTGACCCAGGCGACTTCGGGGGCGAACCCCTCGACGTGCTCGGCTTCCTTCGTGAGGAAGCTTTCTGGAATGAACATCGGGAAGTAGGCGTTCTGGTGGCCGGTGCGCTTGAACTCGGCGTCGAGCAACCGCTGAATGCTCTCCCAGATAGCGTATCCGTAGGGTCGGATGATCATGCAGCCCTTGACCGGCGAGTAGTCAGCAAGCTTCGCTTTCAGCACCACATCGGTGTACCAACGCGAGATGTCCTGCGACTTGGGGGTGATGGCATCGAGAGTTTTGACGTCGGGCTTTTTGTCGTTCATGTCGGATGCAGCCTTTCTGGGAAAAATGAGGGTTCGGAAGCGGCCTCATTATAGGGAGCGTCGGGAACCCTGTCAAGGAACCGCCCGCCCGCAACCCTGACATACACACTACTTTGTATTACATCATCCCTTGGTTCACAATTTAGCTCCGGGAAGAGGTGAAGCGCACGTGACGGACAGCTCCGTTCTGAAGGACCAGAAAGTCCGCCAGTTCCAGAAGGGGATCCTCGAACTGGCGATCCTCAAGATCATCTCGGAGAAAGAGTGCTACGGGTACCACATCGTCGAATTCCTGAAGCAGTACCGGATCGCGATCTCCGAGGGAACGATCTACCCCCTGCTCTCCCGTCTGAAAGACGAGGAGGTCATCACCTACCGCTGGGAGGGGTCCTCCATGGGCCCCCCCGCGGAAGTATTACCTCATCACCGACAAGGGACGGGAACTCCTGGCACTGCTGATCGGGGAATGGCGCTCGATCACCCGCGGACTCGAAGACATTCTAAGGGAATGACATGAAACACCTTCACGAAACCATCGACATGACGACAGAAGCCGGCTTTCCTTCGAAACGCAGATGGGTGCCATCGACATTCACCTGCCATCTTCCGCACAACCGCAGCTGGAGCTCGACACAAAACTGGGCCACATCGACAACGGGTTCGGACACTGCACTCCGGCGGCGGATGCCCCTCGGATCCGGGCCGTCACCTCGATGGGCTCGATCGGAGTTTCCCGGCTGGACGATGGGGAGGAAGAGGAGGAGACGAAGGAGCTCCCGGCCGAAGCCCCCGTCAACTGACGGGCAACACGCTCTAACGCACAGGATCCCGGTGAAG
>DATCTT010000458.1:0-8532 GCA_036567845.1 Candidatus Ozemibacteraceae bacterium | reverse complement strand
TGACGATGCCGAGGTTCGGTACCAGCGTGGTGAAGGGATAATCAGCAACCTTGGGCCGGGCATTGCTGATCGCGCGAAGCAGGGTCGATTTGCCTGCGTTCGGCAGCCCGACCAGCCCGACATCGGCCAGCAGCTTGAGTTCGAGACGCAGATGCTTCAGCTCGCCCGGCTCACCTTTTTCCGCGATGCGCGGAGCACGCCGCACGGAACTGGCGAAACGGGCGTTTCCCTTGCCACCCCGACCGCCCCGGGCAGCAATGAACCGGTCGTCGGCCCGGGCGAGGTCGGCCAGCAGGTCGCCGGTCTCCATGTCATACACGAGCGTTCCGACGGGAACGCGGATGACCGTCTCGGGCGCATCAGCGCCGAACATATCCTTGATACCGCCCTTCACGCCGGGCTCTGCCCGGTAGATGCGCTGGTAGCTGAGCTCATACAGGGTGTTCAGGTCGCGCGTCGCGATCATGACTACATCCCCGCCCCGCCCGCCATCGCCACCCGAGGGGCCGCCGAAGGGTACAAACTTCTCGCGGCGGAAGGCAATCATGCCGTCGCCGCCTTTGCCAGATTCGACTTCAATCACGAGTTCGTCTACGAATTTCACGGTCGTGAGTATACCACGAAATCCCCGGAAACGCATCTGGCGATCAGCCCGAACAATTGTGCGGAAGCCCCTTGACGAGGGCCAAGGCATGTGATAGTTTTCACACGCCATGGTTCATCGAATCCGTCGTGGCCACACAAGAGGAGAACGATCACCACATGAAGGTGCCGCTGCTTGATCTCAAACCCCAATACGCCCAGATCAAAGACAAGGTCGTCCCGGAAATTCTCGCCGTCATGGAGAGTCAGGGGTTCATCCTCGGCCCCCGCGTCGAGAAGATGGAGCAGGAGCTCGCCACCTACACCGGCGCGAAGTATTCCGTCGGCGTCTCATCGGGCACCGACGCCCTGCTCCTCGCGCTAATGGCCCTTCAGATCGGCCATGGCGACGAAGTCATCACGACCCCCTACTCGTTCTTCGCGACGGCCGGCGCGATCGCCCGCGTCGGCGCCCGTGCGGTGTTCGTCGACATCGAGCCCGACACCTACAACATCGACGCCACCAGGATCGAAGCGGCGATCACCCCCCGGACGAAAGCGATTCTGCCGGTTCATCTGTTCGGCCAGTGCGCCGATATGGACGCGATCATGGCGGTAGCGCGCAAGCACAAGCTCCCCGTAATCGAAGACGCCTGCCAGTCGATCGGTTCGAAGTTCCAGAACCGACAGGCAGGCACGATCGGCGATTTCGGCTGTTTCAGCTTCTTTCCGAGCAAGAATCTCGGCTGTTTCGGCGACGGCGGCCTCGTCACCACCAACGATGACGCCCATTACCAGCACGTCAAGAAGCTTCGCGTGCACGGCGGCGAACGCCAGTATCACCATCTCGAAGTCGGCATCAACGGCCGTCTCGATGCCCTCCAGGCGGCAGTCATCTCGATCAAGCTGCCCCATCTCGCCGCCTGGACGGAAGGCCGCCGGAAAAACGCCGCCCGTTACAACCAGCTGCTCGCGGGCAACCCGAGCGTCCGCACTCCCGTTGAGAAGCCCGGCCGGTTCCACATCTACAACCAGTATGTGATCCATGTCGAGCGGCGCGACGAATTGAAGCAGTTCCTGACGGAAAACGAGATCGGGTGTGCCGTGTATTACCCGCTGAGCCTGCACGAGCAGGAGTGTTTCAAATCGCTCGGCTACCGGCATGGGGACTTCCCGCATTCGGAAGCGGCTGCCCAGCACACGCTCGCCCTTCCCGTGTATTCGGAGCTCCCCGACGGGGCCATCGAATTCGTGGCGGCGAAAATCAACGAGTTCACGAAGCGCTGATTTCAGGGCTTTTTCAGAGAGGCGCAGCCGATCCGGCTGCGCCTCTTCGATTCGCGCCGCATTCTGCCGATGATTCCCTAGAGCCCCGGCGACATGTCCGTCAGGGGGCGATTCGTTCCGAGGAGGCATCAGGCTATGGCGCAGGAGAACCTGTTCGAAGGGATCCTCCGCAGTCTTCACCGGCATCGGGGAGCGGCGGTCATGATCGTCGGCGCGACCCTGCTGGTCACGGCACTCGTCAGCCGGTTCTATCCGACCCTGTATGAGAGTCGGACTCTCCTGCGGGTCATGGCCAGTGAACTTGGCCGGGGTGACAGCCCCGCCGCCGTGATGAACGGGATTCTGTCGCAAAAAGCCGTCGCGACGGAGGTGCTCCGCACCTGCGGCCTGGATCTCGGCTCCGAACCCCGTTACACGCCCTTCTGTCTCGAAGATGCCGGCCAGGGGCTTGTCAGCCTCACGGTCCGCGATTCCAACCCAGCCCGGCTCCCGGAACTCGGCGACGCGGTGATCCGGACCCTCTCGGAGCGGTTCCTCGGCTATTCCGGGGAAACCGGCGAGTTCGAGATCGAGATGCTCGAGAAGAAGAAAGGCATCCTGCGCGAGAAGTTGGACACGGCCCGCAAAGCCGTTCTCGACGCATCCCGCGTCCCGTTGTTCCAGAACGACGCCATGGCGATCGAGGAAGAGATGCAGGTGATCGGCACCCGGCTTCAGGACGACAAGAAGCGGCTGCTGACCCTTCCGCGTATCCGCGTTATCCCCTCGTCGGCAACGGAGGACGCCCTCGCCGAAACCCGCGATGCTCTTGCGGCCGCGCGCTCGGAGCTCAAGCAGCTACTCGAAACGTATCGCGAAAAGCACCCCAAGGTCATCGCGGCGCAGGAGCGGATCACGAATCTCCAGGCCCGGCAGCGGCGCCTCTCGTCGCAACGGGACCGGAAGGAAGCCAATCCTGAGTTCGAGACGCTCCAGCAGGAAATCGCCCGGAGCGAAGCCCGGCTCGAGGAGCTGAAGAACAAGTGGCTCGAAGCGAACCGAACCCCCGCCCTTCAGGCTGCGGGCGGTGCCGCCGGTGAGCCGGCCCCGGTTATCGAAGCCCGCATCAAATCGCTCGAAGGGCTCTACAGCGAGACCCTGATGCGGCTCGAAGAGCTCCAGATACGCAAATCCTCGGCCGTCGGCCGCATCCAGGTTCTCCGCAAGGACATCGATGCCCCAAGGCCCATCGGGCTGTCATTGTTCCAGCGAGAACTCGTCGCCATCCTCAGTGGCGCGCTACTGGCCGTGTTCCTGCTGTACACCCCCGCACCGATGAAGGCCGAGCTGATCGGCACCCCGGCCCAGATGCTGCAGACGATGCTTCCGGCCCCCGGTGGCCAAGTGACGGAGCCCGGCCGGCTGCTCGAGATGTCGCCCCTGTCGGCAGCGCGGCTTGCTCTGCCCGTTCCCGACTCGATCCAGCACGCGTCCTATGACGAGCGGCTCATCGTGCTGAACGAGCCGAATTCTCGCCGGCTCGAGCCCTACAAGGCCCTGGTCTCGAATCTCCAGATCGCCCTTTCGGAAAGCGGCACCCGCATCATTCATGTCTGCTCTTCCCGTTCGGGGATGGGCCGCAGTACACTGACGGCGAATCTCGCGATCCTGTTCGCCCAGGCCGGCTACTCGACGATCCTGATCGATGCCAATCTCCGACGGCCTGTCCTGCACCGCGTGTTCGATACCGACAACACCCACGGACTTGGCACCGCCCTTTTCGGCCACCCCTCGAGCAATCTCGTCAAGCAGACGATGATCAAGAACCTCGGCCTGATCACGGCCGGCCCGATTCCTCCCAGTCCGGCCGAACTGCTCGGCTCAGTCTCGATGATCGAACTGCTCGAGACGCTCAAACGGCGTGTCGAGCTGGTCCTCATCGACACCCCCGCCCTCCTCGAGTATCCGGATGCCGGCATTCTCGCGGGCCAGGCCGGAGGCGTCATCTTCCTGCACCGCGACGGCGAGCCCGAGGCGGACCTGAAGGCCAGTCGCGAGTTCCTGAAAAATATTCGTGCGAATATTCTTGGTTACGTGACGACCTGAGGCCAGCACCATGTTCATCGTCGGCATCCCCTCCCCTCCCGACCTCTGGCTGCGGCTGATCGCGGTTGCCGGGGCATCGGTGGGCATGGTCACGGACATGTCCCGGGGAAAGATCTACAACTGGCTCACGTTTCCGATGATGTTGTGCGGCTGGCTGCTGAACTTCTGGTGGTTCGGCTGGAGCGGCCTGGGCTGGAGTCTTCTCTCGACCCTGATCGGAATCGGCCTGTATCTGGGCCCCGCCTCCGTCGGAATCATCGGCATGGGCGACGTGAAACTGCTCGGCGGGATCGCGGCCCTGGCCGGTTCGCGGTTCGTGATCGGCACGTTCCTGTATTCCTGCATTCTCGGCATTCCACACGCGGTTCTCGTCCAGCGGCTCAACTACGGGAAGGACGCTCTTCCGATGCTGATAACAAGTATCACGAGTGGCGCCTACCGGAGCAAGACGATCAAGAACACCTCCGGGGAAGCGCGGTACAAATTCTATCTCGGCCTCGATCTGCTTCTCGGCGCGCTGATCGCAACCTTCGTCGAGCTGCCGCTCCGCTGGTGAAGGGAACCGATCCGGAATTCTCGGGATTCCACGAATCGCTTCATCGCGGTGACGCCGAGGCACGGCGTTCAGGAGAGGTTTATTCCTCAGTGCCTGACAGGTGCGGTTCAAAACGAGAACCAGATCCGCCGGTGTCACAGTTACCGCAGGGGCTGAGACGATGCAAAGTCGTTGTCCTGCCGCACCCTCCTGTGATATGTTCATCCTTCTTCGGTCTCCCATTTCACCGAAGGTGATTCTGTATACCGAAGGGAGGCCGCACCCCGCTCTCAGGCTGGAGTAACGAATGGCTCAACGGATCAAGGTGTTCATCGCCGACGACATGATCGAGCTGCGCTCGAATGTCCGAAGGATGCTGGGCACCTTCGAGAACATCCGGGTCATCGGTGAGGCCGGGGATGGCGAAGAGGCCCTCCAGAAGATCCGTGAGCTCTCCCCTCATGTTGTCCTCATGGATATTAACATGCCCAAGCTGGACGGGCTGAAGGCGACCGAGACCCTCGCCAAGGAACGGCCGAACATCCAGGTTGTGATCATGTCGATCCAGAGCGAGCAGGAGTATTTCCGTCGCGCGATGAAGGCCGGGGCGAAAGACTTCCTGACGAAGCCTTTTTCCAGCAGTGATCTCGCCGACACGATCCAGAATGTGTTCAACAAATGGGTCAAGGACACACCCGATGCCATGGTCGAGGAAACCAAGGCCCGGGTGCTGACGTTTTTCTCGACCAAAGGCGGGGTGGGCAAAACGACCCTGTCGGCGAATCTCGGCGTCGAGCTGGCACGAATGGGCAAGAAGACCCTGCTGATCGACGGTTCGTTCCAGTTTGGGGATATCGCCATCACGCTGAACCAGAAGAGCAACAGAAACATCTACTGCATCGTCGACAGCGGTCGGGAAGAGATCTCGAATGAAACGATCGAGAAGAACATTGTTCATCATCCGAGCGGGCTGGATCTGCTGCTCGCACCGCTGGAGCCGGCTTTTGCAGAAGCAATCAAGGCTCAGCACATCAAGCAGATCCTCGACACGCTTTCGCCGAATTACCAGTTCATCCTGTTCGACACCGCGCCCCATATCGGCGACCTGGAGCTCGCGATCCTGGACCGCACCGATCAGGTGCTGCTCGTGGCGACGCTCGAGATCAGCTCTCTCAAGAACACGAAGATGTGTCTCAAAACATTTTCGGATATCAAAATCGATGTTGGCAAGATCAAGCTCGTGCTGAACAAGGATTTCCCGAGTGCCGGGATCGGTAGCAAGGATATCGAAGCGGGGCTTGCCATCCCGCTGTTCGCGACGGTTCCGATGGAAACGGACACGGCCCAACAGGCACTTAACCAAGGCGAAGCGTTTGTGGTAAAATCACCAGGCAGTTCGTTGGCGAAGGCCGTGATGAAAATGGCCCGCACGATCACCGGCGGGGAGGGAGAGGCTTCCGAGGCCGGTAACACGGGTGTTCTGAAACACCTGAAAAACATCTTATTAGGGTCTTGAACCTAAGGGAGGTAGGGGCTCATGGGTGGATTGCTGTCACGTCTCCAGGATGAGAAGAAAGCCGAAAAGTCCGGTATTTTGGAATCAGCGGTAACCCGCGAGATCACCGGGTTTGAGCGGCTCAAGGAAAAGGTTCACACGCGCCTGATCGACGACATGCCGCAGGCGATCATGGTCGAAACAAACCAGGAAAAGAAGCGCGGCATGCTGCGCGACCGGATCGGCCAGGTCGCGACCGAGGAAGGCAGCAAGCTGAACCTGACGCTGTCGCCACGCGAGCTCGAGACGATGACCCAGGTTCTGCTCGATGATATGATCGGGTTCGGGCCCATCCAGAAGCTTCTGGATGACGACGACATCTCGGAAGTCATGGTGAACGGGCCATATCAGATCTACTTCGAAAAGAAAGGCAAGCTCACTCTGTCCGAGATCAAGTTCAAGGACAACGACCACGTGATGCGTATCATCGAGCGTATCGTGGCCCCAATCGGCCGCCGCATCGACGAGTCGGTTCCCTACGTCGATGCCCGTCTTCCCGATGGCTCTCGCGTGAACGCGATCATTCCGCCACTGGCGCTGAACGGCCCGACGATCACGATCCGCAAATTCAAGAAGGAAGCTCTGGGTATCGCTGATCTGGTACGGTTCGGTACGTTGACCGAAGACATGGCAAAGTTTCTCGAAGCCTGCATCAAGGTCCGCCTCAACTGCGTCGTGTCCGGCGGCACGGGTTCAGGAAAAACGACGACTCTGAACATCCTCAGCTCGTTCATTCCCGAAGACGAGCGCATCATCACCTGCGAGGACGCGGCCGAACTCCAGCTTCGCCAGCCCCACGTCGTGCGGCTCGAAACGCGGCCGGCGAACATCGAAGGCAAGGGCGCCGTCCCGATGCGCGAGCTGATCAAGAACACGCTCCGCATGCGCCCCGAGCGGGTCATCGTCGGGGAGTGCCGCGGTGGCGAGGCTCTCGACATGCTCCAAGCCATGAACACCGGTCACGACGGCTCTCTGACCACGGGCCATGCCAACACGCCCCGCGACATGCTTGCCCGTCTCGAGACGATGGTTCTGATGGCCGGTATGGATCTTCCGGTCCGCGCCATCCGCGAGCAGATCGCTTCGGCCGTGCATCTGATCATCCAGCAGTCGCGCCTGAAAGATGGCTCGCGCAAGATCACGTATCTGACCGAGATCCAGGGCATGGAAGGCGACAAGATCGTCATGCAGGACATTTTCCGGTTCGAGCAGACCGGTGTCGACGAGAAGGGCAAGATCGTCGGCCGGCTCAAGCCCACCGGCATCAGACCAAAATTCGCATCCAAATTCGAAGAATCAGGAATCCATCTGCCGGCCAACGTCTTCACAGACTCCGCAAAGGGATGGTGACCGCGTGGAACTGATTTTCATCATTGTTGCGGGCGTAACGGCTCTGCTGTTCACGCTTCTGTTGTTCTCCCTGTTCGGATCGGCGCCGGGCGACGATGTCCGTGCGCGCATGGAACAGTATCTCGTCGAATCCGAGATAGCGGCCAAGCAGTATGCGCCGCCCGAGGAAGATGAAGAGAAGCGAGAGAGCGGCTCGGACTCGGGCGAGGATGACTGGGTCAAAGAGACGCGTGGCGACGAGAACGGCATCAAGAAAGTCCTGGGAAATGTCGGATTCATTCTGACCCCCAAGGGCATGGCCATCCGCATGGCCGACAAACTCGGCAAAGCCGGCATTCCGCTGAAGGCGAACGAGTTCGTCGCGATCACCTTCCTTACGGCGATCGTGCCCGCGATCTTCGGCACGCTGATTCTCCAGAATCCAGGGATGGGCATCGTTCTCGGGGTTCTCGGCTACGCGACCCCCCACCTGTGGGTGACCATCGCCAAGGCGAGACGCACGGCGGCTTTCGGCGAACAGATCCAGGACGCCTTGATCATGATCGCGAACGGTCTCAAAGCCGGGTATTCGCTGCTCCAGGCAATGGAAATGGTCGCCCGCGAAGCACCGGTTCCAATGTCGACCGAGCTTCGCCGGGTCTTGAAGGAAAACAGCCTGGGCATGAACCTCGAGGATGCCCTACGGAACCTGAACAACCGGGTCGAAAGCGAAGACTGGGATCTGGTGACGACCGTCGTGCTGATCCAACGCCAGGTCGGCGGCAACCTCGCCGAGATTCTGGACAAGATCGGCTTCACGATCCGGCAGCGCCAGAAGATCAAGGGAGACATCCAGACGAAGACGGCCCAGGCCAAGGTATCGGGCTTCATCGTCGGTGCCCTGCCGGTCGCGCTGGGCTTCATGATCTATCTGGTCAACCCCGCCTTCATGATGCGCCTGTTCACGTTCAGGCAGGGGTGGTATCGGGGCTGGTTCCTGCTGGTGTTCGGCATCATCTGGGAGATCATCGGGATGATGATCATCATGAAGATCGTCGACATCGAGGTCTGAGGATCAAGATATGAATATACTGTTCATGATTATAGGCGCCGTCGTCGTCTTTCTCGTGATTCTGCTGCTGTTTCCCTCCGGGGCGCA
>DATCTT010000457.1:0-4027 GCA_036567845.1 Candidatus Ozemibacteraceae bacterium | reverse complement strand
GGGCGCTGCGGCCGGCGATCTGGTCGCGAAGGTCGCGGCGTTTCCGGCCTGGAGCGGTCTGCCGGAAAGATCCGTGATTCCCTGAGTGATGATGATACGATAGGACCTGTTTGCATCGAGCACCCCGACCGGCGTCAGAATGGCACGCTTTTGGCCGCTCAAATACTGGATCCGGGCGGGCACGGGGCCGAACTCATCCTCGACCCGGAAGGTGAACTCATTGAGCGTCTCGGGCCGCACGTCCTGATTGAAGGCGATGGTAACGGGCTGACTGAGATTGGTGACAACCGAACCATTCTGGGGGGACATGCCGACGAGTTTGAGCGGGGCGACATTCTGCACCGGCGCGGCGGCAAAGGCATCTGGAACGGGCGCATCGAAGCTGCCCGTGTTGATCAGGCCCTGGCGGCGAGCCGGAGCCGGAACGGGCGCGGCGGCATCGGCCGGCGCCTCTTCGAGGACGTTTGCGGGCACCTCGATGTCGGCGGCCGACGAGCCTCCAACACGGAACGGGATCACGGTGTTCTTCGGTAGCCGCGCCCCCGAGCTTCCCGACAGCGTCTGGCTGATCGCAACGCCATACTCGTTGCCGGGCCGGAGAGGCTGGCGGGGAACGAGCGTCAGGGTTTTGAGGTCACGCGAAAGCCGGTAATCGACCCCGACGGTTTCCCGATTGCACAGGAGCTTCACGGGGGCATCCTTCAGCGAGGTGATGTCGAGGGCCTCGCTGAAGCTGACTTCGAGCGGATTCTGGGGGTTGAGGGTGCCGCCGGCCATGTTGGCGTTCGTGATCGCCAGCTTCGCCGAGGCGGCGGCTGCGACGTTCGGAACCGCGATACCCGCAGCACCAGCCGCCTGCATGGCATCCGTCATGCCGCCGGCGGCCGAAGCCGAACGGCCGCTGCCGGCGCCAACGACGCGGAAGTTCCACATCTTCTCGGCTGTGCCGCCGGAGCCGTCACCGAAGCTGAGCTGGGCGGTATACATCTGGCCGCTCTGGAGGGGCGTCTTCGGCTTGAACATGACCTGCCGGGCGGCGGGGTTGTAGAACAACTCCCCGTCGATGGACTGGCCGTTCCGGAACAGGTTGAGATTGATCGTCTGATAGAACGCCTGCGTAAGGGGGCCGCCGAACTCGACGGTCAGGGGCGTCGAGGACTGGACATCCGCAGCCATGTCTGCCGGGATGGTTCGGACGACCTGGATGGCCTGTCCGGCGGTTGTCATTCCAACGGCTGCTGATACCGGCAGCGCGGGTCCGGCCCCGACAAGCAGAGCCCCCAGCACGACTGCGCGAATTCCTCTGTTCATGGTTTACCTCCTCGAAGGTCCAGACGATTCGGTATCATCATCGGCACATTCGGTCCGGATGTTTACTCCTCAACCGTCGGTGGCACCAAGGGTCGTGCGTGATCTCCATTCTGCCGGATGTATTGGTGTTTGCCCGGAGAAGGGATTCTGTGGTATAACCCCTCAACCCGGTCATTCGCTTTTTATGCAACATGACGGCAGGTCATTGAAGGAGTCTCAGCAATGGGTATCGATGTCGCCACCTTCACCAAACAGCTGCGCGAGGACGGGATCGAAGCTGCCCGTCGTGAGGCCGAAAAGATCCTGACCGAGGCGAAGGCAAAAGCCGAGCACGAGAAGGAACAGGCGAAGGCTGCGGCCCGCCGGCTGGTTCAGGAAGGCGAAGCCGAGGTTGCTCGCCACCGCCAGAAAGTCGAGGCCGAACTGCGCCTTGCCGCTCGGGATCTCATCCTCGACGTGAAGAAGCGGCTCGAGAATCTCACCCGTGGACTTCTTCAGCCCGTCGTTGCCGAGAAATTGTCGGCCTCGGACGTTGTCGAAGCCTCGATCAGAGAGCTCCTGAAGACCCAGAAGACCGGCCGCGAATGGGAAGTCGCCCTCGGCCCCGTCGTCGGCGCGAAGCTGACCCAGGCCGCTGTCACTGACCTGTTCAAGACGGCTGACGGCCGTGCGCGCCTTGTCGAGACACTCAAGACCGCCGGGTTCACCCTGCGCGACGCCGCTTCCGGCGAAGTCATCGAACTGACCGAAGCCTCTGTTTCCGATGCCTTTGGCCGCCTTATCGCGCCTGAACTCCGTGCCCTCCTGGACAAGGCCGAGCAAACCGGAAAGTAAGTCGCAGCCGTGAGTTCGCGACTTTTCTATCTTCTTTCTTCGCTGCCCCCGCTTCCCGGGTTTGGTGAACCTCTTCCGTGCAGCCTCGAAAACGTTCTCACCGCGATGCGCACCGAGGAGGATCCGACCCTCGATCTGCTTGCCGATTGTTTTGCCGTCGAGCCCGCCCTGCGTGCCATGCAGAAGAGCCGCCTGGTTGGCCACGCCGCCGAGCCGCCGGTCGAGTTGATGGAGCTGCTTCCCTCGGCGGTGCGCGAACGGGTTGCGCTCTGGCCCTCCGTCGAGGACGAAGTTGCCTGGCACGAGGATGTGTGCTTTGCCTGGTTCCGGCACATGCATCAGACCGGGCTGAGGGTCTGCTCCCGGCTGCTGCAGCGCTGGAGCGCCTGGGAGATGACCCTGGCCGTCCATCTGGCGAATGCGCGCGACACGGCTGAATCGGCACCCGACAGGGCCAGGCCGCTTCCCCCCGACGCCCCCGCCTATGATTATGCCGCGCTGATCACCGAGTGGAGCAATGCCGCCGATCCGATGACCGGTGAGCACAAGCTCGACGAGGCGCGGTTCGCCTTCCTTGCCGCCGAGTCGACCCGCTACTCGTTCGAACTCGATGAACTGGTGTTCTATCTGCTGAAGCTCAGACTGCTCTCCCGGTATGCGGCTCTCGACCGGGGTGCGGCGCTCAAGATACTCGAGGAGGTCACCGCCCTGTGAGCGTATCCGGACGCATCGTTACAATATTTGGAAATATGGTCACCGCCGAATTCGATGGGGCGGTCCGGCAGAACGCCGTTGCCTACTGCCACCGCGCCGACGGCGTGCGACTGATGGCCGAGATCATCCGTATTCGAGGGAACCGTGCCGACATGCAGGTGTTCGAGCTGACCCGCGGCCTGAAGGTGGGCGATGTGGTCGACGTGACCGACGAGCTGCTCTCGCTCGAGCTCGGGCCGGGCTTGCTGGGCCAGATCTACGATGGCCTCCAGAACCCGCTGCCGGAGTTTGCCGAGAAGGTCGGCAAATTCCTCGAACCCGGCAACTACTTCAAGCCGCTCAACCGCTCGACGAAGTGGGAGTTCACCCCACTTGCGAAGCCCGGAACCGTCGTCCGCGCGGCCGACGCCCTCGGCAAAGTGAAGGAAAGCATCTTCGATCATTACATCTTCGCCCCGTTCGATCTCGAGGGGGACTGGAAGCTCAAGAGCCTCGTCGGCGCCGGATCCTATGCGGTCGATCACAAGATCGCCGAGCTCGAGAACGCCGAGGGAAAAACAAGAGCGGTCAATATGATCAACCGCTGGCCCGTCCGCATCCCGCTGACGCATTATGCCGAGCGGCTCCTGCCCGTGACTCCGCTGGTCACCAAACAGCGCATCATCGACACCTTCTTCCCGATCACCCGCGGCGGCACCTACTGCATCCCCGGCCCGTTCGGCGCCGGCAAGACCGTTCTGCAGCAGATCACCAGCCGTCATGCCGAAGTCGACGTCGTCATCTCGGCGGCCTGCGGCGAGCGCGCCGGTGAGGTCGTCGAGACCTTGCGCGAGTTCCCACACCTGACCGATCCGCGAACCGGCAAGACGCTGATGGAGCGCACGATCATCATCTGCAACACCTCCAGCATGCCCGTCGCGGCCCGCGAATCCTCGGTTTACACAGCCGTGACGCTCGGCGAATACTACCGCCTCCAGGGCCTTCACGTGCTGCTGCTGGCCGATTCGACCTCCCGATGGGCCCAGGCCCTGCGCGAGATGAGCGGCCGCCTCGAGGAGATCCCCGGCGAGGAGGCCTTCCCGGCTTACCTCGAAAGCTCCATCGCCCGCTTTTACGAGCGCGGCGGCTCGGTGAAGCTGCGCGACGGCCGCGAGGCCTCGCTCACGAT
>DATCTT010000456.1:0-12190 GCA_036567845.1 Candidatus Ozemibacteraceae bacterium | reverse complement strand
CGACGAGGTTCACCCCATACTCTTCGACGAACCGGCGGTGGAAGGCGGCGAACTCGGCCGGAGGCAGCCGGTAGTGGGGCTTTCCGCCGATGTTTTCGGGCAAACCGGCGTTGGGCATCACAGAGACGGCCTTTCCGGTCGAAGCAGCGAGGGCTTTGATGTGCCGCATCATTTCGAGGGGGCCGGTGGCACAGTTGACTCCGATCACATCGATCATGCCGAACGGCTCGAGCACGGCCTGGACGGCCCCGATATCGCTTCCCATGAGCATCGTGCCGGCGGCCTCGAGGGTGACCGAGACCATCACGGGGCGGCGGTGGCCTTCCTGCCGAAACAGCCGGGCGAGAGCGGCGAGGGCGGCCTTGATCTGGAGGAGATCCTGGCAGGTCTCGACGACGAAGATGTCGGCGCCGGCATCCCACAGGCTCCGGACCTGCTCGGCGTAAATTCCGGCCATCTCCTCGAAGCCGATGTGGCCCAGACTCGGAAGCCGGGAGGTCGGACCGATCGAGGCGGCCACGAAGCGCATTTCCCCACCACGGCCCGTCTCAAGCGCCTCACGGGCAATGCGGACAGCCGCCTTATTTATCGCATCAACGTTATTTTCGAGACCGTATTCGGCGAGCGTCAGGCGGTTTGCCCCGAACGTGTTTGTCTCGACAGCCCGGCATCCTGCGGCAACGAAGTCGGCATGGACTTTTCGGACGGCATCGGGGGCGAACAGATTGAGCGCCTCATTGCAGCCGTCGAAGCCGCCGAATCGGTCCGGGGTCAAGTTCTGCCGCTGCAGATTGGTTCCCATGGCTCCGTCAAAGACGAGGATGCGTTCGCGGAGGTGGGCAAGAAAGCGTTCGGGATTCATCATCTGGCGGGTCCTTTCAGGGCTCGCGCGGGCTCAACGCGAGAGGGTTTCGAGTACGCGAATCACGTTCGCAACGCGGCCGAACGGTACGCTGATCTGGATTCCCTGGACGAGGGGGCGGATTTTCTGCAATGCCTCGATGGCGATGGCGATGCCCTCCTCACGCTGGGCCTCGGGGGTCGGGGCGGCGCGCATGCGGGCCATGATCGGCTCGGGCACGGAAGCGCCGGGCACTTCGTTGTTCATGAACTCGGCGTTCTTGAGGCTCGAGAGCGGCCAGATGCCGGCGAGGACGGGGATCCGGACATGGGAGATGCGCTCGAGAAACCGCTCCAGCAGGGCCGGATCGAAGACGGGCTGGGTGATGGCGAATTCGGCTCCAGCATCCACCTTCCATTCGAAGCGGCGAATCTCCTGGTCGAGGTCAATCGCCCCGGGGTTCGCTCCGACGCCGATGAGCAGAGAGGTCGGCTTGCCGATCGGGTTTCCGCCCAGATCACGGCCGTGGTTGAGGTGATAGACGACGTTGGTCAAGCCGATTGAGTCGATGTCAAACACCGCCGTCGCTTCGGGATAGTTGCCCATCTTGGGCGGGTCGCCGGTGATGCAGAGGATGTTGCGGAGACCGAGAGCGTGGGCGCCGAGCAGGTCGGACTGGATGCCAAGGATGTTGCGGTCGCGGCAGCAGTAGTGCAGCACGGTCTCGATGCCGACCTTCTGTTCGATCAGCACGGCCAACGACATCGGGCTCATCCGGGCCGAGGCGCGGGGGCCATCGGGAATGTTGATCGCATCGACGCCGGCTTCCTTGAGCTGGCGGGCGAGATCGACGGTTTTTTCGGGATCACAGCCTTTTGGGGGGGTGAGCTCGGCACTGACGACGAACTTCTGGCGGGCGATCTTCTGGGCAAAGCTCGATTTGGCCTCCATCGGAACGGCCATGATTTCAGGAAGCTCGCTCTCGGGCTGCCGGGCGGAAGCTGGCACGGCGATGATCTTGCGCTGCGGGGGTTCGAGCGCCTTCACGGCGTTACGCACCCATCGGATGTGCTCGGGAGTCGTTCCGCAGCAGCCACCGATGAACCGTACGCCGACCTGGATGAAGCGCTTGGCGTATTCCCCGAAGTAGGCGGGGTTGCAGAGATAGATCATGCGGCCGTCAACGGCGCGGGGCATGCCGGCGTTGGGCTGGACGATCAGAGGCTTGCGACAGATCTGATGAATGCGTTCGATGGCGTCGAACATGGCTTTGGGGCCGACCGAGCAGTTGAGACCGATGATATCGGCCCCCCACCCCTCGAGTTTCGGGGCGAACACATCGGGTGCAGTGCCGTAGAGGGCGTTTCCATCCTCGTTGATCGTCATCGAGGCGATGATCGGCTTGTCAGTCAGCTTGCGCACGGCGCGGATTGCCTGGTGGATCTCGTTCAGATCGTAGAAAGTCTCGAGAATGAACAGGTCGACGCCGCCGGCGAGCAGCCCCTTGGCCTGTTCGGTGAACGCTTCCTCGGCCTCCTCGACGGAGGTCTTGCCCCAGGGTTCAAGGCGGATGCCGAGCGGCCCGATCGAACCGGCGACGAACACCTTGTCGCCGGCCACCTGGCGGGCGATCTTGACGCCCTGGAAGTTTATCGCCTCGATCTTGTCGGCAAGGCCGTGGGGAGCCAGTTTGAACCGGTTCGCGCCAAAGGTGTTGGTCTCGATGACCATCGCGCCAGCCTCGATATACTCCCGATGCACCTGCTGGACCAGGCTCGGGTTCGACAGATTCAGCTCGTCGTAAACCTGGTTCAGGTAGATGCCCTTGGCATACAGCATGGTGCCCATGGCACCGTCGAACACGACGGGGTGCTCTTCGTAGAAGCTGCGGAAATCGGGAAGAGGCATACAGATCCTCCCTTGCTAAGATGGTTCTCGCTTCGATTCGACGGGTCGCCGATCAGAGTGCCCCATATTGTGGGAATCCCACCATCCCTGTCAAGAGCCCACAGCGTTCGTGCTGCCGATGTCGTGACTGTGCGGGTTATGGTAAACTGATACATCCCCAGGAGGTTCACGACCGCATGGCCTATACCCCCGATCCGTTGAGTGTTCTCTCGCTCGATCTCCCCGCGTTCGTCATCGGAATCGGGTTCCACGAGTTCTGTCACGCCTTCGCGGCGGACCGGCTCGGCGACCCGACACCGCGCGAGGAAGGCCGGGTCAGCCTGAACCCCATCGAGCACCTCGATCCGATCGGAACGGCGCTTCCCATGTATCTCGCCCTGACCGGCGCGCCGCTCTCGTTCGGCTGGGGCAAGCCCGTTGTCGTCGATCCGACACGGTTCCGGAACCCGGTGCAGGGATACGGCATCGTTTCGGTGGCCGGGCCGCTCGGCAACCTGCTGATCTGCATCGTGCTCGGGCTGGTGCTGCGCTTCTCGGGCGAGCTCACGGCGGCGCTCCAGTTCATGACGACCCCGACGGGCAATTATATATACAGGTTGATATTTCGTATTTTCGCGATGAACATGGGCCTGTTCCTGTTCAATCTCCTTCCGATCCCCCCGCTCGACGGCTCGAAGGTGGTGATGTGGCTCGGCGGGGAAAAGGCGCGCGAAGCCTACGACAATATTCGGCCGTACAGCCTGCTGCTGCTGTTTCTCGTGCTGGCCTCGGGCATCGACCGGTATGTTCTCATTCCGTTGTTCATCCGGCTGACCCAGTTTCTCGCGGGTGGCGGCATGGCTCAGTATGTCTTTTTCCCGTCGGCCTTCGTGGCGGATTTTCTCTGAGTTCATGCACCCCGCTTCGTTATCATGAAAAGCTCGCCCTGTATGCGGGTTTTGGCGCTATACTTGTATCAGGAATGAAATGAAGGAGGCAGTCATGAACAGAAACAGATCCGTTCTTCTCGCGGTGGTTCTGGTGCTCGTTTTTGCCGTCTGCGCATCGGCCGAAACACAGATCCCGTCTGTAAAGCAGCAGGAAGCCCCCTATTTCATCGGCCTCGGGTTCGCGCTGAAATCGGTCGAGGAGTTCATCCCGGCCGAGCTCCGGGTGACGATGATCCAGCTCAGAAATCTCGGGGAGGGCAAGCAGACGCCGGCCAGCTTCAAGGCGATCCTGGAACTGGGTGCCGAGCGGTATCCGGTGAAGATCATCAATCCCGATCTCGGCGCCTTCGAGGCGGACGTCATGGATCCGCAGACGCGGGGCAAGGAGCTGTCGGCACCGGTCGGCCACATCACGCTCGGCGTGATGAAGGTCACAGAACGGAAATCCGTCGCGACCGGCACGCTGCTCATCAAGACCGGTGACGAGAAAACCTCGGGTGAGTTCAGGCTGCTGCTGAACGAGCTGCCGATCGGCGCTCCACAGGGCAGCACGGATGCCGCAGCCGGGAACGCCCCTTCCGCCCCCTGATCCCCCCGTTCGTCCCGATTCCCTTCGGCGCGTGCAGCCGGAGGGAATCTTTTTTTTACGGCCCGGGCCGCATTGCCTCCCGGGCGGGATCGGCCTATACTGGGCAGCCACGGCACAGCAACGCCGCCCCGCCCCTTTTGTTCGCAGCATCGGCAGGATTCGCTCCATGAACGCGTATTTTCTCATCGCCCTGACGTTTTCACGCCCGATCCGAGACATGCTCGCCGCGCAATGCCTGGCGGCCCTCGGCACCGGTATGTTCAGCGTGCTGTTCAACCTGTATCTCAAATCGGCGGGGTATTCGGAAGACTCGATCGGGAGGCTTCTGGCCGTGCAGGCCCTGTGCGCCGCCGTTGCCTCGGTGCCGCTCGCGCGGCTGGCGGACAAGGTCTCGCGGCGTGCCTGCTACCTTCTCAGCATCATCCTGCTCGCCGCCGGCTATCTTCTCGGCAGCTCCACCACGGGGTTCTGGCCGCTCGCCTTCGCGGCAGCGTTGTCAGGGGTCGGTTCCGGAGGCCAGATGGTGTCGGTGCAGCCGTATCTCCACGAGCACAGCCGGCACCGGCAGCGTAGCTATCTGTTCAGCCTGAACTTCACCCTCACGCTCATGATGTACATCATCGCGGGTCTTCTGGCCGGCTGGCTTCCGAAGCTGGCCGAGGGGTTCGGGCTGCTGGAAGCGGTTTCCGAAACCGAGCGGTTGCGGCGAGGCCTGCAGGTCGGAGCGGGGTTTTCGGTCCTCGCCATCCTTCTTGCCCGGCGGATCGTCGAGCCGGCAAGGCGGCTTCCGGCGCACACGGCAGCCATAGTCTCAGGGCCGACCGGCATGACACCCCGCCTGCTTATCGGGCGATATGTGTTCACGACGGCTCTCACAGGCGCAGGAGCCGGGCTGATTGTTCCATATTTTAATTTATATTTCAGAGACTGGGTCGGCAGCGGGGTGACCGAAATCGGGACGGTATTCGCGCTGTCGCAGCTCACCACCGCGATCGGCGGGGCCCTTTCCCCGCTCATGACGCGCCGTGTGGGACTCGCAGCAGGAGTGACGCTGACCCAGCTCGCCTCGCTGCCGTTCATGCTGGTGATGGCACGGACTCATGATTTCTGGCTGTGCGCCGGCAGTTTCCTCTTTCGGGGGGCGTTCATGAACATGGGTGTCCCGATCCGGGAGCAGTTGATGATGGCCCTGGTACCCGCTTCACTTCGAGCGAGTGCTGCGGCGGCCGAAAGTCTGGCGTGGTTTTTGTCGTGGGGGCTGGTGATGTCGTTTTCCGGTACCCTGATCATGAGCTTGGGGTATCCATTCAGCCTGTATCTCACGTTCGGTCTGTATCTGACCGGCAGCATTCTGTTCTGGTTCTGGTTCCGGCCGTCCCGGATCGGTACGCCGTCAGCAATCTCTTCTTGAAGGCAAGAGGCCTCCCATAGTAAAAAGAGGGGGTACACACTTCCCGCCATCGGAGGCACAGGCATGAGTCACAGCATGACGTGGGATATGTCCCCGTTCTTTCCCGCATTCGGCGGCCCCGAAATGACTGGTTTCCGGGACCGGCTGTCCGGCGACATCGCGACGCTGACGGAACGGGCTGCCGCAACCGGGGGGCTTTCGCGGAAAACGGCGCCGGTTTGGGAAGAGCTGTTCTGCGCCCACGAGGATCTGTACGCCCGGTACATCCATTTCCTGTGCTATCTCGATTGTCTTTCCGCAACAGATGCCGCGAACGAGGCCATCCAGGCCGAAGTCGGGCGGCTGGCCCTCGTCGATGCCGATCTCCAGAAGCTCGACGTCGAGCTGAAGCGGGCGTTGAAGGATGTATCGGACGCGGATTTTGCCGCATTCGCCGGCAGGCCGAAGCTTGCCCCGATCGCGTATCACCTGACCCGGCAGCGGGAGGAAGCGCGCCGGGCGATGTCTCGCGAACTCGAGTCGCTCACCGCCGATCTGGGCGTCGACGGGTTCACTTCGTGGGGCCGCCTGTACAACACGATTTCGGGGAAGCTCACCTTCGAGCTCACCCATCCGGACGGCCGGAAGGAACTCAAATCGATGGCCCAGCGCAACGCGCTGATGGAGGATCCCGATCCACGGATCCGGCGCTCCGCCTTCGAAGGGGGAAACGCCGCCTGGGAGCGGTATGCCGACGTCTGCGCGGCAGCCCTGAACCACATCGCGGGCACCCGTCTCACGCTGAACGCCCGTCGCGGGATCCCGCATTTCCTCGATGTCGCGCTGTTCCAGGGGCGGGTCTCCCGGGCAACGGTGGATGCGCTGATGCAGGCAGCCGCCAGCGGTCGCGATCTGTGCAGCCGTTTCGCGAAGATGAAATCGGCCCGGCTCGGTCTTCCCGGTCTGGCCTGGTATGACATCGAAGCGCCGCTTCCCACCGCGGAGGAACAGAAATACACGTGGGACAGCGGCGTCGAGATGCTCGCGCAGGCCTTTTCCCGGACGTTCCCCGAGTTCGGCACCTTCCTGCGCGAGATCCTCGAAAAGCGGTGGGTCGATGCCCAGCCGCGGCCCGGCAGGCGCCCCGGGGCCTTCTGCACGGGTTCACCTGTGATCGAGGAGCAGCGGATCTTCATGACGTTCGAGGGCGGGTTCGGCGATCTTCAGACTCTTGCCCACGAGGCGGGCCACGCGTTCCATTCGCAGCTGATGGAGAAGATGCGGCCGTTCTCGCGCGCCTATCCGATGACGCTCGCCGAGACGGCCTCGACGTTCGCCGAGCTGATCCTCTCCGACAGCCTCCTGAACGACCCGGCAGTGCCGGATGCGCAGAAGGCCTCGCTGCTAAACATCCAGCTCAGCAACGCCATCATGTTCCTGCTGAACATTCCGCTGCGGTATGAGTTCGAAAAGTCCTTCCACGAGGAGCGGCAGAAGGGCGAGGTCGGAGTATCGCGGCTGAAGGAGCTGATGGTGACGACCCAGCGCCGCGTGTTCGGCGACGTGCTGCTCGAGGGCGGCGAAGACCCGCTGTTCTGGGCTTCGAAGCTGCATTTCTACCTGACCGACATCACATTTTATAATTTTCCATATACATTCGGCTTCCTCCTCAGTCGGGGGATGTATGCGCTGCTGCGCCGGGAAGGGGCGGCCTTCCTGCCGAAATACCGGGAGTTTCTGCGCCAGTCGGGAAGCGACACCGCAGAAAACGTCGCCAGGAGCACCCTCGGGGTCGATCTCGAGTCGGTGGAGTTCTGGACTGCCTCGGTTGTCAGTCTCGAAGAGGATCTGCGACGATTCGAAGCCTTAACGAGGAAGTGAGACCGGTGTCGGAACGACCCCGGAGGATGGAGAACCACTGATTTTATAGCGAACGAAATATCGGTCCGGCACGACGCCGGGTCCGCATGGGGGTGAGAGGATGGAAGGGTTTCTCTTCCTGCTGGTGGTCGGTCTTCTGTGGTACATCATCCGGAGCGGCCGGGAGCTGCCGGGGGGCGGCAAAGCAGATGCCCAGGAGGAGCTGAAGCTGCGCATCATTCGGCTCGAGCGGCGGATGGAGCGGATCAACGAGCGTCTGGACATCTTCTCCTCGGAGCTGTGGGCCCTCAAGAAAAACCTCTCCACGCCTCCGGCGCAGGTGCCGGAACAGCCTCCAGCGGCGAAATCCGGTCTCGAACCTCCGCCTCAAGCACCCCGGGAGACCATTTCGGCAACTCCCCCTTCCGTCCCGGAGCCGGCCGTCGAGCCCGTCTCGCCCCTTCCATCCTGGAAGGACGCCCTCGTCGAGCCGCTTTCCCCGTCAGGAGAGATCGTCCCGCTGGCCCCTCCCGAGCCGCTGCCTCTTGCCCCGATCGAACGATCCACCCCCGTTCAGCCGCACGAGTCGCTTCCGCCTCTGCCGCCCCCTCCGGCGGAGCCCCCCTCCATGGCTGCGGAAGACGCACGCAACGATGCTTCGTCATATATATCTTCAAGCATATCTACTCCCTCTTCCGTTCCCCCGATGCCCGAGGAGGCGCCTTTTCCCCCACTCCGGGCCGAAGAGTCGAGACCGGCAATCGGCGACATGGTATCGATCGACTGGGAAAACTTCCTTGGGAAAAAGCTGTTTGCCTGGATCGGAAGTTTCGCGCTGTTCCTCTCGGCGCTGTTTTTCGTGCGGTATGCGATCGAGAATGACCTCGTCAGCCTGGGCATGCGGCTGGTCCTCGGCTTTATCGTCGGCGCCGGTTCGATCGCGGGTGGGCTGTGGCTGAAGCGGTATGGGTATCGCCAGACTGTCGACGGCCTGTGTGCCGCGGGGCTGGCCATCCTGTATGCGGTGTTCGTTGCCGCACACCGGCTTCCAGCCGGCGATCCCTACCTCGGCACGGCTGCGACGTTCTCGCTGCTGACGGCCCTCACCGCCGGCGCCTTCACCCTGTCGGTGCAGCTCGATTCGCTGTTCGTCGCGATTCTGGCGATGGTCGGCGGGTTTCTCGTTCCCCCGTTCGTCTCGACGGGCCAGGACAATCCGCTCGGTCTGTTCGCCTACGTGACGCTGCTCGATGCCGGCCTCCTCGCCGTCGCTCTCCGGAAGCGTTGGGGCATTCTGATCACCCTGAGCGCCGTCGGCACGATGCTGATGCAGGCGAGCTGGGTCGTGAAGTTCTTCGACGCGGCAAAACTCCAGGCCGCCTGGCTGATATTCGCGTGGTTCCCGCTGTTCTACACGGTTGCCCGGCATCTGGCCGCAAAGCGTGACTGGAGCGATCCACACGTCGAGAACACCGCGCGCGTCGTGCCGCTGCTGTCGATGTGGATCGTCCCGCTGATGACCTCAACGACAACCATCGTACCGGTCTCGATTGGCGACATCGCCGCGACCGGCGGTCTCCTGCGCACGCTCTCGGAGCCCGTCCCTGCACCGATCCCGCTCGCCGTAAGCCATGGCGGCACGATCATGGCCCTGCCCTACTGGCTTTCGGCCCTGGTCGGCTGGCAGGCACTCCGGGAGGCGGCGGCCTCGATGTTCGCGAAGTATGCACACATCCTGGTCTTCCTGCTCACCTGGGGCTGGACGGCCTCGGGCTTCCGGCCCGAAACGGCGGGAACCGGCTGGCTCCTGTTCGCCGCCTATCCGGCCTTTTTCTTCGCTCTCTGGCGGCTCACCCTGCGCACCCGCGACGATGCGGAGCTGTCAGGAAGCGCCCGCTGGTCCGGCCTGCTCGGTTTCACCTTCAATGCATATCAGTTGTTACACAATGAAATCGGCAACGATCCCGCGCACGTGTTTTCCCTGACCGCGCTGCTTGCGGTTGGGCTGGCCTGGCAGGCGATGAAGGACGAGGCTGCCGGCCCGTTCCATTTCGGTGGCGGGATCTCGGCATTCGCCGTGATCGCCCTCTGGGCAAGCTCCTATGCCGTCCGCGAACACACGACGGCTGCGTATCTCGCCTTCCTGGGCTTCCCCCTGTTCTTCGCCGGCACGTCAAGGCTGGCGGCGCTGCGCGGCCGGCTCGACGCGACGCTGAAAGCCGGGGGCCGCGTCTTCCCTCTCGCGGGAATGGTCTTCGCCTCGATGCTCGCGGGGTGGGAGTCGTATGGCTCGAATCCGGGCCTCGCGTTTTCCCTCGTGCTGGTGATCGATCTGCTGCTGGCCTGGGAGGCCCGCAACGACCGCGAGGCGGGCACGTTCCACACGTATGGGGCCTGGGCCACCTTCGCGGTGCTCTGGGTCTGGGGCCACCAGTTCGGCTCGGTCGCCACCGCGATGACCGGCTCGGCGGCGTTCCTCGGCTTCACGGCGTTCTATGTGGCCGCCTGGAAGCTCGTGCGCCGCCTGGATGGGGATGCAGAGCACATGGCCTATCCGGCGCGACTGATGCCGCTTCTGGCGATGACCTGGGTCGCCTGGCAGCTTCAGGAGCCGGCTCTGGCGGCCCAGCCCGTCAAGGTGCTCGGCCTGTTGTTCCTGCTCGATCTCGCCCTCACCTGGCAGACACTCGTCGATGACGGGGCGCGGCCCTGGCACATGGGGGCGAGCATCGCCGGCTTCGCGCTGCTGATGACCTGGACGACGACGGCCCTGACCGAACCGCTCCTGCCGGTCGCCCTGGGCTTCTACCTGCTGTTCGGCGCGCTCCATGCCCTTCTGCCCATTCTCCTGCAGCGGCTGCGCCCTTCGGCCGAGCCCTACAATCTCATGCACCTGTATCCCGCGTTGATGCTGCTGATCATGATCGCCCCGATCCTGAACAACACGGCGGCCTGGCCCCTGATGGTGCCGGTGATCTTCTGCCTCAACCTCGTCGGCCTGATCGCCTCGTGGCTGTCGAGCGCCCTCTGGATCGGCATCGTGATGCTGACGGTCACGACCGGCTGTTTCGGTGCCTGGATCATCACGATGAAAGAAGTCACGGAACTGCCCGGTTTCCTGGGCGTGCAGGCCTTCTTCGCCATCGCATTCCATATCTGGGCGCATATTTCATTCCCAAAGCAGGGCGAGACGTCTCTGTACACCGCAACCCCCGCCTGGATGAACCGGCTCCGCGAGCTGGTGCTCGGCCCGCGGCCGGGAGGGGAGACCGCGAGCGACACGCCGGATACGAACCCGGATATCACCCTCCTGCCCTCACTGTCAGCCTTCCTGCCATTCATTCTTCTGGTGATGGTCGTGTCGGTGCTGCCGCGGATGCCCGATCCGTCGTTGGTGTTCGGCCTGATGCTCCTGCTCTCGGTGATGCTGCTGCGACTCACCCATCTCCTCGGCAACGACGTTCCCGCCATCGTGGCGCTCATCAGCACCGCTTTCGTCGAGGCCGCCTGGCACGGGAAACACTTTTCCGGCGAGTATGGGCTGCTCGCGACGCTCTGGTATGCCGGCGTCTTCGCGCTGTTCTTCGGCTTCCCCCTGGTATTCCGCGAGCGTATGCAGCAGCGGACCCTGCCCTGGATCACGGCGGCGGCGGCCGGGCCGATCCAGTTTTTCCTGCTCTACCAGAGCCTCACGACCGTGTATGGCAAGGCCTGGATCGGGCTTCTCCCGGTCCTGTTCGCCGCCCCCTTCCTGTATGCCCTGAAAGTCCTCGTCCGGCGTCTCCCGGGAGAGCTTCCCTCACGGCTTTCGATCCTCGCCTGGTTCGGCGGCACGGCGCTGTTCTTCCTCACCCTCGCCTTCCCGCTGCAGCTCGACCGGGAGTGGCTGACGATCGGCTGGGCGCTGGAAGGGGCGGCCCTCTCCTGGCTGTATCTGCGCATCCCGCATTCCGGGCTGCGTCTCTGGGGCGTCGCCCTGCTGGGAATCGCGTTCGCGCGACTCGCCCTGAATCCCGAAGTGCTCGCCTATCACACGCGCAGCGGCGTTCCGGTGCTGAACTGGTATTTGTATGCCTATGGAATCGTCACCTTCTGCCTCGTCGCCGGCGGCATTCTCCTCGCCCCCCCCTGGAACCGGCTGTATGGGCTCGATCTGCCGAAATGGCTGTTCTCGTCCGCAACGATCCTTGCGTTCCTGCTGGTGAACATCGAGGTGGCTGATGCCTTCAGCCAGGGTGAGCGGATCGACTTCCAGCTCAAGCTGAGCCGGGGCCAGGATCTGACGTATTCCCTTGCCTGGGCGGCGTTCTCGTTCGCGCTGCTGATCATCGGGATCTGGACGAAGCGACGCGGGGCACGTCTGGCAAGCATCGGCCTGATGGCCGTCACGATCGTGAAGGTGTTCCTGTATGACCTCATCGACCTCGGCGGTCTGTACCGGGTGGTCTCTTTGCTCGGTCTGGCCGTTGCGCTGATGTTGGTCTCGTTCCTGTACCAGAAATTTCTGTCGGCCTCCGACGAGACGGAGCCAGCGCAAGATCCGAAGAAGGAGTCGTCCGAATGAAAAGCCTGATCATCCTGCTCATCCTCTCCCTCTGCGGACCCGCCTTCGCGGCGGACAAGGCGGGGGCGTTCCGTCCCCCGGCCGCCCGGCACGAACTGTCCGAGCGGTT
>DATCTT010000455.1:0-13864 GCA_036567845.1 Candidatus Ozemibacteraceae bacterium | reverse complement strand
CAGCGGCGTGATGCGGCCGTGCGTGACCCGGAACGCGGTGGGGATGCCGCTCGGAAGCTGCTCGCGGATCTCCGCGAGACCGTTCACCAGAATGCGACGGGCCAGATCATCAGCGTTCCAGCCGATGATCACGGCAAAGGTGTCGATCCCGTCGACGGCGAGATAATCGAACAGCAGGTTCGCCGTGGAGCGCCGGATCGGATAATCGAAAGGCAGCGTGCGGGACTGTTCCATCTCGATTGCCAGTTCGTTTCCCGTCGCACCTTCATAACCGGTGACGAAGGCCCGGTCCTCTTCGGAAAGCGGGTCGGGGCCGAGGGAGCCGGGCCCCGCCTGCGCCTGGTGCCGCCTGCGGAGGGCCTGGAGGAGGCCCGTTCGGCAGAAACGCATCGCTCCCTCGAGATCGTGGGTGGTGTAGCCCTTGCCGGGAGTGAAGCGCATTTTGCCCTGGGCATCGATCAGAGCGACAAAGACGAGCTGATCCTCGTTGCGACCATCGCGAAAATACGAGCGTATATGGTCCGGCAGGGAGGCGGCCTGGACGCCGTCGCGTGCCAGCATCTCCCGCAGCCGGGGATCCTGGACCATGCGCAGGAAGGACGCCTGAAATGTTCCCGAAAGCCGCTCTTTGCCCGAGTCGATCCGTTCGAGCACGCTTCTGATGCGTGTCGTAACGGCGTTGCGGGCTGCGTTTCCCGATTCGCTGATGAAAGCCAGGCTGCCGATGAGAAGCAGGCTGACGGGAAGCAGTGCGGAAATACCAAAAAGAGAGGAAAAGCGCATTCCGAGGGGAAGGACGGGCCACGAGCCGAGCAGCAGGCCCCGGGTGAGGATGAGCAGGCCACCCCCGAAAACGACGCTGTTCAGCAGGAACAGGGCTGTCGGAAGACTCCGGGAAGATTCCGACGGTGGGATCATCAGCACGGCAAGATGGGTTCCCCCCGGCAAATTGCGGGTGAACAGGCGGCCTTCGTCGAGGGTGAGATCCCAGGGGGTGCCGTGCTGTTCCCAGGCCGCAAACTGGGCGTAAGGCCGGAGACCGGTTCGCCAGCGCCGGAAAGCCGGGGAGTGCGAGAGGCCGGGGTGAAGGAGGTCGGGCACGTCGCTGCGAAGAATCCGGACGAAGCCCGCCGGGAAGCCGCCGCGTCGGTGATGGGCACGCAGAGCCGATCTCAGACCTGCTTCACGAAGAGAGGCGGTGTTCCGGAAAATCAGGAAAAAGCCGCGCCGGCGGCCATCGGGCAGTACCGTTCCGTTCCAGATCAGGCAGGAGGGAATGCGGTTGTGGATCACCTGCGTCATCACGCCGCGCTGGACCACGGCAAGGTGCCGAGCGTTCTGGCCCGGACCGAACTGCGAGATGACCAGCTTTCTTCCTCGACTGACGGCGGATTCGGAGAGCGTGGGGCGAAGGGCAAAATGGGCGAGGCAGGCGAACGCCGTCGCCGCCGCCCGCTGAGGGATCGATCCGGAAGAGGAGGCGAGCGTCACGCGGGGAACGTGGTCGCCCGTCGCCGCCGCTTCATCCTCGAACAGCCACAGGTCGTAGGCCGGAGCCTGGCGGCCGAGAAGGCGGGTGAGGTTCTGCTCATACCGGAGGGCACGTGCTGTCGGGGTTTCGCCGTCCGGGTCCAGGCCGCGCATCTGGTTCTGGAGCCCTGCGGCTGCCCGTTCGAACTGGGGCTCGAATGGAGCGCTGTTCGCCAGGGCCTCAAGCTGAAGGCGGACATCGCTGACCAGCTCGCGATCACTCCAGGCTGCCTGCCGGGTGGTCAGGAACGAGGCTCCGGCGTTGATCGCGGCAAACGGAAGGGCGAGCAGAAAGGCGAACAACAACACGCCCGCCAGACCGGCTCCGCGCCGGTGGCCAGGAGTGAAAGAATGTTCATGATATAGAATATTCGTTCTCGTCACGCCGTAGATTCGGGGGGGGCTGCCGCGGATCACGCTGTCGCAGTATAACAGAACCCCCGAGGAGAACGGGGATGCTCCCTGCAGATCCCGTGGAAACGGGACGTTTCGATGGCGAGGGAAAAGGCATGATCACCAGAAAATTCACGTTTGTCGTGAACAGGGTGGGTTGTAAGTGCGATGAGAATGACGTAGCATGCCCCTCGGCCTGCAGGCCGGCCCAGTCACCCCACAAACACATCGAACATGACCAGCGAACGCAGCACTTCTTCGGGGTTTCTCTCCCCGCATGCTACCGGGCTCCTCCTCGTCACGGCCGCCGCGACGCTCTGGAGCTTTGCCGGCGTGGCCGTCAAACTCCTGCCCGGCCTCGATCCGCTCGCCATCACGGGATGGCGGAGTCTGTTTGCGCTGCCCGTCGTCGTCGCCGTATGGCGGTTGCGTGGCGTCTCCCCCGAACCGGGAACCGGTGTCTTCGTCGCCGGTTCAGCACTCTCCTATGCGATGATGGTGATGCTGTTCATCTCGGCGACCCGCATGACCACCGCGGCCAATGCGATCGTGCTCCAGTACACGGCACCGCTGTGGGTGGCCGTGTTTTCCCGGGCGATACTTGGCGAGACGGTGAGTCGGCGCGAATGGCTGATGATGGCCGCCTGCCTGGCCGGCATGGGCTTTTTCTTCCTCGACAAGCTCTCCTTCACCGGACGTCTCGGAAACGGGCTGGCGATCATTTCGGGCATCGCCTGTGGCCTGAACACCCTGTTTCTCCGCCGTCTTTCACGGCAATCGCAGGAGGCGGACGGAAAGCCCGGCACATCAGATACCGGCTGGAACGGGATTCCGGCGCTCGTCACGGGAAACCTGCTTGTGATCATCTTCTCCGCAGGGCCGATGCTCCGTGGCATGCCCGCCGGCGCGGTGGAATGGGGAGTGCTGGCCGCCCTGGGGGTTTTCCAATTGTCCGTCCCGTATGTCCTGTTTCTCATCGGCATCCGATCCGTGACGGCGGTGGAAAGCATGCTGTTCGCGATGCTGGAGGCGATTCTCAACCCGCTCTGGGCCGGGATCGGCGCGGGCGAGTGGCCTTCCCCGGGAGCGATCGTGGGTGCCGGACTGATCCTCTCCTCGATGGCGGCATACGGGATCGTTCGCGCAAACGGCCGGGGCAGCGCCCCCGGGAAATGAAAAAGCGGGCGCCCCCTCGGCGCCCGCCGTTCGTTCGAAAACCTTGTGATCAGGCTTTCATGTCGATGATGCTGCCCAGCATCTCGTTCTTGGCCTTGACCAGTTTCGAACCCATGGATGCCGTTTTCTCGGCCTTCATCAGTTCGGTCATGCCCTTCGCCGGGTCAGTGGACGCGGCGCGCGCGCCCGACTCGGTCTGAGCGGCTGATTCACGAAACAGGTTCGGGGTGCCTGCATTGATTTTCATGTACAACTCCCTTCGGATACCTACACTTCAAGTATACCCGTGTACCCCGCTCCTGCCAAGTCGTTTCGCCGGAATGGCACCCGATGCGGCTAATCCCGGTGACGGGCGAAATACCGCAGCAGGGAGCTGGTCGAAGAGTCGTGGTGGAACATGTCGGGCTGCTGGCCGTGTTCGAACGACTCCTCTTCGGCGAGAATCGTCTTCGCCAGGACTTTTCCCAGTTCAACGCCCCACTGGTCGAAGCTGTCGATCCGCCAGATCACGCCCTGGGTGAAAATTTTCATCTCGTACATCGCGACGAGACTGCCCAGAACCCGCGGGGTCAACTTGCGAACGAGAATCGAGTTGGTTGGACGGTTTCCCGGGAACACCTTGTGGGGAAGCAGCATTTCGACGCGGCTGTCGGCCAGCCCTTCGTTGATGAGCTCGGCACGCGCCTCGTCCTCGGTTTTCCCTTTCATCAGGGCTTCGGTCTGGGCGAAGAAGTTCGCCATCAGCTTCAGATGATGATCTCCGATTGGGTTCTGGGAGTTGACACACCCGATGAAGTCACAGGGAATCAGCTTCGTTCCCTGGTGGATCAGCTGATAGAACGCGTGCTGCCCGTTCGTGCCGGGCTCGCCCCAGATAATCGGGCCGGTCTGGTAATCGATCGTGGTGCCGTTCCGGTCGACGCGCTTGCCGCTACTTTCCATGTCGCCCTGCTGAAAATAGGCCGCGAATCGGCTCAGATACTGATCATACGGCAGGATCGCGTGGGACTCGGCCCCGAAGAAGTTGTTATACCAGATGCCGAGCAGTGCAAGAATGACGGGCATGTTTTTTTCCAGCGGTGCTTCCATGAAGTGCCGGTCCATTGCGTGGGCGCCCTCGAGGATCTCGATGAACGCATCGTAGCCGATGGCGCACATGACCGGCAATCCGATCGCCGACATAAATGAATACCGGCCGCCGACCCAATCCCAGAACTCGAACATGTTTGCGGGGTCGATGCCGAACTTCTCGACCAGCTGCCGGTTCGTCGAGAGGGCGACAAAATGGTTCCGGACGGCCTTCTCGTCGGTGAGAGCAGCCAGCAGCCATTTGCGCGCCGTGTGGGCGTTCGTCATCGTCTCCTGGGTCGTGAAGGTTTTCGAGGCAACGACGAACAGCGTCTCGGCAGGGTCGAGATCTCGGGTCTTCTCGTAAAAGTCGGTGCCGTCAACATTCGAGATGAACCGCACGGAGGGGCCACCCTTCGCATACGGCTTGAGCGCCTCATACACCATGACGGGGCCCAGATCCGAGCCACCGATGCCGATGTTGACGACGGTTTTGATTGGTTTGCCGGTGAAGCCCTTCCACTCACCCGACCGTACGCGGCCGGTGAAGAGGTGCATCTTTTCGAGCACATCGTTGACCAGCGGCATCACGTCGACGTTGTCGACGAAGATCGGCGTGTTTGAACGATTGCGCAGGGCGATGTGGAGCACGGCGCGACCTTCCGTCCAGTTGATCTTGTCGCCGCGATACATCGATTTGGCGACATCCTTGATGCCTGATGCCTTGGCCAGCGCGAGAAGCAGTGGCATCGTCTGGTCGGTGATGCGGTTTTTCGAGTAGTCGAGCAGGATATCTTCGAACTCGATGCTGAACTTGCTGAACCGCTCGGGATCCTGGCTGAACAGGTCCCGCATGTGCATGTGGCGCACATTCTCGTAATGCTCCTTCAGCGCCCGCCATTCGGGGGTCCGCGTCAGTGGCGTGCCGAGCCGGATCGTTCTGTCCATCGGGGTTTCATACGGGAGCATGGCATCCTCCTGGGATTGTCATCCGAGCCGAATATCGAATGTCCCACTTTACATCCCGCCCCTGGTTTCGGCAACCCCGACACCCCAACGCACACGGGAACTCATCGATCTGGCGGGAGGGCCATCCAGAGGATTGCTTCACCCTCCTGTGGCCGCGTGCCGGACCGGCGTTGCCGCCGTTCTCGTTTTCCCTTTGCGATACTCCAAAAACGCAGGGGGGAACACCCCCAACAACAGCCGGCAGGGGCGGATCGCATTCTCTCCGGACCTCGCTTTTCGGCATGGAGAGCCGATCTGGGCCACCCCTTACCGGAACGGCGAATTTGGTGTACAATTACGGCAATTTTCCAACGGTTGCCAGATTCGTCTCAGCTCGAATTGCATGAACAGGAGTAGCGAAATATATGAAGCGTATCGTGACGGCGGCTATCCAGTTCGCGGCCAAACCCATGGCGGTCGATGAGAACATGGATCGCGCCTACGCCCTGCTGACCGAGTGCCACAAGGCGTCCAAGGCCGACCTCGTCGTCTTCCAGGAAAGCGTCACCACCGGGTTTACCCCCCTGGGCGGCGCGAAAGACCTGTGGAATGCTGTCGACACCATCCCGGGCCGGCTGACCGACCGTGTCGTCGCCTGGGCGAAAGAGTTCAACACCTATATCGTGTTTCCGACCTACGAGCGCGGGAAGCGCGAAGGCCAGGTCTACAACAGTGCCGCGCTGATCAGCTCTGACGGCATTCTCGGCGTGTATCGCAAGACCCATCCGTTTCCAACCGAACGGCTCGAGGGCGGTGGCTGGACGACCCCGGGCAGCAAACCCTTCTGCATCGAGACCCCGATCGGCAATATCGGCATCGTGATCTGCTATGACGGCGATTTCCCGGAACTGGCCCGCGTCACCACGCTGCAGGGCGCCGAGATCATCTGCCGGCCGTCCGCCTTCATGCGCACCTACGACCACTGGGAGCTGACGAATCGCGCCCGCGCCTATGACAACCACGTCTACTGGGTTGCCACCAACAGCGTCGGCGTCGATGCCAGCGGCTCGTATTTCTTCGGCTCCTCGATGATCGTCCACCCCAGCGGCGTCAAGATGGCACAGGCCCGTGCCAGCGACGAGTTCGTCTGGGCCGAGCTCGACCCGGATCCGATCCGCACTGTCGTGCCGAACTCCTCTTCTCCCCAGATCTTTGATCATATCGAGGACCGCAACGTTGTCTCCTACACCGGCATCATGAAACAGGGCCGGTCAGCCTTTGAGCCTGCGCGGCGCATTCCCTATCAGCGCTGGCGGTGATCCTGCCGGCGTATCCTTAGGACTATAATAACGTCTGGTATTTCAAGACGGCGTCCCTCGGGGCGCCGTCATCGATTTCAAGGAAACGGAAAAACGACGATATGAGCGCGAAACAGACCACCGGACACACCCCGAACGCCGCGGCCGCGAAGCCCGACCATTCTGCTGCGAAAGGCGCCCTGGATGGCATCGTCGTCATCGATCTGACACGGGTTCTCGCCGGGCCCTACTGTTCGATGATGCTCGCCGACATGGGAGCGAGCGTGATCAAGATCGAGCGGCCCGAGGGCGGGGATGACGCGCGCGCCTTCACCCCCTTCGTGAACGGCGAGAGCGCCTACTTCATGAGCATCAACCGAGGCAAGAAGAGCGTCACTCTCAATCTCAAATCTCCGCGCGGTCGCGAGATCCTGATCGATCTTGTGAAAAAGGCCGATGTGGTGATCGAGAATTTCAAGCCCGGTGTCATGGCCAAGCTGGGCCTTTCGTACGACGAGCTGTCGAAACACAATCCGCGGCTTATCTACGCGGCCTCCTCCGGCTTCGGCCAGAACGGTCCCTACAGCGACCGACCCGCCTACGACCTGATCATCCAGGGCATGGGGGGCCTGATGAGCATCACCGGTCCCGATCCCGCCACCCCGAGTAAGGTAGGAAGCTCCGTTGCTGACATTTTCGCAGGGATGTTCACCGCGATCGGCATTCTCGCTGCTCTCCACGCACGCGAAAAAACGGGAAAAGGCCAGATGATCGATGTCGGCATGCTCGACTGCATGGTCGCCATTCTTGAAAACGCCATCGCCCGCTTCGTCGCCACGGGAAAAGATCCCGTGCCGATTGGGAACGCACATCCCTCGATCTGTCCCTTTGCCACCGTCACGACCGCGGATGGCGCCATCAACATCGCCTGTGGCAACGACGAGCTGTGGAAGAAGTTCTGCCGCCTGACGGGGCTTGATGCCCTGATCGAGGATGCGCGCTTCACGACGAACGGCGACCGTGTGAAACACTGGCCCGATCTTCAGACGCTGATCAATACTGCCCTCTCGCGGAAGAGAACCGACGAGTGGATGGCCATTCTCCAGCCCGGCGGCATCCCGTGCGGGCCGATCAACACCATCAGCCGCGTCATGCAGGATCCGCATCTGCTGGCCCGGAAGATGCTCGTCGAGGTCGCGCATCCCGTTGCCGGCCTGATGAAGATTCCCGGGGTGCCGATCAAGTTTTCCGATACCCTCGCCGATGTGCGCGGCCCGGCGCCTCTGCTGGGCGAGCACACCGTCACGGTGCTCGGCGAGATGCTCGGCCTTGGCCCCGTCGAGATCGAATCCCTCAAGGCCCAGCAGGTGATCTGACGGCGCGCCGGCTGCCGATGCCGCGGGGATTCTGTTCGAAATGCGCCTCCAGAGATCGTTCCCGGGCGCGATGCCTGACGGCGTGGCCGGCTTCGCGACCGGGACCGTGGCGGGGCTCGTCCTCGTGTATCCGCTCGTTCTGATGCTGAACGGCTCGATTCCCGTGTCTGCACGGACATTCGCCGGAACGGTGCTGGAGAAACATCTCGGGTCTGGAAAAAGCCCGCGAGTTCGCGATGCGATTCCGATCACCGAAGTCGACGCCGCATCGCGGGATACCCCGGGGCGGGTGTTCCGGATGCGGGTCGACATGGAGACGTTTGCAGCCGCGACCGTAAAAAGACCGATCGAGCTGCCGGTGATGAGGGGGCGCTCGGAATCGAATTCTACGTGATGAAGCGGGACTGGTTCTCTTTCCCGCTGCGATGGCTGGTCTGATGTATTTTACTTTATATAGTTGATGCCCGCCGGGACGTGCTGGACGGTGCGGTGGTAGGTGACGGCCGGCTTTCCGAACGGCATCACATACCCGAGCTGATGGTTGGCGGGGATCCCCAGCCGGTTCTTGAACTCGGGGGCGATATCGGTGAACGCCCATTTCGCGAGGCCGCACCAGAGGGTGCCGAGGCCGAGTGAGCGGGCGAACAGTTCGAAATACGAAAGCGCGATGATCGTGTCCTGGCTCGGGGTGGGGGCATCGGCCGGAGCCGAGGAGATCACCATGTGCGGCGCTCCCCGAAAGATCGCGTCGATCTTCTTTTCCCGCCAGAGGTCAACGAAACTTGCGAAGAACTCCAGGTCGCGCGGCAGCTTTCCCGCTCCGGCCACGGTCGCGATAGCATCGATCAGTTCGGTGCGGATCTTCGCCATGACGTTCCTGTCGTCGACGACGGTCAGAAGCACGCCGCGTGCGTTACAGCCGGTTGGGGCATGCCAGGCGACCTCGACCAGCCGACGGATCGTCTCGGGCGGCAGGTTCTCGTCGGCATACTTCCGGACCGATCGCCGTCCCTTGATCAGCAGCTCCATGGCGTCGGGCGAGGGGAGCCGGCCGTCGAGGGGCAGGGAGTCGGACGGCCGCTTCCCGAGGATCGAGACGGCGCCGGTCGGGCAGACGGCCAGGCAGTGCTGGCACCGGATGCATTGATCCTCGCAGCCGGCTTTGATGAAGGGCAGCCCGCCCTCGAGCGAAATGATGTTCGACGGGCAGTCCTTCGCGCACTGGCCGCATTTCACGCACAGGGTCGGGTCGACATGGAAATCGATCGTCATGGAAACCTCCGTTTGATGTCCTTCGATCGTTTCATACAACATCAGCCGGAGAGGTTTGTAAAGTGGCGGGATCCGGGAGGCGCCAGGAAAAGGGTCTTCCGAAGCGGGTTCTGCAGCATCTTTCCGGTTGACATGCAGGGCGATGCTTGGTATAGTCTCACGACCGATCAAGCCCCTCGTTCTGGGGCGTGAGAAAGGGCTGAGTTCGCCACAGCAGCGGCTCCCAGACATCGAATGTGTTACTCCATACCGGGTAAGGTCGTTCGTATCGAGGGACGGAACGTCACCATCGAGTATTTTGGCGAGCCTCGCCGAGCGATTAGCGAAATGCCCGACCTGAAGACCGGGGACTACGTGTATGCCCAGGGTGGCTTCGTCATCGAGCGCATCCCCGCATCCGAGGCCGATTCGGTGCTGGCCTTCTGGAAAGAGACGTTTTTCGAGCTGCAGGAACGGGATCTCCAGCTTTCCCGGCTGCACCTCGATGGTGCCGGAATCGACCGCTCGCTGCTTCAGCTCTTCGACCGGGCCCTCGAGGAACGCCCCGTTACCGATGAGGAGCTCGAGCGGTTTCTCACACTCGAAACCCCGGCCGAGATAGATTACCTGTTCCGGGTTGCGAATTTTCTCCGTCACAAGCGCCAGGGAAACTCCTGCTGCGTGCACGGCATCATCGAGTTCTCCAGCTACTGCGGGGGTGGCTGCCTCTACTGCGGCCTCACGAGAGAAAACGCCGCCCTGCCGCGATTCCGTCTGAGCCGCGACGAGCTGCTGGCAACCGTCCGGGAAGCGGTCGAGACCTGGGGCTTCAAGACCCTCGTTCTCCAGTCGGGCGAGGATGCCGGCCGTTCGATCGAGGAGCTTGCCGCGCTCGTGGCCGAGATCAAGAGCCGGTGGCCGCTGCTGCTGTTCATCAGCGCCGGGGAAATCGGCATCGAGGGGCTGCGCCGGTGCTACGACGCCGGTGCCCGGGGCCTTCTCATGCGGTTCGAGACGTCGAATTCCGGCCTCTATACCGCGATGCGGCCCGGCCGACGCCTCGAGGACCGGCTCGCGCAGCTTCGCGCGGCCCGGGAGATGGGATATCTGCTGATCACGGGCGGCCTGGTGGGCCTGCCCGGCCAGACACCCCGCGATCTCGTCCAGGACATCCGCACTGCCGTTTCCCTGCAGCCCGACATGTTTTCATTCGGGCCTCTCGTGCCGCATCCAGCCACGCCGCTTGCCGGGGCGCCCGTTGCGGGCACCCTGATGACCCGAAAACTCATGGCTGCCTGCCGGATCGCCGAGCCGCGCGACACCCGGCTGGTCGTTACCACCGCGTTTGAAACGCTCGAGCCGCGTGCCCGCGAGATGGGGCTCACGGCCGGAGCGAACTCTTTGATGTTGAACCTGACGCCCGAAGCCGTGCGTCCAGCCTACGACCTGTATCCCGGGCGGGCACACGTGCATGAAAGCGTCGCGAGCCAGATCGACGATGCGTTGGCGCTGCTGAACCGGCTTGGCCGTGCCCCCTCCGACCTCGGAGCGGGGGGCGGGCTTGGGATCGGCGGCGCTGAAGCATCCGAGACAGCGAGGTGAAACCATGGTGACCTGGCTTTTACTGCTTCTGATCGCCGGCCCGATTCTGTTCGGTTTCGGCATCCTGCTTGCGCCCGGCCGTGACGTGAGAGTCGGCCTGACGCTCACCGCCGCCGGCGTAACGGCCGCAGCCGCGCTGTATCTTTCGCGCTGGGGACCGGCCTATGGAGGGATTTTCGTCCCCGCGCACGGACTGCCGATCCTGCTCGACTGGCTGATGATCGCTGCCGTCATCGCGATCGGCTGGACGAGCCGGCACACGCCGGTGCTGATCATGGGCGTGGTTCAGGCATGCATCGGTCTCGTGCTGGAGTTCCATCCGCGCGCCCCTCAGGCCGCACCGCAGCCCGAGTTCCTGTTCGACCAACTGTCGCTGATGCTGGTGCTGATCACCTCGGTGGTCGGCGCGCTGGTGCTGGTCTACGCGATCGGGTACATGGACCGCCACGAGCATCACGGGCCGCACAGCCAGGCGAGTCAGGGCCAGTTTTTCTTCTTCCTGACCGCTTTCCTCGGGGCCATGAACGGCCTCGTCCTGGCGAACGATCTGCGCTGGCTCTCGGCCTTCTGGGAAGCCACGACGCTCTGCTCCTACTTCCTGATCGGCCATGACCGCACGCCGGAAGCGAACCAGAGTGCACGTCGTGCCATCATCATCAACGTGTTCGGCGGCATGATCCTCCAGGCCGGGTGGCTGGTCTCGGTTCTCAACGGGAACGGGGACTCTCTGATCGCGTTCAATCAGGCCCAGGCGCTGATTCCGGTCGCCTTCCTGGTCGTGGCGGCTCTGACGAAGTCGGCGCAGCTGCCGTTCCAGAGCTGGCTGCTCGGCGCGATGCTGGCCCCGACGCCGGTTTCGGCGCTGCTCCACTCGAGCACGATGGTGAATGCCGGCGTCTACCTCGTCATGCGCATGGCCCCCGGCTTCGGCGGAACCCGCCTCGCCACGGTCATCGCGATGGCCGGTGCGTTCACGTTCATGGCCACTTCGGCTCTCGCCGTCGGGCAGAGCAACGGCAAGAAGGTTCTGGCCTACTCGACGATTGCCAACCTCGGCCTGATCATCACCTGCGCGGGCATGTCGACGCCGCTCGGCTACGCCGCCGCCTTCCTGCTGATCGTGTTCCACGCGATCACCAAGGGTCTGCTGTTCATCTGCATGGGCACGATCGAACAGGCGATTGGCAGCCGCGACATCGAGGACATGCACGGTCTCATGAACAAGATGCCGTTCACGACCGTGATTGCGATCGTCGGCATGGTCGCGATGCTGATGCCGCCCTTCGGCGTTCTGCTCGGCAAATGGATCGCCCTCGAGTCGGCCGTCTATCTGCCGGTCGTTATGCTGCTGGTCATTCTGGGCAGCGCCCTGACCGTCGTTTTCTGGTCGAAATGGCTCGGCCGCATCGTGACGGTCTCGTATCACCAGAAATATGAGATGGAAGACCTGCCCCCGGTGATGAGCGGCTCGATGCTCACGCTCGGGATTGCGACCCTGCTGAGCGGCTTTCTGGCCTACCCGCTGTTCGAGAACTTCATCAAGCCGCTCGCCCGCGTGCTGTATCCGCTCTCGAGCCGCACCGATGCGTCCTGGAAGATGCTCGAGATGACCGAGTCGTTCATGACCTGGCCGATCTACGCACTTGCCATCCTGCTCGTCGGCTCCCTGCTGCTCACTCTCATGGCCGTCGATGAGAACAGGCTCCGCAAGCCCTTCCTGTGCGGCGAGAACATCTCCGACAGCGCTCTCTCCTACGAGTTCCGCAGCATCATGGACCGGGGTGAGGTCGCGATGATGCGCAGCTACTACTTCTCGTCGATCTTCGGCGAGGAGAACGTCTCGGCCTGGGCCAACCCGGTGGCGGTGGCCCTGATCCTCAGCCTCTTCGGGGTGATCGCGATATGATGTCGACCATGAACCAGCTGCTGATCGCGCTTTTCGCCGTCGTTCTCGCCCCTGCCGTCGGGGCGCTCCTGCAGGGCATCGACCGCCGCATCAATGCCCGCATGCAGAGCCGCGTCGGGCCGCCGCTGCTCCAGCCCGTCTACGACGTGCTCAAGCTGCTCGGCAAGGAGGGCGTTATCCTCAACCGCACCCAGGTGCTCTACGCCTGGATCCATCTCGCGTTCCTGATGCTGGCCACGGTGCTGCTGGTGCTGGGCCAGGACATGATCATGACCCTGCTCGTCGTCGCCGTCAGCACCATCGCGCTGATCCTTGGCGGGATGTGCGTGCGCTCGCCCTACAGCCGCATCGGCAGCAGCCGCGAGATCATGCAGATGCTCTCTTACGAACCCATTCTCGTGCTGCTCGTCATCGGCATCTTCATGACCAACGGCAGCTTCATGGCACGCGACATCTCGCTTGCCGGGAAGCCCCTGCTCCTGACCCTGCCGCTGATCTTCCTCGCCTTCCTGCTTGTGACGGCGATCAAGCTCAAGAAGTCCCCGTTCGACCTGGCCACCTCGCACCACGGCCATCAGGAGATCGTCAAGGGGATCACGATCGAGTATGCTGGCCCCTATCTGGCGATTCTCGAGGTGGCGCACTGGTATGAGACCGCCCTCGTATTCCTGGTGCTGGCCGCCTTCTGGGCAACCAATTGGGTTGTTGGTATTTCTCTGGCTATTATAGCGTTTGTTATCGAGATCCTGTTCGACAACCTCTGCGCCCGCCTGACCTACCAGTGGATGCTTGCCCACATGTGGACGGTCGGCCTCGGCCTCTCGGTGACGAACCTGGTCTGGCTCTACTGGAAATGAAAGAAGGGGAATGAATCGTGCTCGGATGCATCGACCGCTCACCCTGGATTGTCCATTACAACTGCAACAGCTGCAACGGCTGCGACATCGAGCTGCTGGCCTGCCTGACCCCGCTGTATGATCTCGAGCGGTTCGGCGTGCTCCATGTCGGAAACCCGAAGCATGCCGACATTCTCGTCGTCACCGGCTCGGTCAACCACCGCAACGCTCGCGTGCTCAAGAACGTCTACGACCAGATGCCCGGCCCCAAGATGGTCGTGGCGATGGGTGCATGCAGCGCGACCGGCGGCATCTTCGCCGACTGCTACAACGTGCTCGGCGGCGTCGAGAAGGTCATCCCCGTCGACGTCTGGATTCCCGGCTGCCCGCCCAAGCCCGAGGCCATCATCGACGGCATGGTCAAAGCCGTCGGCATCTGGAAGAGCAACCCGGCGTTCCAGTCCCAGGGCGGTGCCGCGC
>DATCTT010000454.1:0-2046 GCA_036567845.1 Candidatus Ozemibacteraceae bacterium | reverse complement strand
GGAGGCGCCACGCCGTTCACCCCGCCTGAACGGCTGCCGCATGCGAATGTCGTCGCAATCGCCGAGGATCGGCAGGCCCGGATCTGGGTCGGCACCGGCTTCTTCGACCGGGGCGGCCTGACGCGCATCGAAGGCTGGGCGACCGGCACACCCGTCTGCACCACATTCGGCAAGGCCGACGGCCTCGCCGGCCAGAAGTGCCGTTCGATCTTCGAGACGGATGACGGCACCCTGTGGTTCGGCTCCGAGATGGACGGGCTCACACGGTTCGACGGGGCCAGCTTCACCATTCTGACCGAGCGCGACGGGCTGGGCGGCAACGAGGTGATGGCAATGGTCCAGACGCCTGACCGCAGCCTCTGGATGGCCACCAGCAAGGGGGTGACACGCCTCGCCTCAACAAGCCCCCTGCTCGGGCCGGCCGCTCATAGGAATTGATTTCATCGAGAAAACGCGATAGTCTGCAGGGAGAACGTACGCCCGACATGTGAGAGAACCGATGTCATCAGCCGCTTTCCAGGAACTCGAAAACCGGTATCAGCAGCTCGCCCGGCAGCATGCCCGGGGAAGCCTCGACGATCAGGCGTTCATCGAGGCCGTGAACGGGCTGCGCCTCACCGATGACGAAGGCCGCTGGTGGCAGCTCGAAGCCGGAACCGGCCGCTGGCTCTGCTGGAACGGCCAGGCCTGGCAGCCTGCATCCCCGCCCGCAGAACCGTCGACCGGAGCCGATCGGCCACGCACGCCGGCCGGGACCGACAGGGCTTCCGCCCACCCTGATGCGTCGCGGCGAGGTCAGGAAAGACAGCCACGCATCGGGGCAGAGCAGCCTCTGCCAAAGGTTCAGGCGAGCACCGTCTCTCTTGCGGCGCTTCCGGGCTTCCTCACCATCTCCTGGACCGCGGTCGCAAAGCAAACGCTCCTCGGCATCCCCGCCCGTCTGTTCACGGCCGTCAAGGCGGCAGTCACGGCGTGGTTCGTTCACACCTATCTGATGGCCGTCACCAACGAGGGCTTCCAGGACAGCTCCTGGGTCGGCAAGTTCATCGCCTCGGACTCCTACACGGACCAGGCCGTGTATTCCTGGGCCGTGGGTGGAGCGTTCCTCTGGTATGTCTGGACGAAGCTGCGCGCCTCGGGTTTCGCCGCCGGCATCCGGCAAGCGCTCTCGCTGCCGCTCACCCTCGCTCCGCACTTCCGGCAGGCGCAGAAACCGAACTTCGTAGCCCTGGGCGCCGGCCTCGCCGCCGGATATTATATCAGCAGCTATTTTTCAATGCAGACACAGCTTGCCGTCAGCTTCTGGAGTCTGACGACGCTTGGAACGGCGTTTCCGATGCTCCTGGCCGGCCCGGTCATGGGCCTCGTCACGGGAGTCACCCGCTTCATTCCGCCCGACACGCTTCCGACGGGGAGCATCGGGAAGATCGCCTGGCCATCCGTCATCCAGGTCGGCTGTCTCGGCCTCGCGGCCGGTCTGTTCTCCCAGGCGCGGTGGGAATGGGGCGGTTTCGTGGCCTGGACGATCATCCTCGGCTCGATCGCAGCGATTCTCACCCAGGGAGGGAAAACCACGCCGGTGTCCCCGCGGATGTCGGTGTTCATCGGCATCGGGCTGACAGCTGTCGCCTGGTATTTCGGGCACGATCAGACCGCCTGGGCACATGACGGCGGATGGAGCGAGGGCATCAACGAGAACGATCCGCTGCACAAGAAGCTCATCTCCTGGGTCCAGAGCGAAGGAGCGACCGAGACGATGAAACGCGGTGTTCCACCCGCGATCAGTGCGGGGGCGGGGGCTGCCGTGGCTGACAGCGGCGACAAGATCACGATCTATTGTCTCCAGGTGAACACCCATGAGATGGCAGTCTCGGCGGAACAACCCGGCGAACTGCTCGCCGCCGTCTGGAAAAGCGAGAACGGCGGCCCGACGGTCGCGGCCACCGACGCATCCGTCTCGATCACCTCCGACGGCTCCCAGTGGCTGACCCTGTCGAACGGCGGGGGCGGATGGCGCGTCACCTGTCTGGTGGGCCAGAACGCCTC
>DATCTT010000453.1:0-9353 GCA_036567845.1 Candidatus Ozemibacteraceae bacterium | reverse complement strand
CTGCCTCTCCCATGGCCGACGGGGATGCCCTTCCCGAGGTTATGAAGGCAAACAAGAAGGTTCTGGGCCGGTCGTGCGCCGTTTGCGGGAAACCGATTGCCCTCGGCGAGCAGATCCACAACTGCCCATCCTGTCATTCGGTCAACCATGACGCGTGTTGGTCCCGATCAGGCGGCTGCACCTCCCCCTCCTGCGCCGCCGCCCGCGGCGGCCATGCAGCGCCTGGAGTTCCCGGCATTCCCCCGGGATCGATGGCCGGCGGCCCGGCCGTCCCGCCACCTCCCGGAGGAACGGTTCCCTGCCGCTGGTGCAAGGAGCCAATTGCGCGCGGAGCGCGAAAATGCAAACATTGCAACGAGTATCAGAGCGACGAGGACCGGGCAACCCTCGGTGGCGTCGGGAAAACTGCCGCTGGTATCGATGAAGTCGCCCTATCGACCACAGACTGGATCGGCGTCGTCTGCTGTCCGATCATCGCGCTGATTCAGGGGCTCGTCTACGTCGCCCAGGGCAATCCCAAAGGACAACGGTTGATATTGTATTCCATCATATCAATCGGCATCAATGGCGTCATCCAGGCGCTTGGCGGGAAGCACTGACCGGAACGCGATGCGGTCTGATCCGGCCACGGCGGGAGCTCGTTTTTTCGCATATCAGCGTCATCAGCTTCTCGTCGCCGTTCTGATCGTTCTCGCCGCCCTGTTCCTGACGCCGGCGCCTCCGGGCGGCGAGCTCGTGTCTCTGTTCGGCCGGGAAATCCCGGCGCTGTGCCCGCACCAGCTCCTGTTCCAGGCGAAATGCCCGGGGTGCGGTCTGGTGCGCAGCTTCACGGCGCTCGCGCACGGGCGGATCAGCGAGGCGGCCTCGTTCCACAGACTCGGCATCCTCCTGTTTCTTGCCGTCGTCGCCCAGATTCCCCTGCGGGCCTGGCTGCTGCGGAAAGGCCCGTCGGGGCTGACGCCGCCGGTCACAGCGTTCCTGCACTGGTCGGGTCCGGTGCTGATCGGCTCTCTCATCGTCTCCTGGTTAGGGGAACGATTCGGCTGGTTCTGACGTTGCATTTGTACCAGGTTTCCTGTATACATACCTGAAATACTCGCCCCTCTTGGCATTCCGGGCGAAACTGTTCCGAGGAGAGAACTCAATGAAGCTGTATACCACCGACAAGATCCGCAATATCGGGCTCGTCTCCCACGGCGGAGCCGGCAAGACCTCGCTGACCGAAGCGCTGCTGTTCCACACCGGCGCCAACTCGCGCATCGGCAAGGTCGACGACGGTTCGTCCGTGATGAACTACGACCCCGAAGAGCTGAAGCGCAAGACCACGGTGGGCACGTCACTGGCCTGCCTCGAGTGGAAGGATGTCAAGATCAATCTGCTCGACACGCCCGGCTTCGACGATTTCCTCGGTGAAGTATACAAGGTCCTTCCGGCGATGGATGCTGCGATTGTCGTCGTCAATGCCAGCTCGGGCATCGAAGTCGGCACCGAGAAGAACTGGAAGATCCTGAATGATTACAATATTCCCCGGGCTGTCTATCTGAGCAAGCTTGACAAGGAAAACATCAACGTCGCGAAACTGATCGACGAGTTGAAGGCGTTTGACGCGAAGATCATCCCGATTCAGCTCCCATGGGGCACCGCTGCGAACCTGAAGGGTTTGATCGACCTGATCGAGATGAAAGCGTATGCATACACCGACGACACCGGCAAGAAGGTCGAGACCAAGGATATCCCGGCCGACATGGCAGAGATGGCAACCAAGATGCGCGAGAGCATGGTCGAGTCGATCGTCGAGTGCGATGACGAGCTTCTGAACAAGTTCTTCGACGGCCAGACGATCACGAACGACGAGCTGCGCCGGGCCCTCAAGCTCGGTCTTGCCGCCAACAAGATCAAGCCCCTCATCTGCGGCATGGCGCTCAAGAATCTCGGCGGGGACCAGGTTCTCGAGTTCATCACGAATTGCATGCCCTCTCCAATCGAGCGCGGGGCCGTCGAGGCCGTCACGCCTGGAACCGACACGAAGGTCAAGGTTGAGCCCAAGGTCGACGGCCCCTTTGCCAGCTTCATTTTCAAGAAGGTCAACGAGCAGGCCGGCGACATGATCTTCCTGCGCGTCATCAGCGGGAAGATGACCACCGGCACCGATTATTACAACCCAAACCGCGAGAACACCGAGCGGTTCAGCGCCTTCTTCACGATGCGCGGCAAGAACCGTGTCGATCTCGAAGCGGTTGTCGCCGGCGACATCGCGATGCTGGTCAAGCCGAAGATCTCAACGCGCGGCGACACCCTGTGCGACAAGAGCTACAACGTCCAGTTCCAGCTTCCGGCGCTGCCCGAGCCCAAACTGACCTACGCGATCGCTCCCAAGACCAAGAACGACCAGGAAAAGATGGGCACTGGCCTGCACACCCTGTGCAACGATGACGGCGTGCTGAAATACGAGTTCGACGCCGAGATGAGTCAGGGCTTGATCTCGGGCCTCGGCGACACCCACATTGACGTGGCGATCAGCCGCCTCAAGAGCCGCTGGAACGTCGACGTGGAGATCAGCAAGCCCCGTATCCCGTTCCGCGAGACGATCAAGGGCAAGTCGGACGTCCAGGGGAAACACAAGAAACAGTCGGGCGGCCGTGGTCAGTATGGCGATGTCACGATCGCTTTTGAGCCGAACCCTGGCAAGGATTTCGAGTTCGTCGACGCGATCGTCGGCGGCGTCGTTCCCCGCAACTTCATTCCGGCCGTAGAGAAGGGCCTGCAGGAAGCCCGCAAGCGCGGCGTCCTCGCCGGTTTCCCGGTGATCGACTTCAAGGCGACCCTCCACTTCGGCTCGTATCATGACGTCGACTCGTCGGAACTCGCGTTCAAACTGGCCGCCACGATCGCCTTCAAGGAAGGCATGGCCCAGGCCAAGCCAATTCTGCTCGAGCCGATCTACGAAGTCTGCGTCTTCACCCCGGACGAATTCATGGGCAGCGTCATCGGCGATCTGAACTCCCGCCGCGGCCGCATTTTGGGCATGGAGCCGATGGGCGGACAGCAGGTCGTCAAAGCGTCGGTCCCCCTGGCCGAGATGTACAAATACGCGACCGACCTCAAGTCGATGACCCAGTCCCGCGCCGAGTTCACGATGAAGTTCGACCATTACGAGGAAGTGCCGGCCAACGTGACCGAGCAGGTTATCAAGGAATACGGCCGCAAGGGCGAGGAAGCCGCGGAAGAGTAATCCATCCCGTTCTGCACGACAGCCCGCCGGATCCGGCGGGCTGTTTTTTTCGCATTCCGGGGCTTCATCATCGGGAAACCAGGCCCGATTCAAATAACACAACTACGTATTATATCGTTATCTCTTTTCAGGAATCCGGGAGGCCGCAGCGGTCTCGGCTTCCTTGAGAAGCCTGTTGACGTGGTGAATGTGTGTCAGCAGGGATGAGTATTTGCTGAGAAACGGGAGAGCCAGCACCTCGTCGAAATACTCCCGGGCCAGACGGAGATTCCCGAGACGGCGGGCCAGTTCCCCGATCAAAAATCCCGTCACGACGATCCCCCGCTCGGGAAGGAGCTCGACCCCCGGCTCGAGGCGGCTCTGGATCGTCGTCTTGCCGGGAAACTTTCCGCCGGTGAACCGGTAGGGTTTGTTAGACGCGAGTGAACAACTCCAGGGCCTTCTCCTGAGCATGTCGCTCGTGACGGCCATGGCCCATTCGGCGGCAAAGCCAGGAGCATTTCAGATAGAACTCCCCGGCCTGCTTCGTCCAGCCCGAAAGTTTCAGTCCCTCGGCGGCATAGGCGGCAAGCTCGAAACTCTTAATCCCATGCAGGAGGGTCCGCTCGGCGCCGAAGCCCTCCAGTTTGAAGGCGAGCGCCCGCCGCTCCTCGAGCCCCACCGGGGAAAGGAAGTGCCGGGCACGCTCCTGGACCACCCGTGTATCGTTGAATTTGCCGACATACTGGGCAAACAGGCAGGACGGGCAGACGACCACGGTATACAGTTCGGGATGCACCGATTCATTGCAGATCGGGCAGAAATCAGTGTCGGTATCCGAAATCGGTACAGTCCAGAGCTTGAACCGCGTCGCGCGAAACGGACGGAGGCAGATCGGACACTTCATGTGGACATAACGGAGATAGGGATGTTCCTGGGGCAGGCCGGAAACCGACTCGTCGGTGGTGGCCTCCTCTTCGGTGCGGGGAAGGACCTCATTGGTTTCGGCCAGGGTGATTTCCTGCCGCAGCAGACTCATCACCTCGACGAGCCGGGCCACGATCAGCAGCTTTACCAGAAGACCGAGGGCATTTTCGGCAATGCACTCCGCCGCCAGTTCCCGAGTAAACGCGGAGCTCATGAAGACGAGCTTCGTATCGGGGGAAAGGTGCCGAGCCTTTTTCGCAACCTCCTGGGCCGAAACGGACAGTTTATCGAGATCGACGATCCAGGCAATGGTCGGGGAAACGAGGGAAAGCTCCTCGACCTTTTCCATCACCGCAACGATCCGAGCCTGAAATCCATGTTCCTTCACCGTCATCTCGAGAAAGACGGAGTAGATCGGATCCCGTGTGAGGATGATGCATTGTGGAATCATGCGCGCCTTGTTATAGCCAGATATATTATTTTATCTATATCTCCCGCGCATCACCATGCCGCGGTCGATCAGCTTCTCGATAAAAGCATATCATGCCAGTCATTCCGGGTAAAGCAACTGGCGCCATGCGCGTTCTGCGAGGTTCATTCCGGGAACACCTTGTGATAGAGTGTCACCAGCGACACATCACGGACGGATGGAGGATGACAGAGGATGACCACCCCCGCGGCAATCACGCTCCGGCAAGGGCTGTCTCTCGATGCGGAACAATCGGCCCAGATGGAGTCTGAGCTCCGAATGATCCTCGAGAATTCCGAGCTGGAGACGCATGACAAGCCTCTGGCCATCTGGCAACGAGTCCAGGACTGGGCGAGCCAGGCAGCGTCCGGACAGCCCGCACGCCCCCTTAGCAGCTGTCTGAATGCCGTACAGGCGGAAGAGTATCCGGACGAGTCTTCAAAGGCTCGTCTGATCCGCGGTGTGGTTGTTCAGGCACTCGAAAACCGGCTCGACAGCGAAACCCGCCAAGGCGGCTTTGGGGAGATGCTCGGTCTGCTTGTCGGCATTGCCCGTCTCGGCTGGTGCTTCGGCTCCATCACCCTCGGAGAGCTCGGGGAGCGGCCGGTGGCAACGGCAGCTCTCGGCGGGATCGACCTCGGGGAGATACGGAGCGAGTTCGACCGGGCCGCGATCGACCGTATCGGCGCGTTTCTCGCCTCACCGGCCTGGCACGGGGGCGGGGCGTTGTCCGGCTCTTCGGTTCCCGTTTTCATCCGCCTTCTGCTGGATCTGTTCGTGCGAGCGGCAACGATCCAGGCGGACCGTTCAGCGGCGAACCGCGATGATCTCGAGCGCGGGACCGCGGCCTTTGATCGCACGGCTGGAAAAGACTGCGAACGGCTCGTTCGGCTCACGGGGCGCGGGCTTGCAGCCGTGTTCCTCGAGAACCTCATGGCCCGTCCCGCGATCGTCGCGGCGCTATGCCGCCTTGGGACGCAAAAAAAATGAGGTGCCCCGATTCCGTCGGGCCATTGACAGCCGCTTACAGCGCGCCCCATAATGGCGCATACCATGTTCTTTCGAGGGGGCATCATGTCGAGTCAAAACCGCCTTTCCGCCGCACATCTTTTTTTTATGGGACTGGTTCTTGCCGCGCTGACACTGTTCGGCTGCGCCGGCAACGGGGATGACCCGCTTCCGGTTGGTCCCGGCAGCTACGGGTCCATCACCGGAACTCTGACGGCATCGAGCACAATCGCCGCCGTGCGTGGCATTGACGCTTCGGTGCTGGCCGCAACGAACTTCACGAACACACTCGTGTTCCTCGAGAAGTATCCACAGATCGCGACCCACCCGAATTCCAACGGGCTCTTCACCCTCTCCCCCGTCACCTTTGAGCGGCACAACGTGATCGCGCGGCTGACCGGCAACAGCGGCATCCAATACAAGGTCCGCTCGTCGGATATCGACGTCACGACAGGTCTTCCGGCACGCCAGACCGGCTCCCTCGAGGTCAAGCCCGCGACCAGGCGCGTCCGCATCCGTGTCGGGGACGCAACTGGCGGAACGATCTCCACAGCCACTCTTCTGGTGTGGGGGGAATCCTTCACAGCCGTCAGCGGGAATCCGGGATACTATGATTCACCCCCCCTGCCCGCCAACGAAACGGCAACCGTTACGGTCATGGTATCCGGTCGTTCGACGGTCTCTGTGCCGGCCCAGTTCATCAGCACCGACTCGCCTGTTCTCGAAACAACCGTTCCCCCGGCCGGTTCGACGAATCTTCCCCCGATCGTCACCCTGACCCCAGATCGCCTGCAGGCCGTGAATGGCGGCACGATCGTGTTCACGGCGGCGGCCCGTGACCCCGAGGGTGCGGCGCTCACCTATAGCTGGAGCGTCTCGGCTGGCAGCATCGCGACCTCTTCCGATTTGCGCGCCACGTGGACGGCCCCATCCTCGGGCAACGGCAATGCCGCGATCACCTTCATCGCCGCCGACCCCAGCGGCCTGATCGGCCGCGTCACGCTGACCGTCAGTTATGGCGTCAGCAGCACCCTGAACGTGAATCCGGTTGTCGAGCTGCTTTCGGACAGCACGACGATGATCAAGAACACCGCCTACACTCTCGTGGCCAGCGCCACGGATCCCGACGGCTCATCCGACGCTCTCACGTATGCCTGGTCCGCCTCGAACGGCACGTTCGGAACGACAACGACGAAGCAGACGAGCTGGACAACCCCCACCGTCACAAGTGACACGTCGGTGACGGTTACGGTTACGGTCACGGATGAACGGGGCGGTTCGACGACGGTTTCCCGGACATTCACCATCATCCCGTTCGGCACTCTGACGCCTTCGGCCGCGATCACGTCCCCTGCCGCGAACGAGGTGATGCAGGGCGGCTCCATTCAGTTTGTCGGAACGGTGCGCCTGTCAAACGGGACAACCCTGACGCCGGCTGCCTACGCATGGTATCTGCAGCCGGCCGGCGGCAGCCTGTCCGGGATCGCGACCGCAACAAACAACTTCACCTCTATGGTCACCACCCCCGGCTCTTACACGGCTTGGCTGATGGCAACGACGACCGAGGGTCTCGGAACGGCGGCATCCGTGCCGTTCCGCATCAACGCAGAGCCGACGGGCCTGAGCATCGCCATTTCCCCGAACAAGACCTCGTTCATGGCGAGCGAAGCGGTGAGCTTCTCAGGCTCGGCAACGGACCCGGAAGGCCAGGGGCTGATATATACCTGGTACGATTATTCCCTGATGTCGAATGCGACCTCGACCTTTGGCACGTCAGACGTCGTCACGAACTATCGCGATTTCATTCCGGGTGAGCACCTCATCACGCTGCTTGCTTCGGACACTTTCGGCGCGACGGCGATGACGAGCCTCACGATCAGCGTCGCGACGAACACCGCGCCGGTCGTGACGATGGTGAATCCACCCACGGCGGCCACCTGGTATGCCCTCGGTGCGTCGGTTCCATTCAGCGGCTATGCGACGGATGCCGAGACATCTGGCGGATATGTGGCCAGCACGAGCCTGAGCTGGACCTGCACCGGCCCCGGCAGCTTCGAGAAGATTGCCACGACGACGTTCATGCATGTCTTCACGACCGTCGGCACTCACGTCATCACGCTTCAGGCCAGCGACACACTGCTCGCCATGGCATCCGTGAGCCGGCCGATCTACATCAACGCGACCCCCACGATCGTTATGAACGATGCCGACAATCCCGCCAGCGGCACCCGGTATGACAACGGGGCCAGCTTCACGCTCAAGGCGGAGCTGCGCGATGACGACAACGACGAGCCGCTGACCGTCGAGTGGTATGACCTGAACAGCGGCTCAAAGCTGACCGGCACGACCCTGACCGGCGGCTGGCCCAAGACCCACACGCTGACCACCTCTCTCACCGTCAGTGGCCACCATGTGATCGAAGCTCGCGTCATCGACAGTTGCGGCGTCACGGCGATCGCAACCCGCTCGATCCTGATCAACACGCTCGCCACCCCGGGCCTGACGATTGATTACCCGCAGTATGCCACCGCCCCCGGCAACATCCCGATCCTCCTGGCCAGCGCCGGCACCCAGATAGATCTTGCCGCCTGGGCAACGGATCTCGAGACGGGCGGGCTTCTCGCAGATACCGCCATCACCTGCGCCCTCACCCCGCCCGGTGGAGGGGCGACAACCTACAACCCGGGCCAGGTGAATCTGCCGCAGTTTCTCAATCCGGGCCGCTACCAGCTGATGGTGAGCGCTGTCGACACCTACGGAGGCCAGAGCGCGGCGACCTTCACCTTCGTCGTCTGGAGCGCGCGGACGTATCTCAGCGATGGCGCACTCGACACCCAGCTCTCGAGCCCGACAGCCCTTTTGTTGGATGGCGGCAGCTATTATATCGCCGACCATGGAAACTCGAAGGTGAAGAAGTTCTCCTCCAGCTTCGTCCTCGAGAGCGCGATCGGAGGGCTTGGCTCGGATCCGGGCTCCTTCACCTCGCTGGTGGGCATCACCAAGGCAGGCGGCAAGCTCTACACCCTCGAAGCACTGCCCGGAGTCTCCGCGAGAATCCAGGTCTGGAATGGCACGGCAACCGAAAGCAACTATGGCGCGTTCGGAATAGGCACAGTCGGCTCGGCCCTGTATACCAACCCGATGTCTCTCACCTCGAATGACACGTATCTGTTCCTTTCCGACACCGGAGTCCATCGTCTCCAGCAGCTCAATCTAGCGAGCGGTGTTGCAGACCAGATCATGCCCCCAACCGACACGTCGCCCGGCAACGACACGTTGCATTTCAACACCCCCCTGGGGATCAGATCCATCGACTCGAAAATCTATGTTGCCGACTATGGAAACAGCAGGATCTCCGTCCGGGATCCCTCGACGCTCAACTATGTCGGCTCCTGGAATGCAAGCAGCCCTATCGACATCGCGAAGCTTGGCAATGACTACTTTCTCACGATCGACCGGAGCAACAGTCAGCTCCAGTTCTGGAACACGTCCGGTGGCTGGCAGATGAACGCGGGCTCCAGCGGCTCCGCCCTCGGTTCCTTCGATACGCCGGTGTCAGTGGTCGTGAACGGCACCAACATCGTCATCCTCGAAAATGGAAGCGGGTCGCATCAGGCCCGGGTCCATGTCATCACCCTCCCGAGCGGTTCCCCCTGGTGATCTGAACGACTCACACAACGCCGGGGCGCGGCATTTCCGCGCCCCGGCGTTTCCTTTGTTCCGTCTCAGGCCCCCCTG
>DATCTT010000452.1:0-23059 GCA_036567845.1 Candidatus Ozemibacteraceae bacterium | reverse complement strand
CTGTGGCCCGGCGGCGGTTGCACGTTCGGCCCCCGGCCGCACGCGTTTGACATCCGCCCCACGCGCAAGACCGTTGATCGTGCTCTCTGCGGCGTTCTCACCGAGCTGGCCGCCAATGACCGCGTCCGGATCGTGAAGGGCCTGACGTTCGACAGCGGCAAGACCGCCGATGTCGTGAAGTTCATGGAGAGTCACAAGATTGAGAACACGCTGTTCGTCGTCGCCGAGATGACGGAAGCGACCCGTCGCGCCGTCCGGAACATGAAGAATGTGAAGGCCGTGACGCCGCTGCAGATGAACGTGGTCGATCTGCTCAAATACGGGCATGTCGCGATCAGCGACGCGGCCCTCAAGACTCTCGAGGAGGCGCTGAACAAATGAAGACCCCCCAGGACGTCATTTTGCAGCCCATCGTCTCTGAGAAGAGCTACGATCGCATGGGCGAGAAGATTTACCAGTTCCGCGTCGCCAAAAGCGCCAACAAGCACCAGATCAAGGACGCTGTCGAAGCACTGTTCAAGGTGCGTGTCGAGCAGGTGAACACCGTGAACGTGCACCCCAAAGCCAAGCGCCGGGGCACCACCAGCGGTTTCACGTCCTCCTGGAAGAAGGCCGTCGTGAAGCTGAATCCGGCTGACTCGATCTCCTTCTTCGAAGGAATCGCCTGACGGCGGACGAGTAAGAGGAGCCAACAATGAGCATCAAGACGTATCGCCCGATGACCCCGTCCCGCCGCGTGATGGAAGGCTACGGGTTCGAAGAGATCACCACGGACAAGCCCTACAAGCCGCTGACCGAACGGCTCGAGAAGGCCGCCGGCCGCAACCACCATGGCCACGTGACCCAGCGTCATCGGGGCGGCGGCAGCAAGCGGTTCTACCGCATCATCGACTTCAAGCGCAACAAGGACGGGATCCCCGGCCGGGTCGAGACGATCGAGTACGATCCGAACCGCACTTCCCGGATTGCGCTGATCAGCTACAAGGACGGCGAAAAGCGGTATATCATCGCCCCCGAAGGCCTCAAGGTCGGCCAGATCATCGAGAACGGCAAGCACGCGGACATCGTTCTGGGCAACTGCCTCCAGCTGCGTGACATCCCCCTCGGCTCGACGATCCACCACATCGAGATGAAGCCCGGCAAGGGCGCCCAGATTGCCCGCACGGCCGGCGCCCACTGCCAGCTCGCCGGCAAGGAAGGCAGCTTCGCCCAGATCGTGATGCCCTCCGGCGAAATGCGCCGCATTCCGCTGGAATGCCGTGCCGTCATCGGGACGGTCGGCAACCAGGATCACATGAACATCGGCATGGGCAAGGCCGGTCGCAATCGTTGGAAGGGCTGGCGGCCGTTCGTTCGCGGCGCCGTCATGAACCCCTGCGATCACCCGCACGGCGGTGGTGAAGGCAAGAACAGCCGCGGTCGCGTTCCGGTGTCCCTGTGGGGCCAGCCCGCGAAGGGCATGAAGACCCGCAAGCGCAAGAACGCCTCCAACAAGTACATCATCTCTCGCCGGAAGAAATAAGGGAGTACGACCATGAGCAAGAAGCCTCCGTTTATCGAAGAACGCCTGATGAAGCGCATCGAGGCCATGAACCGGGCCAATGAAAAGCGGCAGATCCGGACCTGGTCCCGCACTTCCACCGTCTATCCGACCATGGTCGGACACACCATCGCCGTTCATAACGGCCGCAAGCACGTTCCGGTGTTCATCACCGAGAACATGGTCGGCCACAAGCTCGGCGAGTTCGCCGCCACCCGCACGTTCAAGAGTCACTCGTCCGGCGAGAAGGCTGCGGCCCCGAAGTAAAGGAGATCCAAAGACATGTTGCGAATTGTCGGAGTCACGATTCCAGATAACGTCGACGTCTTCAGCGGCATGCGCATGATCAAGGGGCTGGACACCAAGAACAGCCACACGAAGATCGAGCGCATCCTCACCCAGGCGGGCCTGTATTCCAAGAAGCAGGAAGTCAGCCATCCGCACGGGAACGAGAAAGACGTCAAGATCCGCTACGTCAAAGAGTATCCGCTGGTCGGCAAGCTCACCTGGGCTGAGAAGAAGCGGCTGATCGACCTGGTCGACATGCCTCGCGCCCGCATCAGCAATGTCCGCATCAGCCCGCGCAAGCTGCGGCTGGTTGCTGACGAGATCCGCGGCAAGAGCGTCGACGAGGCGCTCGGCATCCTGAGCTTCATGCCCAAGGGTGGCGCCCCGATCCTGAAGAAGCTGCTCGAATCTGCGATCGCCAATGCGAGCAACAACCACGAGCTGAAGGCCGACAACCTGTTCGTCGCCAAGGTTCTGGTGGACGGCGGCCCGACGATGCGCCGGTTCATGGCCCGCGCCCGCGGCCGCGCCTGTCGCATCCGCAAGCGGACGGCCCATGCCATTATCGTCCTTCGAGAGAAGGTCGAGATGAACAAGATCATCAAGGCCACCCAGGCTGTCGCCGCCAAGGAAACCAAGGCTGCCGAAGCCGGTGAGAAGAAGGCCAAGTCGACCAAGTCGGCCGGAACGAAGACCGCCGCCAAGGCCAAGACCCCGAAGACCCCGAAGGCCCAGGGAGGGAACTGACAATGGGACAGAAAATCAATCCTATCAGCATCCGGCTCGGCATCACCCGCACCTGGGACTCCAGGTGGTTCGCCAAGCGCAGTGATTATGCGAACTTCCTCCACGAGGATGTGAAGATCCGCAACTTCATCGACAAGAAGCAGTTCCCCCGCGAAGGGATCGGCCGCATCGAGATCGAGCGCAAGTCGAACACTAAGGTGAAGGTCACGATCTTCACGGCGAAGCCCGGCGTGATCATCGGCCGCGGCGGCGAGCGCGTCGAGATCCTGAAGAAGGACCTCGAGAAGCTCACCGGGAAGTCGGTGTTCCTGGCCATCCAGGAAATCAAGCATCCCGACTCGGATGCGAAGCTGATCGCCGAGAACGTTGCGATGCAGCTCGAGAAGCGCATTTCGCACCGCCGTGCGATGCGCCAGGTGATCGGCCGCTGCCTGCGCTCCGGCGCGGAAGGCATCAAGATCACGTGCTCGGGCCGCCTGGGCGGCGCTGAAATCAGCCGCGTGGAATGGGTTCGCGAAGGTCGCGTGCCTCTGCACACTCTGCGCGCCGACATCGATTACGCCACCGAAACCGCTATCACCACCTTCGGGTGCGTGGGTGTCAAGGTGTGGGTGTTCAAGGGCGAGAAGCTTGGCCGGACTGCTCCGGTCGACGCCGCACCGGCCCGCGAGAACACGTTCTGAGTCGACGAAGGAGCTGAAGAACCATGTTGATCCCGGCTCGTACGAAGTACCGCAAGCAACAGCGCGGCCGCATGCGCGGCATGAGCAAGGGCGGAAGCTATCTGGCGTTCGGCACGTTCGGCCTTCAGGCCCTCGAGTGCTGCTGGATGACCGCTGCCCAGATCGAAGCGGCCCGTAAGGTCATCACCCGCACCGTCAAGCGCGGTGGCAAGATGTGGATTCGCGTGTTCCCCGACAAGCCGGTTTCGAAGAAGCCTCTCGAAACCCGCATGGGCAAGGGAAAGGGCGCCCCGGAATTCTGGGTTGCCGTCGTGAAGCCCGGCCGCATCCTGTTCGAACTTGAAGGCGTTCCCGCCGATATCGCCATCGAAGCGATGTCCCAGGCTGCTCACAAGCTGCCGATCCGCACGCACGTCGTGTCAGCCCATCCGTAAGTGAAAAGGTGATACCATGAAGAACCGTGAAGATTTCACCCAGCTCAGCGAGCATGAACTCGAGGAGAAGTACCGGCATTTCAAGGAAGAGCTGTTCAATCTGCGCTTCCAGGTCGTGACGGGCCAGCTGGCTAACCCGTCCCGCATCAAGATCGTGCGGCGCAACATCGCCCGCGTGCAGACCGCCATCAACAAGATCCGCGTCGAAGCGATCAAGAAGCAGCTTGCTGACGAGTACCAGAAGATGCTCACCAGCAAGGGCATTGACTCCCGCTCCCACACGCTGGCCGAGAAGATCACCCTGCTCAAGCAGACGCTGTCGGGCAAGGCGAACCAGGTGAAGCGCGAGATCCGCGCCGACGTCGACCAGAAGGTGGGCGAGCTGATCAAGAGCATCCGCGGCAAGCTGTCCGAGCGGATCAAGACCAGCCGCGGGGCGAAGGACGAAGACGCGCTGCGCGCTTCCAGTCAGCGTCTCCGGAACGAGAACTTCCAGATGCGGAAGAAGTTCCTTGACAAACTCGTTTCCTTGGGGTTAAATGAAGCTTCTCAAATCGCCTCTCTCAAGGAAACCAAGCGCACGAAGCTGAACGAACTCGAGCGGATCCAGGCTCTACAGCGCGAGCTGAACGCCGGCCGGCTGCCGTTCTAACCGCAGGAGGGTACAATGGAAAACAACAAAGCACACCGCCGGAGCCGCGTCGGACGCGTCATCGCGGACAAGACCGCGAAGACCGTGAAGGTTCAGATCGAGGGCATGGTTCAGCATCCCCGGTACAAGAAGTACATCAAGCGCACCACCACGTTCCTCGCCCATGACGAGGAAGGCATTTGCAAAGTCGGCGATATGGTTCGCGTCGAAGAGTGCCGCCCGGTCAGCAAGACCAAGCACTGGATCGTCCGCGAGGTGATCGCCCATGGTCAGGCCGCTGATGTCGAGGAAGCCAAGGAGAGTGCAGAATGATTTGCGCAGAATCAAGACTTCGTGTTGCTGACAACACGGGTGCCAAGGAACTGCTTTGCATCCGCGTCATGGGTGGCTCGAAGAGGACCTTCGGATCCCTGGGCGACATCATCATCGCCTCGGTGAAGGATGCTCTTCCTGACGGCACCGTGAAGAAGAAGGAAGTCGTGCGCGCGGTCGTCGTCCGCACGAAGAAAGAGTACAGGCGTCCCGATGGCAGCTACATCCGGTTCGATGACAATGCCGCCGTCATCATCGCCAACGACAACAACCCCAAGGGCACCCGCATTTTCGGGCCGGTCGCTCGTGAACTTCGCGAGAAGCAGTTCATGAAGATCGTCTCGCTCGCCCCTGAGGTCATCTGAGCCGGAGGACGGACACATGTTGAAGACGGTCAAAGCGAAGCGCGCGGTCGAGAAGCCGCACATCAAGAAGGATGACACGGTCGTCATTCTGACCGGCGATGATGCCGGAAAGAAGGGCCGTGTTCTCCAGGTCAATCCGGCGAAGGGCCAGGCGTATGTTGAGGGTGTGAACTACTCGAAGCGCCATCAGAAGCCCAGCAAGAAGATCGGCAAGGGCGGGATCATCCAGAAGGAAGGTCCGGTCACCCTTTCCCGCGTCGGACTCCTCTGCACCAAGTGCAACAAGGTTACGCGTGCCACGATCGTGGTTCAGAACGGCGAGACTTCCCGCATCTGCAAGCTCTGCAACGAGCCCATCGGCCGCAAGTAAGTCGCGTCTTTGAAAATATAGTCTAAAAATATAAAGGAGTAGTTCGGCATGGCGAAGACCAGTTCAGGGACCCCGGCGTCGGGGACCAAGTCGATTCCAAGGCTGAAAGAGAAGTATCTGAAGGAAGTTGCTCCGAAGCTTCTGGAGCAGCACAAGAATCCGATGGCCGTCCCGAGGATCACCAAGGTTGTCCTCAACATGGGCGTCGGTGCCGCCACCCAGAACGGCAAGCTTCTGGATGCTGCTGTGGCGGAGTTGACTCAGATCGCAGGACAAAAGCCCGTCGTCACCCGCGCGCGCAAGTCAATCTCGAACTTCAAGCTGCGCGAGGGCGTGCCGATCGGATGCTGCGTAACGCTGCGCGGCGATCGTGCCTATTATTTCCTCGACAAGCTGTTCACCATCGTCACTCCCCGCATCCGCGACTTCCGCGGTTTGTCGCCGAAGGCGTTCGACGGCCGGGGTAACTACAGCATGGGCCTCCAGGAGCAGCTCGTGTTCCCTGAGATCAAATACGACTCCGTCGAGAAGGTCCAGGGCATGAACATCACGATCGTCACATCCGCCCGCACAGACGGCGACGCCAGAGAGCTTCTGACTCTCCTGGGCATGCCGTTCCGCAAGGCACAGAAGAGCTGAGGAGTAGGAGTTCCATATGGCGAAGACCTCGTTGGTCCAGAAATGGATGAGTGAACCGAAGTTTTCCACGCGGCGCTACAATCGCTGTCACATCTGTGGCCGCCCCCGCGGCTACATGCGTGATTTCCAGATGTGCCGCATCTGCTTCCGGGTCCTGGCTTCCAAGGGTCAGATTCCGGGCATTACGAAATCCAGTTGGTAAGGAGACGGAATCATGAGCATGACTGATCCTATCGGCGACATGCTGACCCGCATCCGGAACGCCAATGTCGTGAAGCAGGAAAGCGTCGAGATGCCGTCTTCCAAGATGAAGATCGAGATCGCGAAGCTGCTGAAGCGCGAAGGCTACATCCGGGACTTCCGGTATTACAAGTTCCAGAACAAGTTCAATCTGAAGATCTTCCTCAAGTTCGGCGAGAAGCAGGCCCGGATTCTGCAGGGCGTGCGGCGTGTTTCCAAGCCTGGCCGCCGCATCTATTCGCCGGTCGCGAGCGTTCCGAAGGTCCTCGGCGGCCTCGGCGTTGCGATTCTGTCCACCTCCAAGGGCATCATGACCGACAAGGAGGCCCGCAAGGCCGGTGTCGGTGGTGAAGTCCTTTGCGAGGTCTGGTAAGCAGGAGGAAGAAGAATGTCACGCATCGGCAAGAAACCCGTCATCATTCCGCAGGGCGTTGAGATCACTCTCAATGGCCATGTGGTCACGGTCAAGGGCAAGCAGGGGACGCTCAAGCGAGAGATGTGCCCCGAAGTCACGATCGTGAAAGAGAAAGATCATCTGACCTGCACGATTCCCGCGAACAGCGATAAAGCTGTACGCGCGAAGTTCGGCCTTGTCCGCAGTCTTCTGCAGAACATGGTGACCGGTTGTCACACCGGCTTCGCCAAAGAGCTGGAGATCGTCGGCGTCGGTTACAAGGCGAAGTCCGAAGGAGCTCACAAGGTCGTCCTGAACGTGGGATATTCCCACTCAGTCGATTTCGAGTCCCCGAAGGAAGTCACCTTGAAGGTCGACGGCCAGAACAAGATCATCGTTTCCGGTCCAGACAAGGAAGCCGTCGGACAGGTCGCCGCCGACATCCGGAAAATCCGACCGCCTGAGCATTACAAGGGCACCGGCATCAAATACGCCGGCGAAGTCGTCCGGATCAAGGAAGGCAAGAAGCTCGCAGCGTAATGTTGCGGCATACTGAAGGAGTCAGGGAACGATGAGTAGTGTCAGCCATAAGAATGAAATGCGGGAGCGGCGTCACAAGCGCAGCCGCTTCTACTTCTCCGGCACCGCGGAACGGCCTCGCCTGGCCATTTTCCGCAGCATCAACCACATCTACGCGCAGATCATCGACGACGAGAAGGGGACGACCCTGGTTGCCGCCAGCTCGAACGAGAAGGAAATGCGTGAGAAGAAGGTTAACGGCGGGAACAAGTCCGGCGCCAAGAGCGTTGGGGAGAAGATCGCCGAACGCGCGAAGGCGAAGGGCATCACCGCTGTCGTCTTCGATAAGGGTGGATTCCGCTATCACGGTCGCGTGAAGGAACTGGCAGAGAGTGCCAGGGCGGGCGGCCTGAAGTTCTAAGGAGCAGATGAAATGACAGTCAACACCCCCGCTAATACCCGTGAGAATCGCGAACCCCGCGAACGCCGTGACCGCGACCACCGCGGCCCCCGGCGCGATCGTGATCGCGACCAGGTCGAAAACGAGTTTGTCGAGAAGATCATTGCTGTGAACCGTGTCAGCAAGACCGTCAAGGGCGGCCGTCACTTCGGGTTCTCGGTTCTGGTCTGCGTCGGTGATCAGAAGGGCCGCGTCGGCATCGCTCTGGGAAAGGCCAAGGCCGTGCCGGATGCCGTTCGCAAGGGTCTCGATCATGCGAAAAAGCACCTGATCAATGTGCCGCTGAACAAGGGCACGCTGACTCATCCCTATATCGGCAAGTTCGGTGCCTCCTCCGTCATCATGAAGCCCGCGGCCCCCGGCACGGGCGTCATCGCCGGTGGCGCCGTGCGCGCGATCGCCGAAGCCTTGGGCGTGAAGGACATGCTTTCCAAGCGCGTCGGCTCGAACAACCCCGTCAACGTCGCGAAGGCCGCGCTTCAGGCTCTCAAGTCGATGCGCAGCGTTCCGGATGTCGCGAAGATGCGCGGCGTCACCCCGACCCAGGTCATTCACGGGTAAGGAGACAGCATCATGGCGAACAAGAATGTTACCATCAAACTGATCAAGAGCCCCATCGGGGCTACCGTGCGCCAGAAGGCCACCATCAAGGCGCTGGGTCTCCGCCACGTCCAGCAGGAAGTCACTCTGCCCGCCAACGAAGCGGTTCTCGGAATGATCACTGCGATGCAGCGCTGGCTCGAAGTAAAGTAAGGAGAGATCGTCACCATGCTGAGTCTCGCCAATCTGAAAAAATCCTCGGGTTCGACCCACAAGCGCAAGCGCATTGGTCGCGGTAAGGGTTCGGGCCACGGCAACGAATCCACCCGCGGCGGCAAGGGTCAGACCGCCCGCTCGGGCAAGCCGCATCCATACGCCGGGTTCGAAGGCGGTCAGATGCGTCTCACCCGCATTCTGCCGAAGCGCGGCTTCGTCAGCCCCCATCGCGTCGAGTTTTCGGTTGTGAACCTCGCTGCCCTCGACATGTTCGAGGCCGGCACGAAGATCACCCCCGAGCTGCTGTGCGACAAGGGGCTCGTGAAGAATCTCGCGGCTCCCGTGAAGATCCTCGCCCGCGGCGAGATCTCCAAGGCGCTCACCGTTCAGGCCCACCAGTTCTCCCAATCCGCCAAGGCCAAGATCGAGAAGGCCGGTGGCAAGGCTGAGGAGATCTGAACGTGTTCCAAAGCCTATCAAACTCGATGAAGATTCCGGAACTCCGGAATCGCATCCTCTTCACTCTCGGCATGATCGTGGTGTTCCGCATTGGGACCCATATTCCGACCCCTGGCATTGATGCGAAGCTTCTCACCCAGAACCTTCCGACCTCTGAGTTGATGAGCTTCCTGAACATGTTTTCCGGCGGCGCTCTCCGGCGGTTCTCTGTGTTCGCCCTGGGCATCGCGCCCTACATCAATGCTTCGATCATCATGCAGCTCCTGATCTACGTCATTCCGTATCTCGAGCATCTTGCCAAGGAAGAGGGCGAAGAAGGCCGCAAGCTGATCAATCAGTACACGCGGTATGGCACGGTCTTGATAGGCGCTCTCCAGGCGTTTGGCATCAGCTTCATGCTGGAGCGGTACCAGGTCGTCTCCAATCCTGGCTTTGGTTTCAAAATCATGGCCGTGACGACGCTGACGGCCGGTACCGCTTTCATCATGTGGCTGGGTGAGCAGATGACAAGCCGCGGTATCGGGAACGGGATCTCGATCCTGATCACGGCCGGCATTCTCGCCTCGCTTCCCGAAGCCATCGTCCAGCAGCTTGCCCTGTTCTCCGGCAATGCTCATGATGTCGTGAAGATGATCTTCCTGCTGGTCATCATCGTCGCTGTGATCATGGCGATCGTGACGGTGCAGGACGGGGTCCGCAAGATCCCGGTGCAGTATGCGAAGCGTGTGGTTGGTCGCCGCGTCTATGGCGGCCAGAACACCTTCATTCCGCTGCGCGTCATCCAGGCTGGCGTCATCCCGGTCATCTTCGCGAGTTCTATCCTGCTCTTCCCCTCAATGATCGCGAACTGGGTACAGAGCCTCGATTCGATGCAGGAGATCGTGAAGAATCCGATCGTGTTCTGGCTGTTGAATATCTTCAATTACAATAGCTACAGCTATCTCGTGATCTATGCGCTGCTGATTCTTTTCTTCACGTATTTCTACACCGCCATCACCTTCAACGTTCAAGATCTTTCGGACAACATGAAGAAGTACGGCGGCTTCATCCCCGGCATCCGCGCTGGTCGGCCCACCGTTGATTATCTTGAGAAGACCCTGTCGCGCATCACGCTCGCCGGTGGTATCTTCCTCGCGATTATCGCCGTGATTCCCAACCTGCTGATCAAGTTCATGAGCGTCCAGTTCTATTTCGGTGGAACAGCTCTCCTGATCGTGGTCGGCGTGGCGATGGACACGATGCGCCAGCTCGAGTCCCACCTCGTGACCCGGCATTATGAAGGCTTCATGAAGAAGCGGGGTCTGCGGTGAGCGGCCGTCTGAACCTGATTTTCCTGGGCCCTCCGGGGGCCGGGAAAGGGACGCAGGCGACCATGATGGTGGACACCTACGGGGTGCCGCAGGTGTCCACCGGGGACATGCTCCGGGCGGCGATCGCAAGCGGGTCCGAACTCGGTAAAAAGGTGCAGTCGTGTGTCACATCGGGCGGCCTCGTTCCCGACGACCTGGTGATCTCGGTTCTCCTGAAGCGGATCGCCAACCCGGACTGCGCGAAGGGGTTCATCCTCGACGGCTTCCCCCGCACGGTCGGCCAGGCCGCGGAGCTGGAGAAGGCCCTTGCCCCGATGGGCGGTGTGACCGGAGTCATCGCGATCACCGTTCCTGACGAGGAGTTGATCGTCCGGCTGACGGGGCGTCGTACCTGCAAGGCCTGCGCGGCCTCTTACCATGTGACGTTCACCCCTCCCCGTACGGAGGGCGTGTGTGATAAGTGCGGTGGCGAGCTGCAGCAGCGGAAAGACGACACGGTCGAGGTCATCTCGAACCGGCTGAAGGTCTACCATGACCAGACGTCGCCGCTGATCGAGTATTACGGGTCCCGGAATCTTCTCCATAAAGTGGAGGGTACCGGTAAAATCGAGATGATTTTTTCGAAGATCCGTGGTATAATTGACTCTCTCAAACGACCTTGATACCGCTCAAAACGCCTACGGAACTCGAGGTCATGCAGGAGAACGGGGGCATTCTCGCCACCGTTCTTGAAGGTGTGAAGCTCCTGGCCAAACCCGGGATCACGACCTTCGAGCTGGACCGATTCGCCGAAGAGGCGATTCGCAAAGCCGGTGCCATTCCTGCTTTCAAGGGATACCGAGGCTATCCTTCGACGTTGTGCTGCAGCGTCAACGAAGAGGTGGTCCACGGGTTCCCGTCGAAGAAGCGCAAGCTGCGGGATGGTGATATTATCAGTCTCGATATCGGGCTGAAGCGCGGCGGTTTGTATTCCGACATGGCGGTTACGGTGCCTATCGGAGCGGCGACCGACGCGGTGAAGCGCTTTCTCGAGATTTCCGAGAAGTCCCTATGGGAAGGCATCAAGAAGGCCATTCCGGGGAACCGGCTTGGCGACATCTCGAATGCCATTCAGACGTATGTCGAACATCGCGGCTTCTCCGTGGTGCGAGAGTATGTTGGACACGGCATCGGCCATCGGCTTCATGAAGAACCGGCGCTCCCGAACTTCGGTCCGCCCCATGTCGGACCGCGGCTGGAAGTGGGGATGGTGCTGGCGATCGAACCCATGGTGAATATGGGCGCCTATGCGGTTCGAGTCCTGGACGACGGGTGGACCGTTGTGACCGAAGACGGAAGTTTGTCGGCTCACTTTGAACACTCGGTAGCGGTGACCAGCGATGGGCCCCGCGTGCTGACCAATCTGCCGGTCAGGTAATCTTGGAGGAACTCATTGGAATGACCAAAGCGGATACGATTCAGGTCGGCGGGAAGGTGCTGGAGCCTCTTCCCAATGCCATGTTCAAAGTGGAGCTGGAAAACGGTCACGTGGTTCTTGCCCACATCTCCGGGAAGATGCGGATGCATTACATCCGTATTCTGCCGGGCGACAAGGTCACCGTGGAGCTGACGCCCTACGACCTTTCGCGCGGACGCATTGTATACCGGTTCAAATAATCCCCACCACGTCATCATTTCGTACTGTTGCAGGAGGCAGTCGTGAGAGTTCGAGCATCGGTTAAAAAGATTTGTGAAAAGTGCAAAATCATCAAGCGGCGCGGAATCATCCGCGTCATCTGCGAGAATCCCCGGCACAAGCAGCGCCAGGGTTGAGCTGACAGGAGGAAATCAGAATGGCTCGTATCGCCGGCGTTGATCTGCCCCGGGAAAAGCGCGTCGAAGCAGCTCTTCCCTATATCTACGGAATCGGCCTGACCCGGTCCCGCGAGATTCTCAAGAAGACGAAGATCAGTCCTGACAAGCGCGTCAAGGACCTGACCGAAGAAGAAATCAGCCTGATCAAGCAGGCGATCGAACAGAACTACCGCGTCGAAGGCGATCTCCGCCGCGAAGTTTCGATGTCGATCAAGCGCCTGATGGATATCGGCTGCTATCGTGGCCTTCGCCACCGCAAGGGCCTGCCGGTCCGCGGCCAGCGCACGCACACCAACGCGCGCACCCGCAAGGGCCCCCGCCGGTCCATCGTCAAGAACAAGTAATTTTCATCGGATCCAGAAGGAGCGTTAGCAGATATGGCTAAAACCGGACCCAAGACCAAGACGCGGGCCAAGCGGCGAGAAAAGAAAATTGTCGCCAAGGGCCAGGCGCACATCCAGTCGACTTTCAACAACACGATCATTTCGATCACCGACATGACCGGCAACGTACTTGCCTGGTCGAGCGCGGGTGCGAACAACTTCCATGGTTCCCGCAAGTCCACTCCGTATGCGGCCCAGGTTGCCTCGGAAGTGGTCGGACGCAAGGCCCTCGAGTTCGGGATGCGTGAAATCGAAGTGTACGTCGCCGGCCCCGGCATGAGCCGCGAGTCTGCCGTACGCGCTCTGCAGACGGTCGGACTCAACGTCACGCTGATCAAGGACGTTTCCGGCATTCCGCACAATGGCTGCCGCCCTCCGAAGCGGCGCCGCGTCTGAGAAGGAGAACGATATGGCTCGCTATTCCGGACCCAGTTGTCGCATTTGTCGTCGCGAAGGCGACGCGCTGTTCCTCAAGGGTGCCCGCTGCTTTACGGACAAGTGTTCCATCAAGCGCCGCGCCAAGATCCCCGGCCAGCACGGTTCCGACCGCGTCGGCAACAAGAAGCAGACCGGCTACGAGATCCAGCTGCGCGCAAAGCAGCGTGTCCGCAAGACCTACGGGATTCTCGAGCGCCAGTTCCAGAAGTATTACGAGATCGCCAGCCGCAAGTCGGGCAACACCGGCGTGAACCTGCTGCACGAACTCGAAACCCGCCTGGACAATGTCGTGTTCCGCATGGGCTTCGGCATTTCCCGCGCGCAGGCTCGCATGTGGGTCACGCAGGGCCACTTCACCGTGAACAACCGTTGCGTGAACATCCCCAGCTTCCAGGTGAAGCAGGGCGACGTGATCAGCCTTCGCGAGAACAGCCCGCTGCGCAAGACCATCAAGGACATCATGGAAGCTTCGATCAGCCGCGAAACCAGTCCCTGGCTCGAAGTCGACCGTGAGAACTGCAAGGGCAAGTTCGTTTCCCTGCCCGAGCGTGCTCAGCTCGATCCGAAGATTCAGGAATCGCTCATCATCGAGTACTACTCGCGGTAACGGCTCAAGGAGGCGCGTGCGTGATCGAAATCAATCGTCCCAAGGTAAAATACGAGACCGACGTCGACAACCAGAACCACGGCACCCTCGTTCTCGAGCCGCTGGAGCGCGGATATGGCCAGACCCTCGGCAACTCGTTCCGCCGCGTTCTGCTTGCTTCGCTTCCCGGCTCGGCCGTTGCGTCAGTGAAGATCGACGGCGTGCTGCATGAGTTCTGCAGCATTCCCGGCGTGGTCGAGGATGTCACGGAGATCGTGCTCAACCTCAAGAAGTTGGTCGTGAACCTGCATCAGGACCAGCCCCTGACCGTGCGGCTCGAAGTGAAGGGCCCCTGCCAGGTGACCGCGGCGGACATCGCCGAGAATCCGAACCTGACGATTATCGACAAGACCGCCCATATCGCGCATGTGACGGGAAATATCACGCTCGGTATGGATATCACCTTCAAGCGTGGCCGCGGGTACAAGCTCGCCGACCAGCACAAGGAAGGCAACCAGCCGATCGGCATGATCCTGGTCGACTCCCAGTTCTCGCCGGTCACCAAGGTGATGTATAACGTCGAAGATGCCCGCGTCGGACAGGAGATCAACTTCGACAAGCTGACGCTCCAGGTCTGGACGAACGGCAGCATGGAACCGGCCGAGTGCATCGAGCTGGCTGCCAAGTTCTTGAAGGCCCACATCGATCTGTTCACCGACATCGAGCTCGAGGAAGAGCTCGACGAGGAAGAGGATGACGAGGACGAGAAGCCTTCGATGAAGGAAGACCTCGTCATGGTTTCTTCGCAGAAGAAAGAAACCCCGCAGAAGGGCCACCATGACATCCTGATCAAGGATCTCGAGTTCTCGGTGCGGTCCCGCAACTGTCTCAAGAAAGCCGGTATCAACACGCTGGGCGATCTCGTGACGAAGAAGACCACCGAACTCCTGGAGATCAAAAATTTCGGGAAGAAGTCCCTGAAGGAAGTCCGCGAGAAGCTCGCGCAGTTCAACCTTCAGCTTCCCGGTGACGAAAACGGCGGAGGAACCGACGAATGAGACATGCTAAAATCGGACGCAAATTCGGGCGCGAATCCCATCAGCGAACAGCGCTGCTTCGCTCCCTCTGCTCCTCGCTCGTGAAATACGAGCGCATCGAGACCACCCTGCAGAAGGCCAAAGATATGCGACGCGTGATCGAGCGCGCCGTTACGATGGCCAAAGGCGAGAACGCCGAGAAGAACCCCGAGCTGCTCAAGTTCTTCCACAGCTCCCATGACAAGGAGCTGATCGGCCGCGACGCGATCAAGAAGTTCATCTCGAACCTGACCAAGGAAACCCGCGAGCAGGTCGAAAAGTACATCGCCGATCCGAAAGCCAATCCCAAGCCGGCGATCATCACCGAGTATCTGGCCTCTGAGGGCGATCGTGCCAAGGGTCCCCGCATCCTTCGGCTCGAAGGCCTTCTGAGTAAGCTTGTCAAGCGCATCGCCCCCCGGTTCAAAGATGTGAATGGTGGATATACCCGCATCTATAAAACCGGTTATCGCCGCGGTGACGCCGCCGAGATGTGCATCATCGAGTTCACGAAGCGCGAGAACGCCTGACCGGGACCGCTGCGGACCATCCATGATCCGCTTCGACCGGGTCAGCTTCCGCTACGGAACTGACGAACGAACCTCCCCGACGATCGTCGGGGAGGTTTCGTTTTGCCTGCGCCCTGGCGAGTGCCTCGGACTGGCCGGGAACAACGGTTCGGGCAAATCGACGATCGCGCTGCTCGCCAAGGGCCTTTTGTACCCGACGGCGGGCCGCGTGACGATCGGGGATGTGGATACCCGTGGCATGAGCGCCGAGAGCCAGGCGGGCGTCGGTCTGTTGTTCCAGAACCCCGATCACCAGATCGTCGGGACGACGATCCGGGAGGATATCGCCTTCGGCCTCGAGAATCTGGGGGTCGATCCCGAAGAGATCGGGAACCGGATCGCGGAAGAGGCGGAGCGACTCGATCTGGCCGGCGTGCTCGATCAACCGGTCCACACCCTTTCCGGTGGGATGCGCCAGAGAGCCGCCCTGGCGGCGGTTCTTGCAGCTCGGCCGGGGTTCATCGTTCTCGATGAGCCGACGTCCCAGCTCGACCCGTGGGCCCGCATCGCGCTCTGGAAGCATCTGGAGGAGATTCGGGCCGGGCGCAACATAGGGCTGCTGGTCATTTCCCAGCACCGCTCCGATCTCATAAGAACCGGCCGGGTCCTGACGCTGGAGCGGGGACGGCTGTCGGAGGGGATTGGCCCGGAAACAATCGTATCAGATATAGAATATGCCGGGAGCGGTTCGGCAGCCAGGGAGGTGACGGGACATGCCGGAGAACAGGTGAAGGTTCTCGTGCTCCGGGATGTATCGGTTGGGCACGGGGATAAGATCATCCGTCGCGGGCTGCACGCTGAGTTCCGACCGGGAGGGGTTCATCTCATCGTTGGTCCCTCCGGAAGCGGAAAGACGACGCTTCTAACGTCGCTGGCCGGTTTTCTACCGCTGATCGACGGCAGCGTGACGATGGATGGCCGGGAGTGGCAGGCGGAAGGCCGGGTTGGTCTTGCATTCCAGAACCCGGAGCGGTTGTTCTTCTGCGAAACCGTGGGGGACGAGGTCACGTATGCGCTCCGGCGTGGGGGTGCGGGAGAACAGGAAGCCACAGAGCGCGGGAAAGCCTGGCTCACAACCTGGGGGCTCGATGCGGAAACTCTCTGGAGCCGCTCACCGTTGCGGCTTTCGGGCGGGGAGATGCGGCGTGTCGCGCTTGCCGCCTGCACGGTAAGAGCGCCCGAGGTGCTGCTGCTGGACGAGCCCCTGGCCGGACTCGATGCGCCGGGGCGGTCCGTGGTGCGGAGGATCATCACGGATATCGCGCGCCGGCACATCGTGGTCACGGTGACGCATGATCCCGAAGAGCTGCTGGAACCAGCTGCTTCAGTGCTGCTGCTCCGGGATGGGGGAGGCAAGTGGTTCGAGAGCGGCGCGGTGTTTCGCCAGGCCGTGGATGCGGATCCCGAGCTGTTCCCTCTTGCCGGAAGGACCGAGGTCGATAAAAGCGGGCCGAAAGAGCCGGCGGGGCAGGCCAGACAGCCGCCTGTACCGCTTCCCGAGCCCATTTCGTGGCTGTATGGACTGAATCCGCTGGTAAAGGGGGGGATCGCTTTCGGGGTGATCCTGATGCTGTCCCTCTACCACGGCCCTGCATCTGTTGCGGTGCTCTGGCTCGTCGTGCCCCTTCTTGCCGCCAGGGCGGGTGGGGCGCCGGTTTCCGCCGCCGTGCGAGACCTCCGGAACATCTGGCTTCTGATGGCGGTTGTCGGCATCATCGACATCGCGGCGGGCGGCTGGGGAGCCGTGCCGAAAGCGGTTGACAGCATTTTGCGGCTGGTCGGGGTGTTTCTCGTGGCGACGCTGTATGTTGCCGTCTCGACGCAGGCGGAGCTGATGCATTTCTGGGAAGTCTGTTTCCGGCCGCTTGCCCTGTTTGGGGTGAACACGAGGGAACCGGCCCTGGCAATGGTGATTGCGGTGCGCTTCCTGCCGGTTATGCTCGAGGAGATCGAGCGGATCAGGCTTGCCCAGCGTGCGCGAGGGGCGAAGCCCGAGAGCGGCCTGAGGGGGACGGTGATGTCGCTGCTGCCGCTGCTTGTGCCGACCCTGACCCTGGCCATCCACCGGGCGCACCTGCTTGCGGTGGCGATGGAGGCGCGCGGCTACCGGCTCGACGGGCATCGGACGCGGTATCGCACGTATCGGCTGCAGGTATGGGATGCCCTTGTCGGCGCCCTGTTTGTGGCGGCAGTGTTGGTGAGCGTTCTGTATTCCAGGCCGGGGAGGTGAGCCGTGAGGTTCGCGGGTGCGGTATACTGGATGGCGGATACGATCACACGCTCGTGGAGGGATGGAACATGAATATCAGGCTTGTGGTGACGCTTCTGGTCGTCGTGCTTTCTTCGTGCGCGTTTGCCGCGCCGCCGGGAGGGGGCAGGACCCTCGTGATCGCGCATCGGGGTGCCCGGAGCGTGGCTCCCGAGAACACACTGGAGGCGTTCCGGATTGGTCTCGACCGGTTCGGGGCCGACATGATCGAGCTCGATGTGCATCTGAGCCGGGATGGCGTGCCGGTGGTGGTGCATGACGACACCCTCGAGCGGTGCAGCGACGTGGCGGTGCGGTTTCCGGACCGGAAACCCTGGCGGGTGGGGGATTTCACGGCGGCCGAGCTGTTGAGTCTCGATGCGGGAAGCTGGTTCGTGGCGAAGGATCCGTTCGGTCAGATTGCGGCCGGGGCCGTTCCGGAAGCTGACCTGGCGCGGTTCCGGAGCGGAAAGGTGCGGATCCCGACTCTGAAGCAGGTTCTGGCGCTGGTGGCCGCCGGCAGGGCGGGGGTCAACATCGAACTCAAGAATTTTCCGATGTTTTACGAGGGGCTGGCCGCGAAGGTCGTCGCAGAGGTGCGCGCGGCGGGGCTCGAGGCCCGGACGGTGCTTTCCTCGTTCGACCATGAGATTCTCGTCCGGGTGAAGGAAATAGCGCCAAATATTGAGCGGGCCGCCCTGTGCGATCAGCCGGTGTATCCGCTCAGCGGGTATCTCGTCGACCAGCTCGGGGTGAGCGGATACAACCCGGGCTCGGATGTGCTGGGTATCGGCAGTCTGGCCTGGCATCGGGACGGCGCGGTCCGGGATGACGTGATCCGGGCCGCTCATGCGGCCGGGCTGAAGGTGTGCGTCTGGACCGTGAACGACCCGGCCGAGATGCAGGCGATGATCAGGGCTGGTGTGGACGGGATCTTCACCGATTTCCCCCAGCGGATGCCCAGGCATGAGCGCTAAGCGTCCTAGAACGACGCAGCCGATGCAGCCCCTGGAGGCGGCATCGGCTGCGTTGCTTTTCGGGAGCATCTTTCTGCCCTCACGGCGGCCAGCGGGCCTCGATAATAAGTGAGTGCTCACTTGCTAAAACGACCGGATTCGCGTATGTTAATAAGTGAGCACTCAATTAGTTGTTTGCGAGGAGGCACACATGACACTCGGAAGATCATCGGGGAAGGGCGGGCCGGTCAGGGGCAGGAGTGGGGACAAGTGGTGCCGGAAGCCGGAGAGCAGGCGGGAAGAGATTCTTGCCGCTGCGCGGAAGCTGTTCGCGGAAAAGGGGTTCCAACGCACGACCACCCGGGAGATTGCCCTGGAGGCCGGGGCATCCGAGGGAACCATCTTCAACTACTTCGCCACGAAGGATGACATCCTGCTCGGGCTGGTGCAAACGTATCTGATCGGGACCTTCCCCCGTGAAGTCATGATCCCCGCCGATGCCAACGATTTCGAGATTCTCGAAACGATCATCGCCAACCGGCTCCGGCATCTCGAAGCCTACGGCGATTTCATCAGTATCCTGGTGAGCGAGGCGCTGTTCCGACCGGAGTTTGGAAGGCAGATCGGCGAAAAGATGATGTCGTCCGTCTTCTCGGTCCTGGCTGGCTTCATCGAGCGCCGGATAAGGTCGGGGGAGTTCGTGAACACCGACCCGGACATCCTCATGCGGGCGCTGATCGGCCAGATAATCGGTTCGGGCTTCATCTGGCGGTTCGTCTTCCATGACAAGAGGCAGCCGGCCGCGAAAACGCTCGCACCGATCCTTGCCCGGTTGTTTCTCGAAGGTGTCCGCAAGGTCTCGGCGGCGGGTGGGAGTAAGGGGGTGTCAAAATGACGGTGCGAAATCTTTTCGGATGGCTTATCCGGGGAATGATGATCCTGGCCATCATGGCTCTCGTGGCTCTCGGATTCAGCCGGTTCGTTTCTCTGCGCGCCCGCCTGGCGGCTGCAAAACCCCCGCTTCCCGCCGTCCGGACCATCGAGGCCCGCTCTCCTGTGCAGGGAAGCGTTCTGCGCACGATTCCCGCCATTGCGACTGTGGAGAGCCATGCCTCGATTCGCGTGCCGGTGCAGATGGCGGGCCGGCTCGCTTCCCTCTCGCGGCGTGAAGGGGACCGGGTGAAGGCCGGCGATGAGCTTGCCCGCATCGACCCCGACGAGCCGAGCGTGCAGAAAGGGGCTGCCGATGCGCAGGTGGTGGCCGCCGGCGGCCAGCTCGAGTCGGTCAAGGCGGCTCTCGCCGCCCTGGTGAGCCAACGAGAAGCCCTTCAGGCCAACCTCGCGTTCCAGAAATCAGAGGAAACGCGCGACCGGGCGTTGTTCGAGGGCGGTGCGATCAGCCAGAGCCAGTGGGATGCCTCGAAAAATCGCCGGATCGACGCAGAAAGCCGTCTGAAATCGCTCGACGAGCAGATCCGCAGCTCCCGCGCCCAGCAGGAGGCGGTCAGCGCGCAGCAGCAGGCGGCCCGCAAAAGTGCCGATCTGTGGAAGATCCGGCAGGACTACAGCGTTCTGCGGGCCCCGGTCGACGGCGTCATCACCGCGCGCTTGCAGGAGGAAGGGCAGTTCGTGATGCCCGGCACCCCCGTATACGTGCTCGAGGATACGCGCGAGACTCGCCTGCGGCTTCAGATTCCCCAGAACCGGGCAGCCGAACTGGCTCTGGGACAGTCGGTCTGCCTGAGCGACGAGGAGTTCGCGTTCCTGTGCCCGGAAACGGGCGCGGGGACCGGGACTTCATCCGAGACCGGCTTTTTCCGGCTGGACCGCATCCATCCCCAGGTCAACGAGTTCCGACAGGTTGTGGCCGAAGCCGCGGCTTCATCAGCGGCTCCTGCCCTGCTCGTGGGTCGCCAGCTTCCCGCGCGCGTCGTGGTCCGGCAGATGACCGGGCTCTCGATGGATGCCGGCATGCTATTCCCTGACCTTGCCTCGCCCGGCGCATGGGTGGCTTACGAGATCGCCGGAGGCGTGGCGAGCCGTCGCGCGATCGTTCCCGAGATGATCGGCGATGACGGGCGGGCCATCGTGTCGCCCGCGCAGGTTCGTTCCGATGCGCGGTTCCTGGTCGCCCCGTATCTTGCGCATGTCCGTCTGCCCGCATCGTTTCCCGTCGAGGTGACGCCATGAGCTTCATTTCAACCGTCCTGCGCCGCCCCGTCTGGGTCGGCGTGCTGTGGATGCTTGTCACCCTGCTTGGGGTGCGCGCCTACTTCGTTCTGCCGCAGGATCTTTTCCCTGACACGGTTCCCCCGCAGATCGTCGTGATGACCGTCATTCGCGGAGCCGGAGCGGCCGATGTCAACCGCCAGGTCTCGACGCTGCTCGATCGCGAGCTGAAGGGGCTGACCGGGGTTGTCAAAGTCACGGCGACATCGCGCGACGAGATCTCGTCGGTGAATGTCCAGTTCGAGTACGGCACGGATCTCGGGCTGGCGACCAACGATGTCGTCAACGCGGTCGCCCGCCTCAAGAGCCAGTTCCCGACCGGCACCCAGGAGCCGCAGATCTTCCGGGTGACGGATGCGAACCGGCCAGTGATGACGCTCGGCGTTCGGCCGCGGCCGGGGTCAGGGCTCGATCTGCGGGCGGTGCGGCTGCTGGCCGAGAACGACCTGAAGGAAGAGCTGCTGATGCTTCCCGGGGTCGGCAAGATCGACATCTTCGGTGCCCATTCCCCCGAGGTGCTGGTGCGTCTGGACATCGACCGGCTGCAGCAGTTCCGGCTGGATCCGGAAGCCGTTCTGACCGCCATCGGGGCCGACAACCTGACCCTGCCGGGCGGCTACTGGCTGAACCGCGGGCGTGAATCGCTGGTCAAGACCGTGCAGGAGGCCCGGACACCTGAGGAGTTGGCGGCCATTCCGCTGCGGGTGGCCGAAGGCGGGGTCGTCTCCGTCGGGGATGTGGCCTCGATCAGCCTCGGCTTCCGGGAGCCGCGCAGCCTGTATCACGGCAACGGTTCGGCCGCTATCGCCCTGAACATTCTCAAAACCGAGGGGGGAAACGCGATGCAGGCGCTGGCTTCGGTGAAGGGGCATCTGCCGCGGCTAGAGGAGATGTTTCCCGGATTGGCTTTCGATGTCACCACTGATCAGCAGCCGATCATCGACATCAACCTCGCCGGTATGCGCGACTCGCTGTTCTCGGCGATCTGGCTGACCATGCTGGTGGTGCTGGTGTTCCTGGTCGAGATCCGCACCTCCCTCATCATCGGCATCTCGATCCCCCTCTCGTTCCTGACGGCGCTGGCGTTCCTCGGCTTCACCTCCTACACCCTCAACATGGTGACGCTGACCGGTCTGATCGTCGCGGTGGGCATGGTCGTCGACGCGTCGGTGGTCGTGGTGGAAAACGTGTTCCGGCGCTTTGAAGGCGGCGAACGCACGCCCGAGGTGGTCGCAGCCGGCACGGAGGAAGTGGTCTTCTCGATTCTCGGCGGCATGCTCACGACCGTCGTCGTGATGATCCCCATCATGTTCGCCGGCGGGTATGCCCAGCAGGTGCTGCGGCCGCTGACGCTGATGATCACGGCGACCCTGATCGGGTCCTTCGTCGCGGCCATCACCATCGTGCCCCACCTGCTCCGCTGGATGTTCTTCCGGAACGGCACCATGCCGGCCGGGGCGGAAAAACCGCAGGAACCTGCCGGAAGCGGCGCAGTCGGGTTCCAACATAGAATGCTTGAAGCAATAGAATTCGGTCTGGCGCAGATGGCCGAAGGGTATCTGTGGCTGCTCAGAGGGGTGCTGCGGTTCCGGCTGACGGCGCTTGTGGTTTGCCTGGTATTGCTGGCCGTGTCGGCCCGGTTGACACTTCCCCTGATCGGGCGCGAGCTGATGCCGCCCATGGATGCCGGGATGGTGACGATCAACCTGAACATGCCACCGGCGATGCCGCTGGACGAGGTCGAAGCGCTCGTCACGCGGTGCGAAGAGGTGGTCAACCGGTCACCCCATGTGCAGAGCGTGTCGACCGTGGTCGGGGCCGAGCCGGGCCAGGTGAGTTTCGGGGCGGGCGGCCAGCTGCCGCAGCAGGCCGAGATGCAGATCCGGTTGAGCACCCGCGATCGACGCGATCAGACCGTCTGGGAGATCATGAACGAGTGGCGGCGCAGCCTGGCGGCGATTCCCGGCCTCGAATCCGTCTCGGTGAAGGAATACGGCGCCACGCCGCTTTCCACCACGCGGGCGCCGATCGACGTCGTCGTGGCCGGTCGCGATCCCGTCAGGCTCGCCGAGATCGGGAACCGGATCGTCCGGGAGATGGGGCGGATTCCGGGGCTGCGCGATCCGCTGCTGAACTGGCGGTATGACAAGCCCGAAACCCTATTCCATCCATCGCTTGAGCTGCTCGCCAAAGACCGGCTGTCGGTCCGCGCGATCGGCGAGTTCCTGGGCGTGACCCTCACCGGCCGATACCCCTCGCGGATGCAGATGGATGGGTATCTCGATCTGCCGGTCCGGGCCGAAATCGGCCGCGCGGGCAAGCCCTGGCGGGCCGACCTGAGCGAGATGCCGCTTCCCCAGCCGAAAGGGGAGCTGTTCCTGTCGGGGCTCGGCCGACTGGAGCCGGTGTTGGCGCCGACCCTGCTGACGCGTGAAAACCTGCGCCAGACCATCGACATCATGGGAATCAACGACGGCAGGCCGCTTTCGGCCGTCGCCGCCGACGTCGAGGAGGCGATCGGCCGGATCGAGCTGCCCGGCGGCTACACGGCG
>DATCTT010000451.1:0-2135 GCA_036567845.1 Candidatus Ozemibacteraceae bacterium | reverse complement strand
TCAGTTTGAACAGCCAGTCGAACATGCCTGAAACCTGGTCCCTTTCCAAGAATCAGGGCGCGGCCCCGTTCGGGGTCCGCGCCCTGTCCTGCGTCTAACGTGTCGTTTGCCGGCCGCCCGGCAGCGGATCCGCGGCGGTCATTTCTCTTCGGACGAGATGATCTTGATGATGTCTTCCGCCGTCTTGGCTTCCATCAGCTCGTTCCGGAACTCCTGATAGCGCAGCAGGCGCGAAAGCCGCGCCAGGGCCTTCAGGTAGAGTCCGCCCGACTCGATGGGAGCGGCGATGAGGAAGATCAGATGAACCGGCCGGCTGTCGAGGGCCTCGAACTCGATGCCCTCCTTCGACCGGCCAACCGCCACCACGACCTCCCGCACGGTCGCCGTCCGGGAGTGCGGAATGGCGATCCCCTTGCCGATGCCCGTCGAACCGACCTTCTCGCGTTCAAGAACCGATTTGAGGAACGCATCGGCATCGGTGAGAAACCCGGCCTTGTCCAGAAGGTCGATCAACTCCTTGATCGCATCGACTTTCTGGGTGGAGGAAAGCTCCAGCCTGATCAGCTGGGGTGATATGAATTCGGTGAGCTCCAAAGTGCCTCCTGTGGCGTCCGACCCGGGAAACCGGTCAGAACTCGGGTTCGATCAGCCCGAAGTTGCCATCGGTGCGCTTGTAGATGACGTTGATCTGATTGGTCTCGGCGTTCGAGAAGACGTAGAACTCCTGCTTGAGCAGGTCGAGCTGCTCGGCTGCCTCATCGGCGAACATCGGCTTGATCGAGAAGGTGCCGCTGCGCACGATCCGGTGCTCGGAACGGGCCTTGTCGGCCGGCTCGGCGGCGACGGTCTTCTTCGCCTTCTTGCCCGTGTCGAGCGACAGCACGGAGTGGACGGCGGCCAGTTCCTTCTTGTCGGTCGAGCGGCGGGGGACGTCCTTGAGCTTCTCCTTGTGCTTCTTGATCTGGCGCTCGATCTTGTCGGCGACCATATCGATCGAGGCATACAGATCTTCGGAGGCTTTCTTGCCGCGCATCACGATCCCGTTGGCCCAGACGGTGACTTCGCACACCTTGCTGCGGGTCTGATCGCGGACATCGTCCGTCGAGAGGTTCACGTCGACTTCGATGATGTGATCAAAATACTTTTTGATCGAGGCCAGTTTCTTTTCCGCGTAGTCCTTCAGAGCCTGGGAGAGGTGGATGTTCTTTCCACTCACGACGATCTGCATGACAAGATGCCTCCAAATGAAGTTCGGACACGAAATCCGTGGTTTACAAGGGACCAAGATATAGCATACCCCTCCCCCCCTGTCAAGGCGGCTTCAGGCGCGGGGAATCGCGCTTCCGTCCTTGGGAAGCGGCTACTCGCGGGCCACGCTGTCCTTCGCCGACTCGAATATTTCGCGGTACAGCGCGGCGATGCGCCGAAGCCGGTGGTTCACAGCAGATTTCGTAAGCGGCGGGGTGCAGCGCCGGCCGAGAGCCTCGATCGAATCGATCGGATACCGGATACGCATCAGGGCGACTTCCCGCAGGGCGTCGGTCCAGATCTCCTGGTCGGGGTGTTCGAGGAGCCGGCCGATCTGCTCTCGAAGCCGTTCTGAGGCTGTCACCTGCTTGTTGATGTTCGCCGTCTCGAAGTTGACCTGCCGGTTCACGGTACCCAGGAGCTGCCGGGTCGCGATGAGGTCCTCGAGATGCAGGGCCCGGTCAAAGGATTCAAAGGCCTTCAGCAGCCGCACCAGCCGCCGGGCGCCTTTCAGGTAGGCCACGATGCGGCCCCGGCGCCGGCAGAACCGGAAGGGAACGCGCAGCGACACAGAGCAAAGGCGCAGAAGCCGGAACGCCCATTTTCCGGGAAGGACAAGCTCGAGATGGTAGCCCTGTTCGGGATCCTGCATGTAGCCACCTCGCACGAACAGGCCCCGCACGAAGGCCCGGGCGCAGTGCCCCCCGGATTTCCCGGCGGCCTGGATCCGAATCCGGCTGATCACCTGTCGGCGCAGGGCTGTCGGATCGATCCCGCCGATCCGCAGTTCCCGACCCGCGCGATCGACGGAGACACCGGGCGGACAGGCAGCTTCGACACCGCGAAAGAGGGACCGCCGAAGCTGGCGCGGGCCCCGAACGGCCATC
>DATCTT010000450.1:0-2477 GCA_036567845.1 Candidatus Ozemibacteraceae bacterium | reverse complement strand
CCGGCTCGACCGACCAGGAAACCCTGATGATCAGCATCGCCCGCCGGGCCGTCGAGCGGTTCCAGCCGGAACGGCTCAACGAGCACCCCTACAAAGGCAACGCATTCACAGACCCGATGGTGCGACGCGACGACATGGGCTTCTCAACCCTCATCAACGGCCACCTCCAGACCCAGCTCGTCCAGTCGGGCATGCGCCGGTTCGTCTACTACCTCGCGACGATGCCGCGCGGCCAGGGCGAAGCCGCCTACCTGGAGACGCGGCTTCCCCTCGAGATCGCCGTCAAAACCTACCTGCGCCGCCGGGGCGTGCAGCGGCAGGAGTTCGACGGCGGCTGGATCCGCTTCTACGCGCTCGACATGCGCACCGGTCGCTGGCCCGTCGCGCCGCCGCCCCTCTTCGTCGACAAACTGTCCCGCATGGCGGCGGCATCCTGGATCACGGGCCAGACCCGCTCGGCCCGACTCGAGGTTGCCTCCCGCAGCGGCTTCGCCACCTGCATTCCCACTCCGAAGCTGGCCGACCATTGCCTGATCAGCTTCTACCCGGACGACCGGCATCTCGAGCGCATCCGGAAGCTGTGGCGCGACATTCTCATCACCGGCGCCGCCTTCCTGGCGATGATCGTCCTCCTCGGCTCGGGCATCGCCCGTCAGCTTCTCCAGCCGCTCGGCCAGATCGAGCAGGCCGTTCAGGCGCTGGCGATGCGCAACTTCGACAACCGGCTCGCCGTCGTCGGCAACGATGAGATGGCCCACCTCTCCCAGACGTTCAACGAGATGCTTGCCGAGAGCCGCGAACTGCACGTGGCCCGCACGGTGCAGGAGGGCCTGGTTCCCAAGCGGTTCCCGGAGGTTGCGGGCTACTCGATCGCCGGCCGCGTCTACACCGCCTCCGACCTCAGCGGGGACTGTCTCGACGGCTTCCTGCTGCCGGACGGCCGATTCGTCTTCCTCGTCGGCGACATCACGGGTCACGGCGTCGCTGCGGCGCTGCTGATGGCGTTTTCCCGGGCCGTCACCTTTCACTGGAGCCAGTCGGACCGTCTGACGGTGCGCAACTTCGCCGACACGCTCGACCTGCTGCTGCGCCGCCAGCGCGAGGCGCGGCGATTCATGTCGGCGATCTGCGGCATTCTCGACCCGGCCACGCACGAGGTCGAGTTCGTCGTGGGCGGCCACCCCTACCCCGTCTTCGTCGACCCGGCCGGCGTTCCGACTCTGATCGGCTCCCCATCGCTGCCCCTGGGCCGAGGCAAAAAGCCGCAGGAACGGCCGATTCACCGTCTGCAGCTCCTGCCCGGCACGCGTCTGCTGATCGCGACTGATGGCTTCATCGAAGCCCTCGATGCAACGGATCGGCCGATCGGCTTCGAACGGCTTCAGGAGTGGGCCGCCACCACGCCCGCCGAGACGGCCGACACCTGGATCGACCGCCTGATGACGCGGGTGGACACGGCCAGTCCGCCGCCGCGTGCGGATGACACCACGCTGCTGGCGATCATCCGGCTGCCCGAGGGAGGGACTGCATGAAGACACGCGAATCCGGCTTCGGCCGTCTCGCCCTGCTCGCGATCGGCATTCCCATCCTGATCCTGGCCGTCATCGGCGGCCACACCCTGGGACGGTTCGAGGAAAACGCTGACCGGCAGAGACTCAGCCGACTGGACAAAGACCTGGACACGGTCGTTTCAGCCGTCTCCGAAAACGCCTACCTGCTCGACGGACTGCGGCACCGCATCAGCCTGGTGCGCCAGCCGGGCCCCGATACGGCCGCTCTCGAAACCGCGTTCCGCGAACTCGCGAAACGCGACGGGATCGGGGTGCGGGTGTATCGCTACACCGGAGATCGCCTGACCGGCTCCATCCCAGAAGGACCGGCGGCGCCCCTGTATACCCGCCTGATGGGCCTTCTCCACGCGTCCGGTTCTGCGTTTCTGGCTGGCCAGCGGGAGGTTCGAAACGATCTTCTGACCCGGTTCGGCCCGGGAAGCCGGCTCGAAATCATCAGACGGTATCGGGGCGTTCTGGTCCGGTTCGGAAGACCTGGAAAAAGCCGCGGGGCCTACTTCTGGAACGATTTTCCCGACGGCACCGCGATCATTGCCACGATTCACCGTGTTCCCGAGGCGTTCGAACGGTTCCAACGCCTCGCCCGCCGTCAGATATCGCCCTATGCGGGCTTCGCGTATCCCCAGAAAGATCTTTGGGCGCCGCCCGCTGGGCTATCCGCCGACCAGATGCAGGTGGCGTTTGGCAAATGCCGGGCCGAGGGCCGCCTCCAGACCCGCCACGCCGGCCATGAGTGGGTGTTCTGCCAGAGCCAGCAGGGCCTTCTCTGGTGCGTGGCCGACCACATTCCCGCGGGCTCATCGGCCCCCGGGATGCACAGCCTTGTCATCGCTGCCACTCTTCTTGCCGGGCTGCTGCTCGGTTTCTGGCTTCTGGCGCGGCTGGAAACGGCGCCCGGCCGGCGGG
>DATCTT010000449.1:0-6287 GCA_036567845.1 Candidatus Ozemibacteraceae bacterium | reverse complement strand
GTTTTCATCGGGGGCGGTCGAGCAGGAACAGTCGTTCCCCCTCCTGCTCAAACGCCTGGCCGGAGAACCCATCCCCGAGCTGTTCCCAGACTCGGGCGTCGATGAGAATTCCCGAACCGCCCCGCCCTTTCGTGGCAGCCTCGTATCGGGGGGCCCGGTCGGCCGGATCCCCAATCAGGGCGGGAAGGAGACGGCCGTCATCCCCACCGAGCCGCCCCCAGAGCAGGGTTCCGGCAGCGATACCGATTCCCGTCTCGATCGTGAACGCCCCTTCGTCGCGCCGGCGGGCGTTGAACACATCCAGCGCATCACGCATGCCCAGGGCGGCACGGACGGCGCGAAGTCCGGGTGCTGCCAGGCCGGGCCTGTCGGGGAATACGGCGACGATCGCATCCCCGAGATAGCTCTCGATACTGCCACCCTCGGCCGAAATCGGTCCCTCCATGAGGGTGAAATACCCGTTCAGAAGCGAGACGACCAGCTCCGGCTCGGTGGATTCCGACAGCGTCGTGAAGCCGCGGATATCCGAGCAGAGGACCGCGGCCCCGACCCGCTCCCCCCCGCCGCTCAGTCCGGCCGAGCCGGTCCCGGCGTCGCGGACGGCCATCAGGACGCCTTCGGAGACGAATCTTGCCATGCCGGCCCGTTCACGAAGCCCGCGAGCAATGCCATTGAAGACGTCGGCCAGCCGGCCGAACTCGTCGGAACGCCGCACCGCCAGCTGCCAGCCATACTCTCCCTGCGCCGTCAGACGTGTTGCCTCGAGAAACGGTGGGAACGGCAGAGTCAGGAAGAACGCCGTTGCCATCGTCACGACGAGCCAGGCCGTGACGATGGCCGCGGCCGCTCCGAGCCAGCCCGGGCCGGTATCGCGGCCGTTCGGCACGGCGACGGCCACACCCACAAGGTTTCCGTAGTCGAAGGGTCTCGCGACGGCGAGCACCCCGGGCTGTTCGGGCAGCCCCTCGTATTCCCTTCCCAGGCCCTGACGGAGGCAGACATCGGCCAGCCGCCGGTACCGGATCCAGCCGCCCTGGTCTGCCGACAACTCGTTCCAGGAAAGCCGCGGGGGATCTATAGATTCGATATTATATAAATAATACGTTATATTCCACATCGAACGCCGTTCGGTGAAATCCGGCCGGCTCCGACTCCTCAGCCGGATGAAACAGGGGGTCGAGATGGTGTCCCAACCGCCCCAGATGACGTTCATCAGGACGGGCGGCCGGCCGGTTCCCAGGGGTGGGGACACCTGGACCCCCATGAACTGTTGTTCTGTGGCGAAGGCATTGCCGATCATGGCGGGCGCATGCGTCAACAGCTCGCCGATATACGCATCGTCGAGATACTCGGCGGTGATCGAGCGGGCAATGTCGATGCTCGCCTGTATGTTACGGCTCGCGCCGCCCGACGCGGAGACATCGAGGCCGCCCAGTTTCTGTATCGAATCCCGGACGATCCCGCGCATGATGTTGCGAAGGCCGGCATCGCTTTCCCGGGCACTGTAGCTGGACAGCGCAGCATCCGGACCATCGGCATAGAAGGTCAGAATGGAGCGCGTCAGACGCCGGCCGACGATCCGCTCCAGTTCCCGTTGAACCAGGTTCATCCGGGAGCTTCCGATCCGGGCCAGCTCATCGGCATGCATCTGAAGGCTTCGAGAGCGGATGATTCGTGCCATGCGCAACATGTCATCGAGACGGAGCATCTGCCGGGAAAGATGCGCAAGAACGGTCTTCGGAAGCCGGGCTTCGCCGGCCCGTGCCGAAGCCGTTCCGAGCAGCCCCAGTCCGATGCATGGGACCAGGGCGCCGAACGCGAATCCCCAAGCAATACGGCGCCGCAGGCCCGTTCCCGGGGTCTCCCCAAACCAGGCAGCCCGAAGGCAGAGAAGCGCGGAAAGCGCCACGGAGAGGAAAAGCCCCAGGTCGAACAGAGGCAGCTTTTCCCGCCAGGGATGACGGAAGGAGGCCGGCTTCGCCGTCACCGCGAGAACCGGACGGACACCAGGTTTCGGCGCTTTCCCGAGAGAGCGCCACAGCAGCGGATCGGTCCACTCGAACGGAGGGGCGTCCTGAATCGTGACGGACTCGCCCTCCCGGATGAACCGGGGAAGATCCCGTGTGCCGCAAACCTCGATGTGACGACGGAGGAAGGGATGCACGGAGGAGGCGAGCGCAGCTGGAAGCAGGCGGGCCCGGTTGACGAACCGCTCGTGGAACAGGACGAGGAACAGAACCGCATCACGGGCCCTGTATCGAGGCCGGGGTCCCCTCACATCAGCCCAATCGACGAGACACAATGCGTTGCCCGTACCGCAGAAGTGGACGACATCGCTTCGGATGCCCCTCTGTTGGACAGCCAGACGGAAATCCCCGCCGAACAGCTGTCGGGACAGCTGCCAGGACCTTTCCACCACCCGCTCCTCTTCCGGAGTCGAGCGATCGAAGGAGGCACTGGTCATCATCAATGGCTCGAGGATCACCCGCAGGTTGCGCTCTACCTCCGCGGGCCGCTTCCCCGGAAACGAGGCTGGATCGATTCGCAGGAAACAGGCGTTTCGTGAGGGGATCAACATCGCACACACAGAAGGACGCGAGGCGGTTGCACGGCGTAGGTCGCGACACACACGGTCGAACTCTTCCGTTCCTGCACTCACAAGGGCGGTCGCGGAGGCCGGCGAACCGGTCTCGGAAAACCCGTGGGCAGCGAGAACCGGCCGGCATATGGCATCGAGGGCAGGGACAATCTGCAGATCGTCACGGAACAGACGCATCTCCTCGAGCATCTGCCGGCGAACCGCTGCCCGGAGGCCGTCTTCCTCATCCTGGAGCCACATCGCGACGGCACTGCGCAGACCGACAGCGGGGAGGGCCAGAAACACGAGCCAGGCCAGGATGATCATGACCCCACGGCCGCTGGATGCGCGATCGAGCTCGAACCGTCGGAGACTCATGCGCTCCTCCCGTCCGGGGCGAGCGTGAAGATCCGGACCGGCTTCACTCTCCCACGGACTTGTATAATATCGATAGGAATACAAACTATGTCTTTTCCCGCCTCCTGAGCGGTCACCTCGTCAAAAAGCACCGGTGCATCTGGCCGTCTCCGGCTCTCGGCCTCGAGTCGGGCGGCAAGGTTCACGGGGTCGCCGATCGCAGTAAAATCGAGGCGCCCTGTTCGCGAACCGATCCTCCCGCAGACGGCATTTCCCACGACGAGCCCGATCGAGATCCGGAGGGGCTCAAGTCCAGAGAGAAGCCGTTCGGCATTGACCTGCCGAATCGTCTCCCGGATCGCCTCAGCCGCGCGGCAGGCCCGGGTCGCTGCGGAAACGGGGGCGGGATGGAATACGCCCATCACGCCATCTCCAACAACCTTGTCCAGACTTCCGCCGTTGTCATGGAGATTTCGCTCCAGGCGTGGCAGCAGATCGTTGAGCAGTTCGAACACCCCGTCGACGGCCAGCGGGGCGGCAATCCGGTCGAAATCGACGATATGAGCAAACAGGATGCCGATCCGGCGGCGTTCCCCTCCGGGGTGCAGACCAGCCTTGTCATCCGAACGGACCGATTCGAGCACCTCTTTCGAGACGAACCGGGCCAGGCGCTCACGCTCCCGAAGTCCCGCCGTCATGGTGTTGAACTCGTCCGCCAGGCCGGCAAACTCATCCCCGGTCCGGAGGTGAAGGGCCACATCATACCGTCCCGCAGCAACCTCACAGCCGGCACCGGCGATCGTATCGAGCGGCCGGAGGAAGTTGCGTGTGAGATACGTGGTCACCACCAAGGTGAGCAGGACCGCATACAGCCCCCAGACTCCCATCACGAGCCTGTCCTGCCAGACGGACCAGCCGGGGGCGAGGGGGGCGGAAAGACCGGCCGCGACGAGCCCGAATCCGGTGAACGAGCGGATCTGGGCGACAATGCCTTCCGCCGCGACACGTTCCCGCATCGTGCCGGCAGGGATCGTCAGGGCATGGCGCGCGAGCTCGAGCAGCCTGGGATCAGCCTCGGCAGCCCGGGGCCAGGTCATGGCGGGATCGAGCTGCCGCCGGGTGGCATCGACGGTCCCGAACAGGGCAACCTCCGTCACGGAACCTGCCTGGAACTCACTCGCCGACTCCCTGCGCCGTTCGAGGCTGTCCAGATACATGCGCACCAGCCCGGCCCGGTCATACATGACGTACAGCAGGCCCTGAATGCGCTTCGTTTCTGGATTCTTCACCATATACTGGAACAGCATGCTATCGGTGATGCCGGAAAACTTCGGATCTATCGCCTTTCCATCGGATTCCAGGAGGGTGGCGATATCGATCACACTGATGTTCGAGGCAATAGCCCGACGCCGGCGCGTCCAGAGGGCCGAACGCGGCAGGCGTTCGAGGTCCTCGTCGGTGAAACAGCCTGCGGCGAGAAAAACGCGCATCGAGATCGTGCGGGCCATCTCCGCGAGTTTGTCGGTGAGCTGGCAGGTTTTTGCAGACAATCCGGCATCGGCATCGAAGGCATCTCGGCCGTCGGCGGTGATCAAAAGCGCCATCTGGGCGGAAACGCGCCGGCGGATCCGGCTGAGAAGGCGGGCGGCCCCTTCCGGCCCAATATCAATATTGAATGCTATTTTTTCTTTGAGCCGGCCGATCCGCTGTTTCATCGATTCGAGATGGCCGTTCAGTCCGTTTTCCAGCAGTTCAAGCCGCTCGGCGACCGCCCTGCTTCTGAGCTCCTGGTCGATCTCACGCCGGAACTCGAGATATGAGGTCAGCACCCCACCTCCGGCAAGGAGCGGCAACACCGTCGCCACGCCTACCGCGACGGCAAGCTGGCCACGGATATTCAGAGGCAGGGTTGCACCCCGATCTTTCAGCAGCAGAAAGAGGCCGCTCCCAAACGTGATCGCGTGGAAAAGCAACCTGAGCCACGGCTGCCAGTCTCGGAACGGGTGGCGGAGGGCGGCCCGCTCCCGACGGAGAACGAGACTGAAGGGGCGTTGCCCAAGCCTCTGACACCAGTTCTGGAGGAGTTCAGCCGGCGCGCCGCACGTGAGGGTGAGATGACTGTGGGTCTGGCGTTCCGCCGGAATGACCGTGAATCGCCCCGCAACACCTCCGCCGGGTCTCGTTAGCAGAGGTTCGAGGAGAAACCGCATCGGCAGCTCCGATGCCCGGAACACGGCAACATAGCCGCCGAGAACGGCCGCAACGGGACCGGGCCGGGCCGTGACGAAATTCGCGATGGCAATGAACGCCCCGCCGCCCGGCCGCATGCGGATGAACGGCTGGGCAAGCCCCCACGCCCCACCAACAAACGGATCACCCCCAAACAGGCCGGTCAGAAGGCCCGCACGACGCCGATCCAACTCCTCTTTCCCGGTTACCCCAGCCCATCGGCGCCGAAGACGGCGGGTGTCATCATCCTCGATCCAAACATTCCGGTCAGGCCAGCCGGCAATGGAGAGCCAGAGCGGCAGCCAAGTCACGGGTCGGGGCCTGGCACCAGCCATCAGCCCGGAACGGATCGAAAGATCGGGTGCACGGCCATCGGCGCCGGCGGTGAGAAGAAAGACGGGTTCACAGCCGATCCTGCGCCGACAAGCTTCTCGCAGCTCCCGGCCCAACCTGGTGGCATCGAGGCCCGGAGTTCCCGATGCGGCCATCCAGGAGGCCCCGCCCCGGACGGCAGGGAAGCCAAGATCGGTTTCGATCGCCCGCAGAGTCTCTTCCAGGCGTTTCGCCGGAATCAGCCGAGGCCGGAGTTCCTGCATCTCGTTCATCATCGAACGCCGGGCGACGAGCTCCCGCCACCGCTCCTCAGCATCGAGCCAGCGGTTCACCCAGACCAGCAGCCAGAGGAGTGGCAGAACGAGCAAGAAAAACCACGCAGCGGCGACGATGCCGGTGGGAGGCGGAACGGGGGCGAGAAGCCGGCGTTCCCGGTCGTGGACGAGGGGGCGTTCAGACATGGGGCGCCAGTATATCATCCCTCGGGGGGGCATGCCGCGCCTGTCCGATGGTCAGACTGCCAATTTTCTGGTGATGGTCCCCAGGCGGCGGTTTGCCGCCGCTGGATCGAAGGCATCGGGATCGAACTCGCCGCCAGCCCATTCCAGCATGTCCTCCACCTCGTCGGGATCCGCATCGGGATCCTCGAGCATCCGCAGAAACTCGGCATACCCTTCGCGACCGCCTACCCCGTCCGGCGGCGCAGCGCGGCCACCGGCAATACATCGCGGCAGTGGGGTCGATTCCATCTGGGTCTCGGCCTCGAAACGGCACCGTACACGCCACGGCT
>DATCTT010000448.1:0-8005 GCA_036567845.1 Candidatus Ozemibacteraceae bacterium | reverse complement strand
TGCTGGTTTCGGAGCTTTCCCCAACCAGGCTGGCCGAGGGGCTTTGGATTGCCGCGATCGCGGCGTTTATCGCTGTCGGCTATGGCCTCTGGTCGCTTCTCGTGCCGTGGAAACACTCTCTCCGACGGAGCTGCGAACATTTCCCCCGGGATTTTTTCGTGCTCGACCCTGTCGGGGGCAGTGAGAAGACCGCGATGCTTTTGATCGCCGTTATCCCCGCCCTGACGCTTCTCGGCACGGGGCTCATCCTGGTCGGGATCCCGCACTGGCATGAGCGTCTGACGATTCTCGCCACCGTCTATCTGGTCTGGACGCTCGTGATACATATATCGAAAAGTATAGAATATTTCTACGTCGCTGACCGCCGGGACGGGTATCTGTACCGGATTCATCGCAGCCTCTTTTCGACCGAGCGGGTGCGGGTGGTCTCACTCGACCGGATGGCGGGTCTTTCGGTGGTTCCGTCGAAGCGCGGGAAGCAGACGTGTTACGCTCTCGGCTGCGTGATTCCCGGTGAGGGTGTCGTGGAGCTGACCCGCGGCTTCCTTCTGGAGGCTTCGGCACAGAATGCCGAACGCGAGTTCCGGGCGTTTCTCGAGCGGCGTCCGGAGGAGGCGGTGACAGCGGAGCGCGCGGGGCTGTTTGCGAGGGAGTGAGTTCTGGTACACTGTCGGTGATCAACCCGTCACGAACGGGAACGAGGAGAGTTCGGTGAATCATTTCAGAAACGTGTTGACGGCCATGGGCGTGGCGCTGCTGGTCGGGGTGGCGGCCGGCTGGCTCCGCTACTGGATCGGATTTGTCGTGATATTCCACGGGGCCGCTTGTGCCGGAATCATCGGCTGGCTGTTCCACAGGGTTCGGCCGATTCCCGCCGGGAATTTCGACGAATCGAACGCCCAGGCGTGGCGCTGGTCGTTTCCGCTGATCGCGGTCTTCTGGCTCGGTCAGCTTGCCGGAACCGGCCTTGCCCAGCCTTGGTTCGATCCGCTCGATTATTACGGCGGCATCCTGGCCGGCAGGGGGATCGAGACGTTTCTGGCGATGGGCCAGGTGCGCTCCTACGGGGGCGGCATGTCCGGCTTCATGTGGGCGTTCTGCGTGCTGCTCGATGCCGCGATCATGCTGATCCTGACCGCCGTCTGCCTGCGCGATGACGAACCTGGGGCTCGTCACGAAGGCGAGGAGGAAGAGGCGGAGGACAAGGCGGACGAGGACGAGGGCGATTCCGAAGACGCCGGCGAGGCCGGTGCTGAACCCGGGAAGGATGGTGAACGGTGATGGGCGCGACATCCGTACATGGCTCTGCCAGGCTGCTTCTGGTCTGTTTCGGCTTCATCTTCGCGATTGGCATCTCGGGCTGCGTTTTCGATGGGGAGAGCGACCTCGATGTCGCATGGAGTGCCCTGAAAAAAGAGGATCTGAACCAGGCCATCCGGTTCTCGACGCGGGCTATCACGTTCGGGGGGCTCACGGGGGAGAAGCTCAGTTCGGCGTATGAATGCCGCGCCAAGGCGAGTTCCCTCAAGAGCCGGTATGACCAGGCCCTTGAGGATATGAACCGGGTTGTCACGATGCGGCCGGAGTATGCCGGCGGGTATCTCGAGCGGGGCGATCTGCTGCTGCATGCCGGGGATTTCGACCGTGCACTGGCCGACATCTCGCGCGGGCTCGAGATCGCCGACCCGAAGGGGGAGTCGAAAAGCCCGTTCCTTTCCAAACGCTATATCAGCCGCGGCAGCATCCATCTGATGAAACACTCGCCGGAGAAGGCGCTGGCCGATTTCGAACATGCCCTGAAACTCGACCCCGGCTCCCTCGATGCGCGCATGGGCCGCAGTTACGTGCTGGAGGACCAGGGCCGGAAACGCGAGGCCCTGATCGAGATGGAGCTGATCTGGCAGGCCGTTTCCAAACAGGTGTTCATGCCGCTTTCGAAACAGAGCGTCTATCTGAAGCGGGTCGTGAAGCTGCGCATGATGAACGGCTTCGATGGCTCGACCCCTGCGAACGTGATCCCGGCCGAGGCCCCCTCCATCCCCGTCCCGGATGCGGCCGACGCGTCCGCTCCCGGAAAGACCGGCGAAGCCGCAGAGAAGACTCCCTCCGGGAGGCCCGGTCCCGCCGATGACATCGCGCCCGATGCCGTGTCCGAACAAAACCTCGACAAGCCCCTGATCGGGAAGTGAACGCCCGCCCGCTGGGCGTGATGAATAATAATACTGATAAATATATATGAAAGAGCGACGAACGATGAAAGCAAAGAAAGCGGCCATCCCGACGAACTCGGCGGCCGGCGTGTGCTGGAACCTGGGTGATCTGTATGCCTCGCCCTCCGACCCCCGGATCGGGCGCGACCTGAAGCAGGCCGAGAGCCGTGCAAAAGCCTTCGGAAGGAACTGGAAAGGCGCCCTGAAATGCGGTCTCACCGGACCGAAGCTGGCCGAGGCGGTGCGGGAATACGAGGAAATCCTGGTTCTGCGCGACCGGCCGGCCATCTACGCCAACCTGCTGTTTTCCGGCGACACCCAGAACCCCGAATATGGCCGCCTGATGCAGAGCGTCCAGGAACGGGCGACGGGAGTCCACACCCACCTCCTGTTCTTCATGCTCGAATGGTGCGCTCTCGACGACAAAACTGCGGCGGCTCTGATTGCCCACAAAGCCGTCGCGCGGTGGCGCCACTTCCTCGAGGCGGCCCGCCGATACCGGCCGCACGTGCTGTCTGAGCCTGAGGAACGCATCGTGGAGGAGTTGGAGAACACTGGCTCGCGCGCCTTCGTCCGCCTGTTCGACGAGACGCTTGGGGCGATGAAGTTCCCGGTGAAGATCGAGGGAAAGAGCCGAGAATTGACCGAGCAGGAGGCTCTGGCGATGCTGTATGACCCCGATCGCGGGGTTCGCCGCGCTGCCGCGGAGGGATTGACCGAGGGGTTCGAGATGCATATGCGGCCCCTGACCTTCATGTTCAACACCCTGGTGCAGGATCACGCGACGATCGACCGGCTGCGCAGCTACCCCCACCCGATGGCCAGCCGCAACCTCTCGAACGAGATTGATGCGAAAACCGTCGACACCCTGCTGCGCATCTGCGACGCGAACACCGCGATGGTCGGCCGGTATTACCGGCTGAAGGCCCGGCTGCTCGGTCTCAAAAAGCTGTATGACTACGACCGGTATGCCCCGGTTTCCTCGGAAATGCCGGGCTGCACCTGGGACGAGTGCCGTGAGCTGGTTGTTTCGACCTACCGGGCGTTTTCTCCGAAAGCCGGTCTGATCGCCGAGACGTTCTTTGCCAAACGCTGGATCGACGCCGAATTGCGGGCGGGAAAGCGCGGCGGGGCGTTCAGCGCGCCCGGCACGCCCGATGCCCATCCCTACATTCTCGTGAATTACAGCGAGCGGCTTCGGGATGTGAGCACCGTCGCCCACGAGCTCGGCCATGGCATCCACCAGTATCTCTCACAGGAACGAGGATACATCCAGTCGGACACCCCGCTCACGCTGGCCGAGACGGCGAGCGTGTTCGGCGAGATGCTCGTGTTTCACGAGCTGCTCGAGCGGCAGAAAAAGCCCGAGGTCAAACTTGCCCTGCTGTGCGGCAAGATCGAGGATGCTTTCGCCACCGTGTTCCGCCAGGTCTGCATGACCCGCTTCGAACAGAAGCTCCATGCGGCGCGCCGCGACCAGGGCGAGCTGACGGCGGACCAGATGAGCGGCCTCTGGATCGAGGCGAACCGGGCGATGTTCGGGGATTCAGTCGAGCTGACCCCGGGCTACCGGCGCTGGTGGTGCTACATCACCCATTTCATCCACTCCCCGTTCTATTGTTATGCCTATGCTTTCGGCGAACTGCTCGTGCTCTCGCTGTATGCGCTGTATCGGAAGCAGGGAATGGCATTCGTCCCGAAATATATGGAGCTGCTTGCCGCGGGCGGCTCGGAAAGCCCCGAAGAACTGACGAAGCGCCTGGGTATGGACATTACGAAACCCGCCTTCTGGAAAGCCGGCATCGGTCTGTTGTCCGACATGGTTGACGAGGCCGAGCGTCTCGCCGCCGCCCTTCCGAAGAAGAAAACCGCCCGCCGGTAAAAAGCAGTTTCACCATCAGGCATGAAGGAGAACGAACCACAGAGGCGCAGAGTCACAGAGGCTCTTTTCACCACAAAGCCACCAAGGCACGAAAATTGCAGAAAATATATCCCTTTGTGTCTTTGTGGTGATTTCAGAGATTCCAGCATACCAGGCACAAAGACTTCTTCCTGAAAGAACTTTTGCCACTCTTCGTGTCTTAATGATTTTGGTGGGGAACCCGTGTTCGTTCCTCTGTGTCTCCGTGCCTCTATGGTGAAATGGAGCCCTGGATGGGTCAGGCGGCGGATTCGCGGCGTACCTGCTCGCCGAGGTCGATGAAGCCCTTTCCGAGAATCTGGCGCGTCTCGCCGACGATGACGAAGGCGTTGGGATCGAACTCGTGGATGAGGCTTCGCAGCGTTGGCATCTCCTGACGCCGCACAGCCACGAGCAGGATATGGGTCGGGCGGCTGGTGTACATGCCCAGTCCGTCCAGCCGCGTCACGCCGCGGTGCAACTCTTCGATGATGGCCCAGGCGATCTCGTCGGACTGTTTCGAGATGATGAGAACCGACCGGTAGACCGACATGCCCTCAAGCACCGTGTCGATGACCCGGCCGCTGAAAAAGACAGTGATGAGGCCGTAGAGTGCCAGGTCGGGGCCGAAGACGGCGCCCGCGATCAGTGTGATCAGAAAGTTGGCAGCCAGGATCGTGTCACCGATGGGAATGTGCCAGCGGTGATGCAGGATCAGCGCCACGATATCAATACCGCCCGTCGTTCCGCCTGCGCGGAACGTTATCCCAACACCGATTCCCCCGAGAATGCCCCCGTAAAGGCAGGCCAGCAGCGGATCCTTCGCGAGCGGGGCGATGTTGAGAGGGCCCATCATCAGATCCGTGAGCACGGAAGAGACGACAACCGACAGGATCGTTTTCCAGACCGACCCGGTGCCGACCAGCTTAGCCTGGATCCCGAGCAGGATGAGATTGCCGATGAGGACGACCGTTCCGATCGGGGTGCCGATTGCGAAATACAGAACCGTCGCGAGGCCGGTCAGCCCGCCCGAGGCGATCTTGTTCGGCGCGGTGAAACAGACCAGGCCGACCGACAGGAGAAACGAGCTGAACAGGATGAGCAGGACGTCGGACGTCCGGACGTTTGTTGTGCGCGCCACGGGAAAGCCTCCGGGAAAATGCTGGCCATCCGCATCACCTGCAGAAAGCGGTCGCAGTGTAGCATGCCTGCCCCCCCCTGACAACGCCGCCCCCCTGCCAGAAGTCAGCTTCCTCAAAAAGACACGAAGGCACGAGAGAGAATGGACCACAGAGGCATGGAGACACGGAGACCCTTTTTTAAACACCAAGACACGAAGACATGAAGGACAACAGAAGGCACATGAAGAAAGGGAACCTTTTGCCTTTGTTGTGAATTCAGATTCGCCCGCTTCATCGAGGTGCGTGGCGGTTGCAAAAGGGGGGCGCGTACGGTACGCTTGAGGCGCGATGGGAGGCTGGATATGAGCCGGCTGCAGATAAACGCCGAGCAGGTTCTCGGGATCGTGACGATCGTTGCCGACGGAGAGATCGATGTCTACACGCTCGGTAAGCTGAAAGACGCGGTGACGATGGCCCTCTCCACGGGACTGTCGCACCTGGTCATCGACCTTGGGCGCGTCACCTATATGGATTCATCCGGCCTGGGGCTGCTGCTGGGGCTTCACAAGCAGCTCGACAAGGCGCGCGGCCGTCTGATCGTGACGGGGCCGTCGGCTGTGGTTCGCGACGTGTTGCGCGTGACCAACGCGGATCGCCTGCTGAAGGTGATGAACACCAGGGAAGAAGCGGCCCGAAGCATCATCGAGGCGCCGTTTACTCCTCCTGCTGGATCCGACCGCGATAGAAAATGACGAACTTGCAGTGGGTGCAGTTGAGGGTGAAATACGGGGACTGGCGTCCGGCATGCGTTTTCTGGACCATCGGGGCGCTGCATTGCGGGCACAGCATGGCGTTACCTCCTGTTACATCGATTTCCAACAATCCCTACTCGATTTATCGGCATGAAACAGCAAATCGCTGAGGGTGCAGATGAACTCCCCTTCGGATAACAAACCTCGCTCCAGCCGCATGACCGGCGCCGTCACCCTTGTCCAGGGCATCGTCGGCCTGGTGGCGGTGCTGGTTGTCTGGCTTGCCTGGGACTTCCTGCGCGAAGACGGCAACGCACGTGACGAAGCCGCCCGGCGCCAGGTCGCGGTCACCGCTGATCTCGCCGTCACGGAAATCCGGACGGCGCTGACGGGAGCTGCGGATGCCCTCCAGCTGCTGTCGCGACTGCCGGAACTGCGTGGCATGCACCGATTCGGCCCTGCCGCCGAACTCGCGGAACGCGCGAACTCGGCCCTGCTCACCACGATCTCGGATCTGGCATATACCTCGACCGCCGCCCGGGTAACGCCCGCGGAGCCGGATGGCCTGCGGGAGTTCGTGGCGGCCTGGAAATCGGCCGCCCCGGTGTTCGAGTATCACCTCGCCGCCCTGCGCCGCCGGTTTTACGATGCCGGCCTGCTGGCACTTCTCGAGCTGCTGCCGATTCCCGAGACCCTCGAACCGCCTGCGCTGCCGCCCGGGCGAAGCGACTCCGGATTGCCGACCTGGGTCGATGTCGCGGCATTTTTCACCTCCTGCCTCGAACCCTCCCTGATCACGACGGGCAGATTCCTCGACTTGGCGTTCGGCTGGGGCGGGATCATCCTGCCCGACCCCCAGGAAAGCGGCCGCCTGCTCGCCGCAACCCTGAACGATCGTGATCTGATTCGGTCTGTCTCGATCCGCAGTCTCGACGGGAAAGAACTGACGGGCGTTTCCGAGATCGGCGGGGTTGCCGCGTTCGGCGGAGGCTGGTGGCGCCGCGGTCTGCGCGGCAACCGCCCATTCTATGCCGGTCCGGCGCTGTTCGACGAGAGCATCGGCCGCCCTCTCTGGATGGCTGGAGTCCCGCTCCGGGATGCAACCCGGGAACCCGCCGGCCTCCTGACCGCCCGGGTCGATCTGGGCTTCCTCTGCGATCTGGCTGGCACCGCCCGGTTGACACCAGGCTCGATGCTGATCGTGACCGACGAGGAGGGGGTCGTGATCGGCCATCACCGCCCGTCTGTCGTGGTCAGCCAGGTCAACATGCGGCACACGAATCCACTCGTGGCGGCCGCGCTCGAGGGGGAAGACGGCGAGCGGGAGATCCGGCTGACCGGGACTTCGTATGTCGCTGCCTGGCGCTCTCTTCGCGGCAGTGAGCGGCACCGCCTGCCGGGCTGGGCGGTTGTCTGCCTGGCGCCCGTTTCGGAACTGGCCCCCGGAGGCTTCCGTACCGTGCTTCTGACGGTTCTGCTTGCTTCCCTGGCGCTTGGTGCATTATTTTATCTGTCCGGTTTGATCGAAACCGCATTCGAAGAGGATGCCGAAGCATGAATCACGAACGGAACGACCGCTTTTCCCTCACGGGCGCCCTGCTGCTTCCTGCCGCCGTCGCGGTGTGTCTGGGCTTTGCTGCGCCCGATTCCCTGTTTGCGGGCCCTGCTGCCACGGAGAGCATGGAACGAGCGATCAAACAGCGCTCTGCCGGTGATCTCGACGGAGCCATCCGCAACCTCCAGAAAGCCGTCGAATCCGCCGAAATCGCCGGCCAGCGCAGTCTCGCGAGCTTCATGCTCGGCGACTGCCTGATCGAGTCGCGCAAGCATGCCGAGGCGGCCGAGATCTATCGCGGCATTCTCGAAAGCCAGCCGGCTGACGAGGAGCGCGCCGAGGCCCTGTTCCGGCTTGCCCAGTGTCGCCAGGCCCTGGGAGACCTTGCGGGTGTGAAGAAGCTGTGCCGCCAGATCACGAACGACCACGGCGACACCGCCTATGCCGAACTGGCCCGGCTGCTGATG
>DATCTT010000447.1:0-1976 GCA_036567845.1 Candidatus Ozemibacteraceae bacterium | reverse complement strand
CGCGGCCGCCGGCGAGCGAGCCGGTATACCCGCTCACGGTGATCTTGCCGGCGATATCGCTGGTCGGTTGGAGTTCGGCATTCTGCGTCGTCACGGCGCCCTTGACGGCGGAGAGAATGAGTTTGGTGATGACGGCCCGCTGCCGGGTGTCCGGGTTCTCGGCCTGAAGGGTGTATTCCCCTTCCGGGACGTTATCGAACCGGTAGTAGCCCTGTCCATCCGTTGTCGTGCTCCACTCATCCGTCGGACTGACGGAGGGGAGCAGCTGGCTGCGCACCGAAGCCTTCGCGGCATACTGTTCGGCAAGACCTGCCATTTCCGCGGCCCCGGACTGGTACAGGAAAACCTTCACCCCGCTTTTCGGGGGGAGAACCTGGCCGGTCACGGAAACGAGCTGCGCGGTGGTCGTCGGTGCGATGGGATTTCCACCTCCTCCTCCGCCCCCGCAACCGATGAGCAGAATCGACATGATGATGGTGACGACGGCCAGGGGGAGAAACATCCTCTTCATGATCTCAAAACTCCTTCGTGTTCAGGAAAGCGTGCCGGTTATCGGTGTATTTCACTCTGCAACGACCACGCCGGTGATCGTCAGCGTTTCGTATCCGCCTCCGACGAAAACCAGCGTATAGGTGCCCGGGGAAAGATTTGTGAATTTATAATATCCATTCGCATCTGTCGTGGTGCGCGCAATCTCGGTTTGTCCCTGATACAAGACGACACTGGCGCCCTGGAGCCGAACATCCGGCTGGCCCTTCTCATTCAGATACCCTTCGATGGCGTTTTCCGCCGTGATGATGACGGCCGGCATCTCGACTATCAGATCGCTCAGATACCAGCGGCCCTGATCGCGAACCATCACGAAGGTGATGTAGGCCATCGAAGCCGATGGATCGCTCGAGGTATAGCCGAACGAGGTGCGTGTGCGGACTTTGGCCAGGGTTGACGTCACCCGCGTGATTTGTTCCACGTAGAAATCCCAGCTGTTCCCGCTTAGGTCCCGGAAGGTGAGAGTCGCGACCGTCGTCGAGCTGGCAAGAGGCTCGACCGCCGCCCGCCCGCTCGTGTCGATACCGATGATCGGTGCTGCTGCTCCAGCGCGCCAGGCGGCGACCAGTTCATGGACGGCCGCTTCGGGGGTGTCGTCGGGTGGAATTGCCACGCCACTGCCACCTCCGCCGCAGCCAGCGAGCAGCAGGGAAACGGCACAAGCGGCGATGAGGAACACCAGATGGAATGGAATGGGTCTGCTCATGAATCCTCCGGGCGATCGGGGCGGTGCCGCCCGTTCGCAACCTGCATTATGATGGGGACATTGTAGCAGAACCGGTATCTTTTACGCAATACCGGGGATGGTCGGCAGTTGTCTCAAACGCGCTTTACTCGCCGTCGAAAAGACGCGGCTGGGAATCCGTCGGAAGGGCGGCAGGTGGTTTGAGTCCCATGTATTCCCAGGCGTGTCTCGTCGCAACGCGCCCGCGATTGGTGCGGGCGAGAAAACCGATTTGTATCAGAAACGATTCATACACGTCATAAAGGGTGTCGGGTTCCTCCCCGACCGAGACGGCCAGGGTGTCGAGACTGACCGGGCCGCCGTCGAACCGGCGGAGCAGCACCTCGAGAATGCGCCGGTCGACATAATCGAGGCCCAGCCGGTCGACCTTCAGCAGGGTCATGCCTCGATCGACCGTTTCGAGATCGATTCGGGGGTGCTGCTCGACCTGCGCGAAGTCACGCATGCGCTTGAACAGTCGGATCGCCACGCGGGGGGTTCCCCGGGCACGTCGCGCGATCTCGGCTGCCGCCGCCTCATCGATGGGGTAGGAGAGCCGTTTCGCGACGGTGTGCAGTAGAGCGGTGAGCTCTTCGATTGTATAGTAGTCGATACGCGAAACGACGCCGAACCGGCCCCGCAGCGGGGCGGCGACGTCGCCTTCGCGGGTCGTGGCGCCCACGAGGGTGAAGGGCTGCACCTT
>DATCTT010000446.1:0-9782 GCA_036567845.1 Candidatus Ozemibacteraceae bacterium | reverse complement strand
CGGCCCGGATGCCGCCACCGCCGTCATGGAGGCCCTGTCTGCGGCCGTCCCTTTGCCGCTTGTGGATGTGATCGGAGGCTGGTATGCTGCCGGGATTTAGGCGGGAACAGGAAGAGCGGATCGGGTTTTCCTGGCTGATGGGGCGGTGTGCGCCGCTCACGCCGTTCGGTCGCGAGCGAAAGAAGGCGGTTGCGCCCTTTCCTGTGACGGAGCTGGAGGCGCTGAACCGTGAGCTGGATGCGGTGGGGCGGCTGCTGGACTGGTGCCAGACCAACCGTTTCTGGATCGATGATGTGCGGGTGGTGCTGGAGCGGTTCAAGGAGATCCGGGGGACGCTCGGGCGACTCGGGGAAGAGGGCCGCATCCTCGACGAGGTCGACCTGTTTGAACTGAAGAATTTCGCCATCAATGCCGGCGATCTCCGGCCCCTGGCCGCTGCCTGCGCTCTTTCTGATGCGCGGATGGAGCTTCCCGACGTCTCAGGGGTTGTAACGGCCCTGAATCCCGATCCGCCGGTGACTCGGTCGTTTTTCCTCGCCGATGCGTATGCGCCGGAACTGGCCGCCATCCGTGCGGAGAAGCAGCGCATCGAACGGGAACTGCTGAATGGGCAGGCAGGTGAAACCCCGGAAAGCCGGGAAACACGCATGAAGAGACGCCGCGAGCTCGCGGTCAGGGAACGGGAGGCCGAGGAGCAGGTGCGCCGCACCCTGACGACCCGACTACGCGCTTCCCTGCCGGCGCTCAACGCCTGTGTCGCCGCCGTCGGAACATTCGACTTCCTGCTGGCGAAGGTCCTCCTGGCTCTCGAGCTGAACGCCGTCCGGCCTGAGCTCCGTGAAGATACGAAGGAATATCTCTTGGAAGACGCCGTCAACCCGATGGTAGCTGCCGAGCTCGCCGGCCGAGGGCGGGCGTTCATCCCAGTCTCGATCGCGCTGGGGGCGGGCGCGAACGTCATCACCGGGGCGAACATGGGTGGCAAGAGCGTCGTGCTGGCGACGGTGACGCTCCACGCGGCGCTGGCAATGTGCGGCTTTTTTGTCCCTGCCGCGCGGCTTGTGATGCCGCCGCTGGCGTATCTTTTCTATCTGTCCGATGATCTCCAGTCGGTTCAGCAGGGGCTGAGCACGTTCGGTGCCGAGGTGGCCGAAGTCCAGCGTCTGCTCGATCTGATGCGGCATGGAAGGGGCCTGGCGGTGCTCGACGAGTTTGCGCGCGGGACAAACCCAGAGGAGGGTGAAGCGCTCATGAGGGCGTTGCTCGAATACGTCTCGCGGTATAATGGCTTCTGTCTCGCCTCGACCCATTATGGCAACGTGGTGGGGAAGGGGATGAGACATTATCAGGTGATCGGGTTGAAGCGGGCCGACTTCGAGGAGCTTCGAAGCAGGCTCGATATCCAGAAAGAGCGGAGTTTCGACCAGTTGCAGGAATACATGAATTATCGTCTCGAACGGGTCGAGTGGTACAACCCGCCGCCGCGCGATGCGGTGCGGGTGGCTGAGCTGCTCGGTCTTGACGGGGAGCTCCTCGAGCTGGCACGGGCGAAGCTCCGCGGCTGAACACGGAAGGGAAGGGTGCATCGGATGTCACAAAGCAAATTGAATCTCGATCCGAAACGGGTCGCCGAGGCGCGCGAACTTGCACACAAGATCGCTCTCGACACCCAGAAGTTCATCGACCGGCACACGACGGTGACCGTCGAGCGTGCCGTGCTGCGCCTCCTGGGCGTGGACGGCATTGACGCCGAAGAGGTGCCGTTGCCGAATGTCGTGGTTGCACACTTACAGAAAGCCGGAAAGCTGGCTATGGGTGCCGCGAACGCGATTGGCAACGCGGTCCTGAAAACCGGCCTGGCGCCCCAGCAGATCGCCGAACGCACAGCGAAGGGCGAGCTCGACCTGGCCGCGCTTCCAATGGGCGATCTGTTCGAGGTCCGGGCGAAGGTGACGGATCTTGCCCGCGCGACCGTCGAGCGGATCCGGGCGAATCGGGCCCGCCGCGAGGACCGGTTGCGCGCCGTCGGCGACAAGTCGGGGCCGCTCCTGTATGTGATCGTTGCCACCGGAAATATTCATGAAGATATTGTTCAGGCCCGCGCCGCGGCGAAACAGGGTGCCGACGTCATCGCCGTCATTCGCACCACCGGCCAGAGTCTGCTCGACTACGTGCCATTTGGCGCCACGACCGAAGGGTTCGGTGGCACCTACGCCACGCAGGAAAACTTCCGGCTCATGCGTGCCGCCCTCGACGAGGAAGGCGAAAAACTCGGCCGGTACATCCGGCTCTGCAACTACTGTTCTGGCCTGTGCATGCCCGAGATCGCCGCTATGGGCGCTCTCGAGCGGCTTGATGTCATGCTTAACGACGCTCTGTATGGCATCCTGTTCCGCGACATCAACATGCAGCGCACGATGGTGGACCAGTATTTCTCCCGCATCATCAACGGATTCGCCGGTGTCATCATCAATACCGGTGAGGACAACTACCTGACCACCGACGACGCATTCGAGGCGGCGCACACTGTGCTGGCCTCCCAGTTCATCAACGAGCAGTTCGCCGTCCTCGCCGGTCTGCCCGAGGAGCAGATGGGACTGGGCCATGCCTTCGAGATGGATCCCGAGCTGAAGAAGGGCTTCCTCTACGAGCTGGCGCAGGCGCAGATGGCCCGCGAGATCTTCCCGCGCGCCCCTCTCAAATACATGCCGCCGACCAAGTTCATGACGGGGAACATCTTCCGGGGCCACGTGCAGGATGCCCTGTTCAACATGGTCACCACGATGACGAACCAGCGCATCTGCCTGCTGGGCATGCTGACCGAGGCGATCCACACGCCGTTCATGTCCGACCGGTATCTTGCACTTGAAAACGCACGATATATATTTAGTACGATGGAAGGTCTCGGCGATGAGATCGAATTCAAGAAGGGCGGCATCATCGAGCAGCGCGCGCATACGGTCCTGGAAAACGCCGCGCGGCTGCTCGGCGAGATCGAACGCGACGGCCTGTTCAAGACGCTCGAGAAGGGAAAATTCGCGGGCGTGAAACGACCGGTCAACGGAGGCAAAGGCCTCGAAGGCGTCGTGGAGAAGGACACCGCCTACGTTAACCCGTTCATCGATCTGATGCTGGGAGGGAAGAAATCATGAGCAGCGGCCTGTATTCGACATCGAAGAAGGATTTCGACAAGACCCTCGATTTAACCCGTGTCAAACCCTATGGCGACACAATGAACGACGGTAAGGTGCAGGTGTCATTCACCCTGCCCCTCGCCGATGACGATCGCGCGGCCGCCGCCGCCGCTCAGCTTGCCGAGAGGATGGGGCTGCGAGAGCCGCAGGTCGTTTTCCACAAGAGCCTCGATGCCCAGTTCACGTTCTTCATCGTCTACGGCACCTGCGAGCATGCGGTCGATTTCACGGCGATCAAGGTGCACACGGTCGACAACCAGGTGATGAGCATGCCCGAGACGAACGAGTTCATCCGTGACCGCATCGGCCGCAAGGTGGTCATCATCGGCGCCAGCACGGGCACCGATGCCCACACGGTCGGTATTGACGCGATCATGAACATGAAGGGCTACGCCGGCCATTACGGCCTCGAGCGGTATGAGATGATCGAGGCCTACAACCTCGGCAGCCAGGTGCCGAACGAAGAATTCGTGAAGAAGGCGGTCGAGCTGAAGGCCGATGTGCTGCTGGTCTCCCAAACCGTCACCCAGAAAAACGTGCACGTGCAGAATTTGACCGAGTTGGTTGAGCTGCTCGAGGCTGAGGGACTGCGCGACAAGGTCGTACTGGTCTGCGGCGGCCCGCGCATCACCCACGAACTGGCCAAGGAGCTGGGTTACGACGCCGGGTTCGGCCCGGGGAAGTATGCCGACGATGTCGCTTCGTTTGCCGTGAACGATCTCGTCCGCCGCGGCCTCGCACGCAAAGGGTGACTGGATACGAGGGACATCACAGAGACACCGAGACACAAAGAATAATATTATATATACTGACGCAGGGGCGGGTTTCAACCCCGCCCCTGCGTGGGAAAAGCGAATCGAAATTGGCCGTGGCTGCGGTTACATGCCGGCGGGGGCCTTGCGGTCGAGGAGCCGGTCGAACGACGTCTTGAGAGCGTTGACCTTTTCGACGACGTCCAGCAGCCCCTTGGTCCGCAGGCCGCCGATCAGGCTCTCGACGAAGACCAGCTTGACCTTCGGGTGCGAGGGTGGGGCGTAGCCTGGCGCACGGTCATCGGCCAGAACCCAGTAGAGAAGTCTGTCACAGTAGGGGACCCAGTTCGAGAAATCGCTGAAATCGTCGTAGGCGCTAAGCTTGGCGACGACGATCTGCGGCACATATTCGATCTGATTCGCGGCATTATAGTAAATGCTCTCGGTCTCGGGCACGATCGGGGCGACCTTCAGGTTCGGCAGCGTCACCTTGAACTTCGCCTTCCCGAAATGGTTCAGGGCGATCTTCTCGGCGAGAGTCTGCCAGCGGGTGGTGATGTCGCGCACCTCCTGGGCATAGCCGAACAGCGCCTTCTGGAAGATCTCGTTGTTTTTCAGCTCCTCGAAACAGTTCTCGAGCGCCATGAATGGCGAATGGTTGAACAGCGTGCCGACCATCCAGCCCAGGCCGTTGTTCAGGAAGTGCCGACGCGTGAGCTGGGTTGGCGCCTTCGCTTTCTCCCACTGGAGCTTCTCGTCGATCAGCCACAGGGTCGCTTCCCGAGCCTTCTCGAGACCATCGGCGGCGCGCCACAGGTCGCCCTGCTCGGCATATTCCCACGGCTTGAACTTGTTCGGATAGGCGTTGTCGACGACGTGGAACAGGTTCTGGTTGAACAGGTCGAGAAGCTTCGACAGGTTGTTCTGATGGAAGTCGCGCAGCGAGAGCCGCTTGGGCACTTCCTCAACGGGAATCGCCAGCCGCGTCTCGATCAGCCACCGTGTCGCCGTCCGGGCGATCTCGTAGCGGTCCTCGCGGAACCAGATCACCGCCTCCTCGTCGACGAACTGCCATGGCTGGAATATCCCAGGATATATACTTTGTACCATCTTGAAGACGGAGTTCCCGTGTTTCCGGAGCAGGGATTCGAGGCCGCACTCGCGCATGGCTTCTGCGGTCAGCATCTGGGGCAGATCCCCGCGGCTGCATCCCAGCTTCACCGTGATGAGCCACTCGAGGGCCTCCCGGGTGCGCTCCGCCAGCTCGCCCGAAGCCAGCCACGTCTCGGCCTCGCCAAACTGCCAGGGCTTGTATCGGCCCGGGAGCACGGTGTCGATGAGCTTGAACCGGCTGCCCTCCGCCCAGGCGACGGCCTGATCGAGGCCGCTCTCGGCGCAGAACTCGGAGGAAAATGCCGCGGGGATCAGCTCGGGATCAGTAACACGGCCTGACAGCAGCTTCAGCGCATGCTTCGTCATGACGCCTGCGAACAGGGCGCCGGATGCGGCATCCTCGAACAGGAATTCGGGCAGGCGCCCCTGACGCTCCTGAACGTCCTCGACGAGGCCGACGGCGTCGTCCTCCTCAAGTTCCTCGGGATACCGGCCGAACCGTTTCCGGAAGCCCTCCCGGTCGCGCGTGAGGCCCAGCGATCCCCGGGCCTCCTGCACCTGTAGCAGGCTCATCTGGAGCTTGGTGGCGAGCTCCTCATCAGTGAAGAAGAGGAACTCCTCGTCGATCCGCGCTATCAATGAGCGGACGATCGGATCGTTCATGTCGAGCTGGCCCTGACCGGCCTGGCCGCCTGCCGGAGCGATTTCCTGGACGCCGGCTGGCAGTGTGACGTTCGCTGGCACGACGAGCGGGGTTCCGACACCCCGGCCGAGAACGGCGGCGAGGCCAGCAGCTCCGAGACCCTGTGCCTCGTCATCCGACGGGGTAACATACAGCACTTCCTCGAGCGTGCAGGCACCTTCGATGGCCCGCATGATCGCGATCTCGCGCAGGGTCTTCATGCCGCCGAGTCGTGCGACGCGCTTGATGGCAGTTTCCTGGCCGCCGCCGTCGACGATGACGTCCCGGATGGCGGGGGTCACCATGAGGACCTCATACACGCCCTGGCGTCCGTAGACGCCGCTCTGGTTGCAGTGCTTGCAGCCCGTTCCCTTGAAAAACTTCGCGCCCATCACCTTGTTGGGGGGGAGTTTGAGGCGCTGGATCGTCTTGGGCGAGGGGCGGTATTCGGCGCGGCAGTGAGGGCAGATGCGATGCAGCAGTTTCTGCGCGATGACCGCGCGCACGGCGGCCGTCACGAGATAGGCCGGCACGCCCATGTCGATGAGGCGGGTGATCGATGCCGCGGCGTTGTTCGTGTGAAGCGTCGAAAGCACCTTGTGGCCGGTCAGCGAAGCCCGAAACGCGATCTCGGCTGTTTCCAGATCGCGGATCTCGCCGACGAGAATGATGTCGGGATCCTGGCGCAGCGCGGCCCGCAGCCCCTGGGCAAAGTCGAGGTTGATCTTCTCATTCGTCTGGACCTGCGTGATGCCGTCGATGCGATACTCAATCGGGTTTTCAATCGTGAAGATATTGATCTCGGTGCTGTTGAAATACTTCAGCATGCCGAACAGCGTCGTCGTCTTACCGGCGCCGGTGGGGCCGGTGACGAGGATCATGCCGTAGGGCTCGTCCATGACGGCCTTGAGCTTGTCCAGATCCTCGGGCAGGAAGCCGATGTTGTCGAGATCGAACGAGGCCTCCCGCTGCAGAAGGCGCAGCACTGCTTTCTCGCCGATCAGGCTGGGAACGGTGCTCACGCGGAAGTCGATCTCGCGGCCCTCCATCTTCACCTTCAGGCGGCCATCCTGCGGCAGGCGCCGTTCGGCGATGTCGAGGTGGGAGAGGATCTTGATGCGGCTGATCAGCGGTGCGAGCAGGCTCTTGGGGCCGGTCATGGCGTCGTGCAGAATGCCGTCGACGCGGAACCGCACCAGCAGAATGTCTTCACGGGGCTCGACGTGGATGTCGGAGGCGCGCTTGAGGATGGCCTGCTTGAAGATCGCGTTGAGGAACTGGACGACCGGCCCCTCCTCGGATGTGCGGCGCACCAGCTCGACGCCCGTCTCTCCGCCGGTTCCCCCGCCGGAAAGCGCCTCTTCGCCCGCCACCGAGAAACCTTCCCACGAGTAGAGTTGTTTTATAGCGAGTTCTATCTGAGCTTTCGGGGCGATCAGCACATCCAGCTTGCACTGGGTCAGGAAGGCGATCATGTCCTGCGCCATGATGTCGAAGGGATCGGCCATCACGACGGTGAGGCGGTTGTTGTTCCGCTTGTAGGGGATGACCTTGTACTGTTTCGCCTGATACTCGGGAATTAGCGAAAGAATCTTGGCGTCGACCTTGATGTTGGTCAGATCGACGACCGAGACGCCGAGAAACTCCGCCCACAGCTCCAGCACGTCTTTTTCCGACATGAAGCCGAGCCGGATGATGATGTCCTCGAGCCGTTCGAGGGTCTGCGCCTGGATGTTCTTCGCCTTGTCGAGCTGGTCGGATGTAAGAACCTGCTTCTCGAGCATCAGCTCTTCGATGGTGCGTTTGCTGGTGTGAGGGCTGCTCATGGGGGCCTCCGGTGTCTGGGAGTGTCAGTCGTGCTCGACGACGTCGACGCGGAAGGTGCGCCGCTCGAGCGAACGGTCGACGAGCGCGAACTCGGGATGGGCATACAGGTGGACCGTGACGTGGCCGACCCGTTTCGCGACGAACACGATCGTCTCGTTCACGTCGTCGCATCGCCGCTCGACGGGGTCGATGCGGTTGTCGTTGTACTCATACTCGATCTGCCAGGCGACGGTCTGTTTGTCGATGAGATGCGGGACCTGGACCTCGAAGAAGCTGCCGATCTTCACCTTCAATGCATCCTGCTTCCGTTCGACCGGGGGAAGCAGCCGGATGGCCGCCTCGTTGGTGACGAGAGCGCGCGGCGAGCACATGACCATCCCCTGGACCCGGTAGATGCCCTGCGGAAGCGGCATCCCGTGCCTGTCGACCGTGCGCCAGCTCAGCTCGGCCGTCTCCGGCCGGTCGGCGCGGATCGGGATGGTGTGCGGGGCCTCTTCCCAACGCAGCATGTTTGACCAGCGCCAGATCTGGGTGTTCTCGTGGAATGCGACCATGTCCCAGCGCTGGCCGGTTCCGAACGGCAGATCGACGGTCTTGTCGGTGCGGTTCCGGACCCGGATGGTGAAGGTGGCGACCTCGCCGGCAACGATCTCGGCGGCCTCGGGCCGGATGGTGATCTCGAGTTCGTGCGGCTGGACGTATTCCCATTTGCGCCACGCGTCGGCGGGGCTGGCCGGGAGAAGGCCGAGCGAGAGGGCAAGGAGAACGAGCGGCAGCAGGCGTCTCATGCCACGATCATACACCAGCCGGAACTCCCCCGCCATGCTATTTCTGATCCTGGGCCATGATGCCGTCCCACTCCGGCGGGGGGGGCGTGACCGTATACTGCCGGCACCGTTCGAGCAGCAGCCGGGCCGGCCGGTCCTCGATATCCGAGCTCAGATACTGGGTCAGCGTAGTGACAGCCGAGGCGAAGTTCCGGTCGAGAGCCGCCTGCAGTGCCTCTTCATACACCTTCTTGCGGTGGCGCTGGATGTCGAGGTGGTCGCCGTCCCCGTCGTCGAGGCGTGCGAGCACTTCGTAAACCGGAACCGCCTGCTGCCTGCCGATGACGCGGACCATGCCGAGGAACCGGCAGAGAATCGCGTTCTGCACCAGATCGGCCGTATTCCCGCTGATCAGGATGCCTGTTCCGAACATCTTGTTGGCGGTCTCGAGCCGGGCAGCAAGATTCACGTTGTCGCCGATGCAAGTGTAGTCGAAACGCATCCGGGAGCCCATGTTCCCGACGACGACGACCCCGGTGTTGATACCGATGCGCACGAACAGTTCGGGCTTGCCCTCGCTCCGCCAGTGTTCACGCATCTTCGCGAGCGCCTTCTGGCTGTCGAGAGCGCACCGGCAGGCGCGGATCGCGTGATCGGCCTGGTCGACCGGCGCGCCGAACACGGCCATGATCGCGTCCCCTTCATACTTGTCGAGAAGCCCGTCGTATTTGAAGATGATGTCGGTCATCTCGGTCAGATACTCGTTGAGCAGGTTGACCACGATGAGCGGGGAAAGGCCTTCCGACAACGTCGTGAAGCCTTCGATGTCGGAGAAGAAGAGCGAGAGGCACCGCTCCTCGCCGTGGAGGTTGAGTTTTGCCGGGTCTTTGAGGATCTCGTTCACGACCGAGGCTGTCACGTAGTGCTGGAAGGCGTTCTTGATGCGGAGTTTGTCCGACTGCTCGATGTAGTAGCGCATGCCGACCGCGAAGACGAAAGTCAGGTCGATGGCCGCGATGGCCGCCGTCACGTCGATGACGCGGCCGGATTTCGTCAGCGAGACGGCGGAAAGGGCGAGCAGGCCAAAGGTGCCCAGCAGGCTGAACAGGCCGAACGACAGCGGCTGCAGGTGCGGGGCGAGCATGAACGCGGCGATGGCCAGCAGGATTGTTGCCAGAAGCGGGCCCTGCCAGGGGGTGTTGGGAATCAGCGGCGTGCCGCTGAGATAGTTAGAGACGACGACGGCGTGGATGAAAGGGGGGAATTCGGGGCGGCCGAGCGGCGTGAACAGCCGTTCTTCGCTCATCGAGTGCGCTGCGCCGATGATCACGATGCGGTTCTTGAACACGGCTGGCGCGACGGCGCCCTGGAGGACGTCGAACATCGAGACTCGCGTGATGGCCTGGGGATCGAAGTTGTAGTTGATCAGGAGATCCTCGCCGGCATC
>DATCTT010000445.1:0-17942 GCA_036567845.1 Candidatus Ozemibacteraceae bacterium | reverse complement strand
GACGGGCTTCGCCGGCGCCTGAGGCTGGGCGGCCGGGGCTTTGCCCTTCTCGAAATGCTTCCTGAGGGCTTCCAGCATTTCATCCGAAACCGAGGTGAAAGGATGCTCCTTCACCTGGAAGCCCAGCTTCCCGAGGAGCGTGGCCAGATCCTTGTTCGATACGTTGTATTGCTTGCTGAGTTCGTGTAGTCGCATGTATGTCCTTTCCCTCCCGGTCGCCTCAGACGGCGCTCGGCGGTTCATCGCCGGTTTCCGGAGCGACCGGAGCGGCCGGAGCCTCGGTCTTGATATCGATCTTGATGCCGGTCAGTTTGGAGGCGAGCTTCACGTTCTGCCCCTCTTTTCCGATTGCCAGCGAGAGCTGCGTCGGATCCACGATCGCCAGGGCCGACCGGCCACCGTCCCCCACCGTGACGGCGAGCACCTTGGCCGGGCTGAGGGCGTTCGTCACGAATTCGACCGGGTTCTCGCTATAGCGGACGATATCGATCTTTTCCCCGTTCAGTTCGTCCACGATGCCCTTGATACGACTGCCCTTGAGGCCAACACAGGCACCGACAGGGTCGACGCGCCCGTCGCCGCTGTGAACGGCGATCTTCACCCGCAGGCCCGCTTCCCGGGAGCTGCTCTTGATCTGGACGATTCCGTCGGCGATCTCGGGAACGGCCTGCTCGAATAGCTTCTCGACGAACTTCGAGCTGCTCCGCGAAAGAATGATCTGCGGCCCCTTCACCGTGAACCGGACTTCGGTGATATAGCATTTGATACGGTCGTTCGTCCGGAACACCTCGCCGGGGATCTGCTGCTGCGGCGGCATGACGGCTTCGGCCCGGGTGAACTCGACGTATACGTGACCACGCTCGACCCGCTGCACCTTGCCCGAGAGGACCTGGCCGACGCGGTCCTGGAACTCTTTGTAGATAATGCTGCGCTCAGCTTCCTTGAGCTTCTGGCTCACGACCTGCCGGGCTGTCTGGGCGGCGATGCGTCCGAAAGAGGGCGGTGTTACGTCCTCCTCCACCACGTCGCCGATGGCGGCGTCTTCCTTCAGCTCGCGCGCCTCCTCGAGGGTGAACTGCCGGTCGGGCTCGTCCATGTCGTCTTCCGTCTCGACCACGGTGCGCCGTGCGATGACCCGGAAGGCGCCGCTGCTCTCCTCGAGCGTGACGCGAACGTCCTCTTCCGAGTCGAAATTCTTGCGGTAGGCGATCACCAGGGCCTCTTCGATGGCCTGGATCAGGACCGACATCGGGAGGTTCTTCTCGGCGACGACTTCTTTGAGGGCATCGTACAGATTGTTCTTGGTCATGGAGGCCTCCCTTGTGTCATCCTCGTTGTTTGGTCTTGGCGGGGAATTCGAACACGACGCGGGCTTCGCGCACCCGCTCCAGTGCTATATCCCGGGTTCCCGTTGCGGTCAGGACCGTGGCCCGCTCGTCGGCGAACGCCTGAAGGCGGCCTTCGAAGACCTCCTTGGGCTGGTCCCCTTCGGGGCGCAGACTCCAGCGCACCAGCCGGCCCAGCTGCCGGGTGTAATCGACGGGCCGTTTCAGCACACGCTCGACTCCGGGAGAACTCACCTCAAGCGTATACTGCTGATGGATCAGGTCGGTGGTCTCGAGATACTCCTCGAGCGCTCGGGAGACCGTCTCGCAGTCCTCGACCTTGACACCCGCGTCACAATCAATCTTGACCTCGAGCGTCAGCTGCCGGTTCACGGGCCGCAGCGACACGTCATACAGGTCATACCGGCCCGCGAACGTTCGCTCGATGAACTCGCGCACGCCCGCCAGGACCGCTCCCGTGTCGTGACCCATGCCATGCTCTCCCGGACAAAGATTCAACGGCAATTCGCATGGATCTGCGCTCCCGGCGGCTGATGATCGCGCGAACTGCCTGTTGGGCCGTCAGTCTAGCATGATCACCCTCGTAAATCAAGGCGGCCGTTTCCCCGCCTGGCAGAGGAGCTGCCCCCTTACCGGGAATCCCGGACGGGCATCGGGACGAATCTGCCGCCGATGACTTTAGCGAAAATGACCGGACGGCCGTCGTCGTTGTACTCGTTGAAACTGATCGGCCCCGTCACCCCCGGGAAATCCCGGGTCGCGGCCAGAGCGTCGCGAATCCCGACCTTGCTGGTGCCGCCGCGCTCGATGGCCCGAGCCATCAGATACACGGCGTCATAGGCGTGCGCCGCGAACGAATCGGGACGCTTGCCATACCGTTTCAGGAAATCCGTGATGAATTTGCGGGTGACCGGGTCGTTGCGCGTATCGTCAAAGGGATACGTGACAACGGTTCCCTCCGCAGCTTCGCCTGCCATCTCGATGAATTTGGGGGACACCATTCCGTCGGCACCATAGATGCGGCCGGTGTACCCGGCTCCGCGAACAGCTTTGACAAGGGCCGCGCACTCGCTGTACAGGCCCCACAGGATCAGCGCATCCGGCTTTTCGCGGTCCAGGGTCGCGAGCTGGTCGGGGAATGCCGTTTGGCCCGGCTCGAAATACTGTTTGAAGACCAGCGGCGTACCGCGCGTCTCGGCGATATGGGAAATCGTTTTCCCGCCCATCTTGCCATACCGGTTGTGTTGCTGGAACAGTCCAACGCGCTTGTGGCCGTCCCGCGCGAAGACGAGCTCCGCGATCGCCGCGCCCTGCGCCCGGTCGTCGACGAGGCACCGGAACATCCAGGGGCTGCCGATCATCTGCACCGTCGGATCCGTGCTGACGGTTGTCAGCTGGGCCGTTTCGGCCTTGAGGGTGATACGGGCCGCAACGTGGGTGCAGCCCGAGTGGACCGAGCCGATGATCGACAGCACCTTGTCCTCGAACAGCAGCTTGACGGTCTGGTGACCGTTTTCCCCCATGTCGTTCCGGTCGTCCCGATAGATCAGCTCGAGGGGCTTGCCATGGATGCCTCCGCGAGCGTTGATCTCGTCGCGAGCCATGTCGGCTCCTTCCTTCATCGCCAGGCCATACTCGGCCCCGCTTCCTGAGAGAGAGGCCAGAACACCGATCCGGAGCGTTTTTTGGTCGTCGTTGGTCTCGTGGAATGCACGGGCCGGTCCGTTGTATTCGAACGGGGCCGTCCACTGGTGATAGGCCTTGATCTGCTGCCCATGAGCCGCTGGAAGCAGCACGCGAAACAGGAGCGCCGAAAGCGCCAGCAGGCGGAAAATGGGAATGGCGGAATGGGAGGACGAAGCGTTCATGCGGGTTCTCCTGAGCGGATCACAGTTTCAGCGAAACGGTGTACAGCCCCGAGGCGGTGCCGACCCAGAGCGTGTCGCCGACGAAATCGATGGCCCAGACGAAGTCGCCGGCCGGGGCTTCGGGCGTTGTTTCGGTCTTCCAGACGCCTTTTTCGAACGTGAGCAGTTCGCCGCCAGGGCCGCGGGTGTTGCGGCGGTAAGTGACCCACTTTCCCCGCGCGAAATCATGGATGCACAGGCCCTTGTCGGTGCCGATCGCGCACAGTCGGCCGTCGGGCGACATCTTGACGGTGTTGATGAAATCGCTCGGCAGTCCCGAATCCGGATCTTTCACCGTCCAGGTGTTCCAATTCACCCCGTCATACCGGGTCAGGCCGAAATAAGCGCCTGAATATACAACATTGCCCACGGCCGAGATGGCGACCTGGATCTCATGCAGTGGCCCGTCGTTACGCACGACATCGACGTCGAAGATCTCGTCCGGATCGGTATAGGAGTCGATCGTCCCGTCCTCTTTGATCCGCATCATGCCGCTGCCCCAGATGGCAAACCAGGTATCGCCCCGGCCGTTTGGTTCGGAAGAGGCCCCGTAGATCCACACTTCATTCATCTTCGTGTTCTTGTCGTCGAAGGTTTTCCAGGAGCGGTCCGTGAGATTGAACCGGGAGATGCCGTTCGTCGTCGCAATCCAAACATAGGGGAGGGTGATGGTGAGCCCATAAACGACGTTGTTGACCAGGCCGGAATTGGCCACCGTGAATCGCTCGAATCGGCCGTTTGCGAGACGGGCCACGCCACCGAATGTGCCGAACCAGAGCGAACCGTCGGTGGGGTGGAGCGCGATCGAGGTGACGACGTCGTGTGGCAGTCCGTCAGCCGTGGTGTAGACGGACCATGTCTTGCCATCGTAATGGGCGGCACCCTGTTCCGTGCCGATCCAGACGTCCGTTGCCGAAAGGGCGCGGACGGCGTAGACGACTCGGTGTGGAATCCGATCACTGACGGTCACGGCTTCCAGGGCCGTGGGGATCCAGGCCAGGGTGGCCACGAGGACCAGGAGGAAGAACGTTCGGCGGGCGTTGATCATGTCTTGCGTCCCCAACTGATATATCCTGCTTGATATTCCATTGCGTCGCTTCGCGTCGAAATTCGCGATTGCTGCGGCAGGCAAGGCTGCCCATCCACTGTATCGGATGATCCGCTCTTTGTCCAGCAGGGGGAAATCATGGTATGATCGCCGGCACGAATCATCACGGTCGCATGCGCCCTGGTGCCGGGCCGCCGTGAACTGCCGAAAGGGTGTTGATCCGATGAGAGTGTTTTCTGGACGTCTGACGGGGATCCTGGCGCTTGCCGTTTTTCCTCTGTTGTTTGTCATCGCGGGGTGCGGCGGACAGCCGGTTGAGACTCGGCCGGTCGTGACGAAGGAACAGCCTGTCTACGGCGGGGTGTATCGGCGTGCCTTTTCCTCTCCGGTGATCATGCTCGATCCCGCCGAGGTGAACGACTCCTACTCGCACGAGGTGGCGCGTCAGATCTTCGAGGGGCTGCTCGAGTTCGATGCGGACGGGCGCGTCATTCCTGCGCTGGCTGCGTCCTGGACGATCAGTCCGGATCGTCTTACCTATCGGCTTTTCCTGCGGCCCGACGCCCGTTTTCAGGCCGTCAGCGGCCCGGATGACACTCCCACGCGCAACGGTGGCCGCGTCGTTACCGCCGCGGATGTCTCCTACACCCTCCACAGGCTCATGGCGCCAGGATTTCCGAACAGAAAGGGCAAGAACTACTTCGTCATCCGGGGGGCGGAAGCCTATGCCGCGAGTCAGACGCCGGCAATCGAGGGGATCCGCATCGTCGCCTCGGACACCATCGAATTCACCCTGGAAAAGCCGTTCACCCCCTTCCTCTCCCTGCTTGCCCTGAACTTCGCCTTCGTCGTTCCACGCGAGGATGTCGAAGGGCTGGGTACCGGATTCGCCTGGAACCCTGTCGGAGCAGGACCTTTCACCTGGGCCGGTCGTGCCAGCGACACCATCGTTCTCAAGGCAAACCCTGGCTATTACAGGGGAAGGCCTTATCTCGACCGGATCGAGTTTCCTGTTATACCGGATGAAATAGAACGATTTCGACGGTTCAAGGCCGGGGAGCTGATGCATAACGATGTGCCGGATCCCGAATACAAGAATGTCCGGCAGGATCCGGCCTGGGCGCCGTATTTCCAGGAGGTCAGCCGTTGGGGGATCTACTACCTCGGCTTCGATGTCACGAAACCCCCGTTCGACAACGTCAAGGTCCGCCAGGCGATCAATGAGGCGATTGACCGTGAGGCGATCGTCAAGCTGGTCATCAATGACCGGGCGCGCGTTGCTCGCGGTGCGCTTCCTCCGGGAATCCTCGGATACAATCCGAAGCTGCGCGGCTACTCCTACGACCTCGCCCGCGCGCGGGAGCTGCTGGCGGAAGCCGGCTATCCCGGCGGAAAAGGGTTCCCCGAAATCACTCTCCAGGTGAATCGCGACGAGATCCATGTCCGCACCGCCGAGTTCGTTCTGGCCAACCTGCGTGATATTGGCATCTCCTGCCGCATGAAAGAGGTGGACTTCCCCGAGCATCTGGCTGCCGTCCAGAGCGGACAGACGCCCTTCTTCCGGATGGGCTTCACCGTTGATTATCCCGATCCCGACAACTTCTTGTACAGCCTGTTCCATTCGAGCAACATTGGACCGGCCGGGAATTACAGCCGGTATGCCAATCCCCGGGTGGACGAGCTGCTTGAGCGGGCACGGTTCGAGATCGACCCGAAGGAGCGGATCCAGCTGTATCAACAGGCCGAGCAGATCATCGTCGACGATGCCCCGTGGGTCTTCGTGTTCCATTACACGACCCACGGGATCTGGCAGCCGAACGTGCGGGGCATGAAGATTACCCCGATGGGAGCCCCCTACATCACCTACCGTTCCCTCTGGCTCGCTTCTGCCACGGCCTGTCCCGTCACGGATTGAGGACGGCTCGCACAGACGGCGAGAAAGGGGGAAGGCCAGCCCCGGTTGCGTGGATGGCATCGAGCCGGGGCTGTCTTTCCCGACGGCTCACTTGAAAACGACGGGCAGCAGATAGAAGGCGAGAACGTAGATCACCACGACCAGGACGGTCAGCAGGTTGAAATACTTTTCTATGAACTCCTTCACCGACGGTCCGAACTTCATCAGCAGGCCCGAGACGAGGAAGAATCGGCCTGCCCTGCCGAAGGCCGAGGCGAGGATGAACGGCAGGAGGGAAATGTGCGATACGCCCGCCGTGATCGTGATCACCTTGTAGGGAATCGGCGTGAATGCCGCGGTGAAGACGATCAGCACCGAATACTGCTCATACGACCGGCTGACCTGATCGAACACCTCGTGGGTGAATCCTGGAATATAGCGAAAAAAATATTCGCCCACCACCGCCCAGAAGGCATACCCGATCAGGTAGCCGAACAGCGCACCGGAAACCGAGCCGAGCGTGCACACCGCCGCATACCACAGCCCCTTCGCTGGCTGGGCCAGGGTCATGGCGATGAGGAGAACGTCAGGAGGGACCGGAAAAAAGCTGGACTCGGCGAAGGCAATCGCGAACAAGGCCCAGATGGCTCCGGGGCGGGCGGCGAGGGAGAGCGTCCAGTCATACAGGCGGCGGACAAATTGCATTGATATATCCTATGGAGTATATAAGCTCGCCCGGACGAGAAATGGTCAGTCGAGCTTGAAGCGGCGGTACCGGGCGCGCCGGTTTTCGAGAGCCGTGGCACCGAGTTTCCGCTGACGCATCGCCTCATACTCCTCGTAGTTGCCCTCGAACCACTCGACGTGGGCGTTGCCTTCGAAGACCATGAGATGGGTGCAGATGCGGTTGAGGAAAAACCGGTCGTGGCTGATGACGAGGATGCAGCCGCTAAAATCCGAGATTGCATCCTCGAGCAGACGGAGGGTGTTGACGTCGAGATCATTCGTCGGTTCGTCGAGCAGGATCACGTTGCCGCCCGATTTGAGGATCTTCGCGAGGTGCACGCGGTTCCGTTCCCCCCCTGAGAGATCCTTGACAAACTTCTGCTGATCGCTGCCGCGGAACCCGAACCGGCCGCAGTAGGCGCGGGCCGGGATCTTGAGTTTGCCGAACGCGATATCCGCCTGGCCCTCGCTGATCTCGTCGAACACCGTGTTCTCACCGTTGAGCGTGTCGCGGTGCTGGTCGACCCAGACCATCTTCACCGTTGCGCCGATGTCGATCGTGCCCGCATCCGGCTTTTCGACACCGGTCAGCATCCGGAACAGCGTTGTCTTGCCGGTGCCGTTGGGGCCGACGATGCCGACGATGCCGCCCTTGGGCAGCTTGAACGTGAGATCCTTGATCAGCTGTTGCTGATCGAAGCCCTTGGAAAGCCCCGTCACCTCGATGACCTTGTCGCCGAGCGGAACGGCTGGCGCAATCTGGATCACGTTCGCTTCGGGCTGGCTGGCGGCGGATTCCCGAACGACGAGCTGTTCATACTGGATGATGCGTTCGCGGGACAGGTTGTGCCGGTCCGAGCTGCTCATCTTGATCCACTTCAACTCGCGATCGAGGGAACGCCGTCGCACCGATTCCTTCTTCTCCTGCTGGGCGAGAATCTCCAGCTTCTGCTGAAGCCAGGATGTGTAATTGCCCTCGAACGGGATGCCGTGCCCATCTTCGAGCTCAAGGATCCACTTCGTTATATTATCGAGGAAATACCGGTCGTGGGTCGAGATGATCACGGTGCCGGGATAATTCCGGAGATGGTTCTCGAGCCAGTCGATCGTCTCGGCGTCGAGATGGTTGGTGGGTTCGTCGAGCAGCAGCAGGTCCGGCTGTTCGAGCAGAATGCGGCACAGGGCGACGCGGCGGCGTTCCCCGCCCGACAGCTTGTCGACGATCATCTCGTCGGGGGGCAGGACGAGCGCGTTGGCGGCAATGTTCAGTCGGGTGTCGATTTCCCAGCCGCCGCACGCGTCAATCTTCTCCTGGAGCTGGCCCATCCGCTCCATCGCCTTGTCCATCGCGTCGGGATCCATCTCGCCCATGCTCGTCGAGAGATCCTCATACTCCTTCAGGAGCTTCATCGTGTCGGCGAAAGCCAGTTCGAGATTCTCGCGAACCGTTTTTCCCCAGGCGAGCTGGGGTTCCTGTTGGACGAAGCCGACACGCATGCCTTTCGTGATTTCCGCATGTCCCTGGAATTCCCTGTCGAGGCCGGCCATGATGCGCAGGACCGTCGACTTGCCGGCGCCGTTGTGACCGACGATGCCGATCTTCGCGCCGGGAAAGAAGCACAGGTTGATGTCCTTGAGAACCTGCCTCTGGCCATAGAACTTGTTGAGGCGATACATCGTGAAAATATACTGCTCAGCCATGATCGACTCCGATGGGTGCGGAATTGGGGCCGGCTTCAGATGCCGGGCCGCCGCATCATACCGTATTTGTCCTGCATGCACAACCGCCCGGCCGGACGATGATTGCCGGGAAGGAAAACCCCGGAACCGTATGGTTCCGGGGTTGGTTGGGGCAGGGTCAGAGAATCACTTGCCGCGGCCGGCGGTCTTTTCGCGCTCGTTGCCCACCGCTTTCTCTTTCTGTTCAGGCTTTTCCTCGGGGTTGCCATTGGTCTTGATCATGCCCAGCTTGGTCTTGACCTTGAGGACGATCTCGGAGAAAACGTCGGGGTTCTTCACGAGGAAGTCCTTGGCATTCTCGCGGCCCTGGCCGATGCGGGTGTCGCCGAACGAATACCAGGCACCTGTCTTGCTGATGATCTTCATCTCTTCGGCCATGTCGAGAATTTCGCCCTCGCGGGAGAGGCCCTTGCCGAACATGATGTCGAAGTGGGCCTTGCGGAACGGCGGGGAGACCTTGTTCTTCACGACCTTGACCTCGGTGGTGTAGCCGACGGCCTCATCACCGTCTTTCAGCTGTTCCTTGCGTCGGATGTCGAGGCGGACGGAGGAGAAGAACTTCAGGGCGCGGCCGCCCGGCGTGGTTTCGGGGTTGCCGAACATGACACCGATCTTCTCGCGTAGCTGGTTGATGAAGATGCAGACGCAGCCCGAGCGGGAAACGACCGGGGTCAGCTTGCGCATCGCCTGAGACATCAGGCGGGCTTGCATGCCGACTGTCGCATCGCCCATCTCGCCGTCGAGCTCGGCCTTGGTCGTGAGCGCGGCGACCGAGTCGACCACGATAACGTCGACAGCGTTGCTCCGCACGAGCATCTCGGCGATCTCGAGGGCTTCCTCGCCGCTGCTGGGTTGGGCGATGAGCAGATTGTCGATGTCAACCCCGAGAATTCGGGAGTAGGCCGGATCGAGCGCGTGCTCGACGTCGACAAAGGCCGCCTGGCCGCCCATCTTCTGGACTTCCGCCACAACGTGAAGGGCGATCGTCGTCTTGCCGGAGGATTCCGGCCCGAAAATCTCGATGATGCGGCCACGGGGGAGTCCACCGACGCCCAGGGCATAATCGAGAGAAAGAGAGCCGGTCGGAACGGCCTCGACGGGAGCCGTGCGGGACTCGCCCAGGCGCATCACGGCGCCTTTCCCGAACTGCTTTTCGATCGCCTGGATGGCGGTATCGAGGGATTTCTGTTTTTCGCCGTTGCGTTCCATCGGCCGCTGGGGCTGCATGCGCGGATCAGACATGTTTGTTCCTCCTGTGGAAATTTGACGTCGAGCATAGCATAATTGGGACACGGTTGGAAGATGCGCTGGCCGCTTGCCAAGCATGTTCCATCCGTATATCGGCCGGGCCGCCGGGTCGGGGAAAATTTGTGAGGAAACCTTCCATGAATCTTGTTCCAGCAGCATATGATGGCGTTTTCCGCGTTCTCGGCATGATGAGCGGCACCTCGGGTGACGGGATCGACGGGGCTCTCGTCCGTTTCGACGCCGATGGCCGGTTCGCCCTCGAATGGCAGGAGTCTGCGCCCTTCGCGCCGGCTGTCCGGATACGCCTTCAGCGACTGATGGCTGGCGGATCGATCGAGGACACGGCTCTGGCGGCCTGCTGGATGGCCGAGTTGTATGCTGGTGCCGTTTCGGCGTTCCTGGCCGCACATCCGGGGAGCCGGATCGACGCGATCGCAGCACACGGGCAGACTCTTGCTCACGTGCCGCAACCGCTCGACTGGGATGGAATTCCCGTGCGCGCGACGCTCCAGGCCCTGAATCCGTCCGTCCTGGCCCAGCGGACGGGGCTTCCCGTCATCTCTGACTTCCGTGCCCGGGATATGGCTGTCGGCGGCCAGGGGGCGCCGCTCGTGCCGCTGGGGGATCTGCGTTTCTTCGGCTCACTTGCTCGGGATGCGGGTATTGTCGTTCTGAATGTGGGTGGCATCGCCAACGTGACGGTGATCCGGCCTGGAGAAGATGGGCCGAGGGTTGCCGCGGCCTTCGACACGGGACCCGGCAATATGCTGCTCGATGCCCTCGTGCGCTCCGTTACCGGCGGGCGGGAGGAATACGATCGGGACGGCCGGCTGGCCGCTTTCGGCATCACCGACGGACATCTTCTGGCGGAGCTTCTCGGGGATCCGTATTTTCGGCTGCCCCCCCCGAAATCGACGGGCCGAGATCGGTTCGGTGTGGCCGCCTGCGAGGCGATACGGAGAAAAGCCGGAACGCGGATCTCGGATGCTGATCTTGCGTCGACTCTTCTCGATCTGACTGTTGAGTCTATATCAAATGCGATTCAACACTTCGTGCTCCCCGAAGGACCGGTTGCGGTAACACTCATTGCTGGAGGAGGCGCCCTGAACGGCGAACTCTGCCGGCGCCTTGCGAAGCGGCTGTCCCGCGTCTGTCCCCTTGCGACCACGTCTGATCATGGCGTGCCCGTGCAGGCCAGGGAGGCCATGGCATTCGCCGCCCTCGGGGATGCTTTCCTGCGCGGGAAGCCTGGAAATATACCTGTTGCTACAGGAGCTTCGGCGGCGGTGCTGCTCGGAAGCCTGACTCCCGCTATTCCGATATCTCCAGGTCGGTGATCCGGGCCGAGATCGACTGCGCATTCCTGACAAGGAGTTTCGGAGGCGGTTCCACGGCGATGACCTTCTCGTTGCCGGGGTGAAGGGTGTCGTTGCTCAGGAGGAGGGTGTCGAACGTCCGATCGCCCTCCTTCCCCGAAAGGGTGAGGGTGACTTTGACGTTGCGGATTGCGAACTCGGACTTGTTCTTGCAATACAGGTCGATCTGGTTCTGATTCAGGTGCGGGTCGACGTCGATGTTGATGATCTGCGGCAGGGTGCGCTCGAACAGGTCACGCCAGAGAGCAAGCTGTTGGGAGTCCTCGCGCGCCTTCTGTGCGTTGTCGCGATAGAACTGGATCAGTTCGTGATAATACCCGCGCTTTTCCATTGCCATCGCGATCGGGAGAAGCCAGCCGTTGGTGTGGGTCGCGTAATACTGGTTCATGCTCAGCTCTACCGCCTCGGTCAGGCCGGAGCCTCCCTGCTCAACCAGGCTCAGAGCCCGCGCGAGGGATGCACCCCGGCTCGCCATGTCCTGAACCGGCGTGCCGTCGGCAAAGGGGGGTTTGATCTTGATGGCGAGGTCTATCCATTCTCGCAGCGTGACACCATCGACCTCATCCGTCATCGCGAACTCATAATACCCGTCCCCGTTCGTCCGGTAGATGCGGCCGATATAGCCGCTGCCGCCCGGCGTCGGGAATACGTATGCGCGATGGTTCGCATCCCAGGAGGTTTCGAACACTTTGCCCCCGATGCCCTCACCGACATAAAAATGTGCCTTGCACATCATCCGGATGGGGTGATAACTGGCATAGAGCATCGTATCGAGAAACGCCAGGGGGTCATCCGGCATGAACCACTGGATCAGACCGGACTCATTCAGGGCAAGCGATGGAGGCTGCTTGAGAGCGGCGATCGAGATCGTCCGGGAGATACGCCGCGGATTGATACGGAACACCGCGACATTCGGAAGAACACGGACGGGAGTGTAGATTTTCGGAATCTGGAAGGTGAAGCCGCGGATGACGACCCGGAAGGTTGGCGGCACCTCTCCGGTGGAAACGAGGGAGACATGCTCGGGAGGCGCCACGATGAGCTCCTCGGCCAGTTTGAGTTTTTCGACGATGTGCTGCCGTACGAGGTAGGGAAGCAGGATGAAAATGAAGAAGGGAATGAATGCGACGACGCCGAACAGCGCGGCCTTCTGGATGGGGGAAAGCCGTTTCTCCTCGACTTTCCATTCGCGGGCTTTTTTTACCGCCTTAGCCATGCTGTGTTCCCGTCGTCCTCGTCGTCACTGCTCGTCCGGCGTCTCGGGTGCCCCTTCGAGCTCCTGAAGCCGCTCGGCCGCTGTCTCGGCCAGGGATGAACGAGGATACTCTGCGCGAAGTCGCCGATACTGGATGATCGCTTCGTCGACGCGTCCGAGCCCCAGCAGAGCCTCTCCGCGTTGGAAGATGAGATGGTCCTCGAGTGGCGTCTTCAGGGCGGCGGGCGACGCGTCGAGCAGCGACAGCGCCTCGGTCCAGCGCTCCATGCGGTTTGCCCGAAGGATGTCGGTATACAGGGCAAGCGCGGCGGGATTTCCCAGATGCTGGGCGATGAACGAGGATTCGCTGCCGGCCTTGATCGCCTGCGGAGTGCCGGGACACTCGATCGTGACGCGTCGGTACAGTTCGAGGGCCGTGGAGAAATCCTTCAGTCCTGCCCGACAGTCGGCGGCTGCCAGGAGAGCCTCTGCCTTGGCTGCAAGGGGAAGGCGCATGGCGGTGCCGTTCAGGCCAAGCACGGACTCGTAATCCTTCAGCGCCTTGAGGTAGGAGCCATGCTGCATTGCAAACGCGCCCCGGTTCATGATCTGGTTGTAATGACGGGCTTCGGTGAGCGACTCGCCCGTTTTCTCGAGCTGTTTGCCGCGCAGCCGGTAGGTCTCGATCTGGAACAGATCGGGCGGGCCGAAATCGTGGATCGTGATCGGGATTTTCACGCACAGTTCGACGCCGGATTTCCCAGGAACCGTCGTGATCTCCTTGCCGATGATCGGGTTGTCTTCGCCTTCCCCGAGGGGAAACAGGCGCTTGAACTCGCCATTACAGGAGAAGATGAAGGGCATGAAATCATCCCCGGCCCGATGACGGGCGATGGCGATCACCTCGGGAACAGAGTCGCCGTCGAGATCCGCGCTCAGAAGATTGGTGAACTCGAGTCCCTCGAAGGCCGCGAGAACGTGGAGATTGCCGCCGGGTTTTTCCAGCAGGAGCTGCGCCATCTCGCCATCCGATTCCCCCGACTGGGGGCGGGCAACAACGGCACAGCCACCGCCGATATCGAGCCGGAGGGACCGGACGGCGGAAACCGCCATCGCTCCATCCGCCGCGTTGACGGGCAGGCTCGCCAGGAGAAAAGCGACGAGAAGGCCGGCGGCGAGAGCTGCCCGGATCCCAGGCCCGCTCAGCATGCCTGTTCCCTGGCTGCGCCAGGGTCCTTGGGCGGGAACACGGCCAGCCCGGCCTTCAGCCGGTCGAGGGCTTCCGATGCCACGGTGGCGAGGGGGGCAGATCGGTTGCAGCCTGAGGCGGCGAGATGCCCTCCACCGCCCATCGCGACCGCGATCTCCTTCACGTCGAAGCCGCCGCGGGATCGGAACTCGCAGTAGGTCTTCCCGTCAGGGCCCTCGACGATGCCTACACCGGCCACAACGCCCTGGATCGAGGTCAACTGACCCCAGAGGCCACTGCTGGCGACCTGGAGAAAACTCGCGCCGCAGGCTTCGAGATCGTTCTTCCCGAGAATGATGGTGGCCAGACGGCCGTCGCACTCGAGACGCAGTTTCTCGAGTCCCTTCCCGAGAAGCTTCATCTCGGCGAGGGATTTCGAACCGTTCAGGCGAGAAAGAATCGGGGCGGTGTCGAGGCCCGTCTCGAGAAGCCGCGCTGCCGCATGATGGGCCGATGGCCGGAGCCCTTCGTTCTGGAAGGAGCGGGTGTCGGTGAGCAGGCCGAGATACAGGCCGACCGCGACGTCGGCGTCGAGCGGAAGCTCGGCCGTCACGAGGAGCGTCACGATCATCTCACAGGCGGAGCTGGCGCGGGTGTCGACGTAGTTGATGTCCCCGAACATCGTGTTGCTGGCGTGGTGATCGATGTTGACCACGACAGCATCGGTGTTCTCGAGATCGGCTTCGAAGCCGGTTCGGGGGAGATCGCCCGAGTCAAGGACGAGGACGACTTCCTGGTCGATCACGCAGTTGCCGGGTTTGAGGAGGTGCTCCTCATCGAGAACGAACGAAAAGCGGGCGGGCGGATCGTCGGCAAATCCGACCTGAACCACTTTTCCGGCTTTCCGGAGGGATTTGACGAGTCCTGAAACAGAGCCGACCGCGTCCCCGTCGGGGCGGATGTGGGTGATGACGAGAAACCGGGTTGCTCCGGCGATAGTGGAGAGGACTTCGGAGAGCTGTTCGGGGGTGTCAGTCCGGATTGTGTCTGAGGATGCCATCGATGTTACTGCTCATTTCCTTCATGTAGATTGCGGGGTCGCCCATTTCGAGGGTTGCCCGCTCGAGGACGTCCGCCATCAGATCGCGGATCTCGAACCAGCAGCTCAGGCGGGGTTCGAACGCGATATACGCGAGTTCCTGGTAGGGGGCGCGGAGGTTTGGATCTTTTTCGAGCGCAGAGACCAGGACGGGCGAGCGGAGGGAGGAGGTGCGTACCGGCACATAGGTTGTCCGGACGCTCCACTCGGCACCGATATCCGTCGAGGTGAACCACTTGATGAACTCCCACGCGCCCTTGATCTTGTCGGGGTTTCCATTGTCAAAAATATTGATGTTGCTTCCCGAAAGAATCACAGCGCGGGTCGCCTCGCCCGGAAGGGGTGCGATGCCATACTCGAACTTGAGTCCCGACTCCATGTGGACCTTGCTTACGATGCTGTTTTCAATCATTGCGACGCGCTGGGCCTTGAAGTCGTTCTGGTGATCGAAGCCCTGCGCCTCGACGGCGATGCCTTCCTTCACCATTTCCTGGATATAGGAAACGGCCCGGACCGACGCCGGCTCATGGAAGTGGGACGTGTCGCCCCGTTCGCCGATCAGTCGTCCTCCAAACTGCATGACGCGGCAGAGAAACATCCAGACGTTGGCTTTGCCGGTGGCGAAACCCATGACGGTGGGCCGGCCACCCTGCGGGGGAGTGAAGTGGCGTGTGATCTGCCGGGCGTAGGAAGCCAGCTCCGTGAGCGTCTGAGGCGGCTTTTCCGGGTCGAGGCCGGCCTGGCGGAACAGCTCCTTGCTGTAATACAGGACGGGCACGCTCTTGTTGAAGGGGAAGGACCAGAGCTTGCCATCGAACGTGTTGTTCTCGAGGAGGACCGGAATGATATCGGCTTTGATATTTTCCGGTTCCGAGGCCAGAAAATCGTCGAGACAGACGATCTTGCGGTGCTTGATGAACTTTTTCGTCAGAGTCTCGTAATTCTGGGCGATGTCAGGAGCACTCTTCGCGACGAGGGAGGCGAGGAGCTTCTTGGCCAGCGTGTCGTAGCTGCCCATCGGAATGCCCTTGATGAAGTAGGTCGTCTGGCTGCGGTTGAACCGGTCGATCAGATCGTTCATCACGTTGCCGAGCGGACCGCCCATGGCATGCCAGAACACCACTTCGACGCGGTTCTTCGCGCTCTCGCCGACGCCGGCCATCGAGGCGGCTTCGCGGGCTTTGCCATCCTGCAGGATGAGGCCGATGATGAGGAACCAGAAGAGGAGGACACCGATCAGGAAGTTGCGCATGGATGGTTCCTCCTCACTCTTTCATGCCCGTCATCGCCTGGGACTCGACGAACTGGCGCTGCGCAAGGAAATACATGATGACCAGCGGAACGATCGTGAAGGTCGAGGCGGCCATCAGCGGGCCCCAGCGTGTTCCGGCCTCGCTGGCGAAGTAGCTCAATCCGACCTGGATGACGCGTAGGCTCGTGTCGTTCGTGACGATGAGGGGCCAGACGAAGCTGTTCCATGTGCCGAGGAACGAGAAGATGCCGAGAGTCACCATCGGAGGCTTGCTCAGCGGCAGAACGACCTTGAAGTAGAACTGGAGCCGGGTGCAGCCATCCAGCATCGCTGCCTCGAACAGATCCTTCGGCAGCTGCAGGAAAAACTGGCGCAAAAAGAAGACCGAATAGGCTGACGCCAGCCAGGGGACGATCAGGGCCAGATACGTGTTGATCCAGTGTATTTTCGATAATATAATATAGTCAGGGATGAGCAGCGCCTGCTGGGGCAGCATCATTGTGCCGAGCATCAGCAGAAACAGCTGATCCTTGAAGGGAAACTTGAAAAAGGCGAAGGCATAGGCCGCCAGCGATGCGAAGATCAGCGAGCCGGTCGTGATCGTTATTGCGGTGAGAAACGTGTTCAGAAAATACCGGTAGAAGGGCTGGGCATCCCACGCTTCCTTGTAGTTGTCGAACAGCTCGAACGGCTTCTGGATCTTCCTGCCTGCGGTGTCCGAGGCGGTCTGCGACTCGGCATAGAGGGCCTTCTGCCTCTCGTGATCATCGATGCGCTTCTGGTCTTCGGGGCCGTTCAGGAAGGAGGGGCGCACGAGATCGGGGAGGAGTACGATCGTTTTCCCCGTGCGCAGGATCTCGTCCTCGCTCTTGAACGAGGTCATGATCATCCAGACGAAGGGGAAGATCATGAAGATCGAGCCGGCAATGAGCAGCGCATGAATCAGGATGTGGGAGGGGTGTTTGAACAGCGGCTTTTTCACGGTGGTGCCCATGCGCGGCCTCAGGAATAATGGACTTTCTTTTCAACATACAGCTTGTTGAAAAGAGTCATGCTGAAGATCATGATGAACAGCACGAACGCGATCGCCAGCGCGTAGCCGAACTCGAACTTCTCGAAGGCCTTCTGATACAGGTAATACACGATGACCAGCGTGCTCTTGAGAGGGCCGCCGCGCGGAGTCATCATGTAGATCTGCGAGAACACCTGGAAGCTGCCGATCGTCGACATCACGAACACAAAAAACGTCGTCGGGGACAGGAGCGGGAACGTGATGTGCCGGAACTGCTGAAGCCAGCTCGCCCCATCGATACGCGCCGCCTCATACAGATGCTTCGGAATATTCTGCAGGCCGGCAAGGAAGATCACGACGTTGTAGCCGAGCCCTTTCCAGACGCTCATTAGAATGATGCAGGGCATGGCCCAGAAGGGGTCCTGTAGCCAGAGCTGGGGCGGCAGGTGGAGAAGCGCCAGCAGCTTGTTCAGCAGACCGTAATCCGGGTGATAGATGAAGTTCCATACGATCGACACCGCGTTGAGCGAGGTGATCACGGGCAAAAAATAGATGGTACGATAGATGCCGATGCCCGAGATCGGATTGTTCAGCAGCAGGGCGATGCTCATGGAACACGCGATCGACAGGGGAACGCTGACGATGGCATAGTAGAAGGTATTGACCAGAGATTTGTAGAACATCGGGTCGTCGAACAGCCGGGCGAAGTTGTCCAGCCCGACCCATTCGGCCTCACCGATCAGATCCCAGCGGTAGAAGCTGATCGCCAGCGAGTAGAAAATCGGCAGGACATGGAAGCAGAGCAGGATGCCGAAGACGGGAACCAGGTAGAAGTAGGCTCCCCAGTCGATCTTTTTGGTCGTGAACATGACGTGACCGGTGCCGGATCAGCGACCGCGGCCCCTCGCCG
>DATCTT010000444.1:0-19016 GCA_036567845.1 Candidatus Ozemibacteraceae bacterium | reverse complement strand
AGCGCCGAGTGGCGCAGCAGAGCCCGGGCAGCGGCGAGAGCGGCCGGGGCGCCGGAGCCGATAGCGGCGACTTGTTCGTCGGGCTCGAGAACGTCACCCTGGCCCGAAAGCAGCAGGATCTGATCGGCATCACCGACCAGGAGCATCGCCTCGAGCCTGCGGAGGGCGCGATCCGTCCGCCACTCCTTGGCGAGGTCGACGGCTGCGCGCTTGAGGCTGCCCGGGACAGACTCGAGTTTCGACTCGAACCGCTCGAACAGGGTCAGGGCGTCTGCCGTGTGCCCCGCGAAACCGCCCAGGGCACGAGTGCCCGCCAGCTTCCGGATCTTGCGGGCTCCGGCTTTGAGAATCTGATCGCCGAGCGTCACCTGGCCATCGGCGCCCATGGCCAGCCGGCCGTCACGGATCACGGCGAGAACGGTGGTGCCCCTGAAACCGGTCGTTCCAGTCATTTCGTGTCGCCTCCGGAGCGGGGATGGGACGTCTCGTAGATGCGCTGGAGCCTGTCGCGACTGAGATGGGTGTAGATCTGCGTGGTGGAAAGGCTGGTGTGGCCCAGCATGTCCTGGACGGCGCGCAGATCGGCACCACCATTGAGCAGATGGGTTGCGAACGAGTGGCGGAGATCGTGCGGCGCGACATGCCTGGCCAGCGTCGCCGCCCGGACGTGCTTTTCGAGAATGCGGGCGACACTGCGGACGTTGAGCGGCGTGCCCCGAAGATTCAGGAACAGGGCTGCCACGTCGCGGGACTCGGGCTGTTCGGCGTCGCGCCGGCGCAGATACTCCGCGATGGCGGCCGTGGCGGCCGGGGTGACGGGCACGATACGCTCTTTCGAGCCTTTGCCGGTGACCCGGAGCATGCCTTCACCGGCCGGAAGGGCGGTGCGGGTGAGGGAGACGGCTTCCGATGCCCGCAGCCCGCTTCCATACAGGAGTTCGAGCAGGGCACGGTCGCGCAGGCCGGCCAGGCTCGCATCGTTCGAGGTCATCAGCCGGTCGGCCTCGTCTTCCGAAAGAACGCGGGGGAGGGGGCGGTCGCCACGTGCCGGATCGACGGCTTCCATCGGATTGACGGCCATGAACCCACGGCGCACGGCGTATCCGAACAGGCCCCGGATGGCTGATTGTGCACGGCGGATGCTCGTGCCGCAGAGGCCCTGCTGGCGGCGCTGCGCCCAGAACGACCGGATCTCGGCCGCGGTGAGGGTTTCGGCACGGGCCGGGGTCGCCGGCGGCGCCTTTTCCGTCATCCAGGCAAGGAAAAGCCGGAGGTCGGCGGCATATCCGCGCACGGTGTGCGCCGACATCGAACGTTCCTTTGCGCAGTATGCGAGATAACCCTCGATCAGGCTTTGCAAGGACGATTCCGCCTCTCTAGCGAGTGTATGTTCCGGGGATGTGAAAGAATAACAAACCGGGCGGGGGTTCTACAAGGGGCACCGTAAAAAATATTTTCGGTGCCCCCATCCCTCTCGATGCAGCCACATGATTCGCGGTGAGGCGGGTTTCAAACCCGCCCCACACGTTCGCCCGAGCTCTCATCTGCAATCTGCGAAGCAGTCAGGGAAAAATTTCAACTCATCGAGCTGGGGGGAGGGACTTCCAGAGGATCGATTCGCCCTCCATGTCTCGCGTGCCGGACCGGTTGCCGTCGTCCGCGTTCTCCTCGGGAGATCCGCTGTCGAGGCGAAACCCGGACCAGTCGGCTTCCTGCCTCCGGGTCCGGGTGGGCGCACCTCGTGTGCGCCCACGCCTGTCAGCGCCTCTCCCTCGATGCGAACGACGGACCGGTCTCGGCAGCGCTCGACAGTCGGGCTCATTCGATCCTCTTCCAGTCCCTCCCGGAGTATCAAGGGGATACTCGGATGATCGGGGGAGGTGGATTGACCTCTCCGTGAGGAACGGCTTATACTGCTTGAAGATCCGATAGGCGGCTTCACCGGCAAAACGACGCATGGTCGCGACAGCGAGGTTCCCGAGCTGATGCAGAAAATTACGTTGCAGGACGGCAGAATCGTCGAATACCAGTCGGCTACGCCCGCCGACGCCGATGGTATCATCCAACTATACCATAAGGTATATAAGGGTAAATACACCCTGCGGGAGGTTGCCGATCCGGTTCTGATTGCCAAAAAAGCGAACGACCCGAACTACTTCTGGACGATTGCCCGGTGCGAAGGCCGCATCATCGGCTCGGTCATCTTTGCGATCGATCCCGTGAACAAGTTCGGCAAATGCTACGCCGCCGTCGTGCTGGGCGAGTTCCGCGGCCAGGATGTGATGCGTCGGATGGTGCAGCAAGGCCTCGACCGGCTGACGGTGCGCACCCGCACCTGTGATGTCCTGTATGCCACCACCCGCACCAACAGCGTGGCGCCACAGGTCGTTCTCGAGCACCTCGACTTTCACCCGATGGGCATTTTCCCGAATGTGCGCAAGGTCGAATCCTTCGAGACGCACGGCATGGAAGTATTTTTCCGGAAAGGCTCTCTGTCCCTCCGGCGGCCCAGCCCGACCCTCGTCCCGGAAGTGGTCGAGTTCTACCGGATCGCGATGGACGTTCTGGGCATCGAAGAGGAGCCGACCGAGGTCGAACTCGAAAAGTCCGACCCCCGCCGCATGGGCGAGCAGATCACGTTCTGTATCGACCGCGACGAAAGCCACGTTCTCGATGTGTTCGAGGAGTATCAGGACCGCGACCTGATCGACAAGGTCTTTTTCCCCTTCGTCGAGCCGAACCTGCTGTTCGTTTCGGAGGACGGCCAAGCCGAGATTTTCGTGAACTTCAACGAAACCGACGGCAACGGCACGATCGTCGCCTACCGCATCCACGAAAAGGACTGGCGGCGCACGATCATGTGGTTCTGTGAGGCTGCGGCGCAGTTCGGCATGCGGTATATCGAGATGCTCGTGAGCGCGTTCCGCCCCGATCACCAGCGCCAGGCGATCGATGCACGATTCCTGCCCTGTGCGTATTTCCCGGGCATGCGCATGGCCGAGGACGGCCGCCGCGACGATTATCTCGTGTTTTCCCGGTCGTTCGAGAGCCTCGATTTCATGGATCTGCATCTGGTCGATACGAACCGGAGGTTTCTCGACGCGTTCATGAAATGCTGGTATGAGATGCTGGTGCGGTGCCAGCCGGATTTCGACGAGGAGTGGCGACTTGGCTGAAAAACCCCCGTTCGAGGCCTGCGGAAGGCTATTCGATGTCACGAATGCGTTTTCCCACGGACCGGCAAGCGACCGGCTGTTTGCCGCTGCGATGCGCGAGGCGCTGGCCTGGCATCGGGCGCGGTGTCCGGAATTCGAGGCGTTTCTCCGGCTGAAGGGGCTTGCCGAGGATGCCGCGCCCGCACCCGAGGAGATTCCGCCGCTCCTGGTCACGATTTTCAAGGAGCACCGGCTGATCTCGATCCCGGATTCCCGGGTGAAGATCGAGCTGACATCCTCGGGAACGGGTGGCCAGCGCAGCGCGATTGTCCTCGACCGCCGGTCCTACGACCGCATCCTGCGCATTGTCGATGCGATCTTCGACTCGCTTGGCCTCGTGAACCGCGATGAGACAGCCGATTACCTGTGTTTCACCTACGACCCCCGGATCGCGAAAAACGTCGGCACCGCCTTTTCCGACAAGATTCTCACCGGCCTGACGAAGCGGGGTTCCGTGTTTTACGCCATCCGCTGGGACGCGGGGAAGCAGTCGTTCGAGTTCGATCTTGCGCATACCGTGCGGCGCCTGCTCGAGTTCGCACGGCGGGGCCGGCCGGTGCGGATTCTGGGATTTCCGGCCTACCTGTGGCAGGTCTGTGACGATCTCGAGGCGCGCGGCGAGCGGCTCGCGCTCGGGGAGCGCTCGTTCGTCATCACGGGGGGCGGCTGGAAGATTCACAGGGACCGCGAAGTCACCAAAGAGCTCTTCAAGGAACGGGCGGCGCGCATTCTCGGTCTGCCTGAGGCGAACATTCGCGACAGTTTCGGCATGGTAGAGCACGGCATCCCGTATGTCGACTGCGAGCATGGCCGTCTTCACGTGCCGGTGTTCGCGAAAGCCCGCGTGGTCGACCCCGAGACCTTGCGTCCACTGCGTGACGGCGAGGCGGGCCTGCTGCATCTGATGACCCCGTATTTGTCGAGTTACCCGTCGATCTCGCTGCTCACGACGGACCGCGCGCGGTTGGCGGTGAACTGCCCCTGCGGCCGGAAGGGCCACACGATCGAGATCCTCGGCCGGGCTGGCCTGGCCAAGCACAAGGGCTGTGCCATCACCGCCCTCGAACTGCTCGGACGCTGACGCGTCAAAATATATCATAAAATATATGAAAAACACCTCCCTGTTCGGAACCGAAACGGCCGATCTCACCCTGCGCGGGCCGGATGTTCCCGCCCTGCTTGCTGCGGCTCGTGAGCGGGCGGCTGCCGCGGCAGCCGTGCCAATCCACCGGGTGGTCGAGATTCTCGATCGTGTCGCCGGCGTCTGGGCTGATCCCGATCATCCGCTGCGCGCGAGAGCTCAACGGGAGTTGCCCGGAATCATCGGGTTCAGCCCCGAGATGGTGTCGAAGGGCCTCGATGTCGTCGCCGGCCTGTGCCGACACGACGCGACCGAGGCTCGCATCTACGGCGAGATCGGCGAGCTGGCCGTGATGGACGGCTGGGTGACCCGCGTCGATCTCGGCTACGACCTGCGGGCCGTGCCCCGTGGCGTCATCCTGCATCTGGCCGCCGGAAACGTATTCGTCGGGGCCGTCGACAGCCTTCTGGCCGGCATTCTGACGAAGAATGCGAATATCCTGAAGATGTCCCACGCCGATCCCCTGTTCCCGCGGCTGTTCCTGCAGAGCCTGCGAGCGTGCGACCCGGACGGCCTCGTCTGGCCGAACCAGGCCGTCGTCGCCTGGAAGGGCGGGGACGGGAGCGTCGAACAGCCGCTTCTCGGCGCCGATCTGACGATCGTGTTCTGGGGGGGACGGGAAGCGCTGTCTGCCGTGCGGAGTCGCATCGGCCCCGGCACACAGCTGGTGGAGAACGGCCCGCGCTACTCGTTCGCCGTCACGGATGCCGAGACCGTCGCCAGGAACCTGACGGATGACGCCGTCCGGGGCCTCGCCCTCGACCTCTGTGCCTGGGACCAACAGGCCTGTTCGTCGCCTCACGTCGTCTATGTGATCGGCCGTTCGAAAAAGCCTGTTCTCGAGTTGATGAACCGGCTCGTTCCGCATCTGGAAAGCCTTGCCCACGAGCTTCCCCTGGGGCCGCTTGGGTTCGACGAAAAGGTCGAGATCCGGCGCGTCCGGGAACTTGCGACGATGGCCGAAGCCAAAGGCCGCGCGCACCTCGTGTGCCCCGAAGTCTTCACCTGGACCCTGGTCTACGAGAAGGATCCGGTATTCAAGGTTTCCTGCCTCAATCGCACGCTGTTCTTCAAGTCCGTGCCTTCCGTCGAGCGGCTGATCGACGAGATCGGCCCCATGGGCGCGTATCTCCAGACGGTCGGCCTCGAAGTGGAACCTGCCAGGCGGCCGGCCCTCGAAGAGGAGCTGCTGCGCATAGGAGCGAAGCGGCTGACCTGCTTCGGCGGAATGTGCGAGGGAAAGGACGGGGCGCCGCACGAGGGATCGTTCCTGCTTTCCCGGCTCGTCGACTGGGTCGATCGCGAACACAGGGGCGGGGAAGACCGCCTCATCGGCGGACTTCTCGATGCCCTGAAACGCTCCGCTTACTACGGACCGCTTGTCGCGGCTGCGGAAAAAGTCGGAATCACGCCAGCCGAGCGGCTGGCCGCGCTTCCCCTGCTTGACCGCGAGACGTTCTATCGTCACTCGCCACCGCTGTCAAAGGCGATTCTGACCGGGCCAATGACGGATGCCTACGTGTATGCCTCGGGCGGAACGACGGGGGAGCCGAAGTTCGCGCTGTATTCGAACGATGAGTATAGAATAGCAACGGATGTATTGGGATTCATTTACTCGACCGCCGGCCTTGGCCCCGAGGATATCGTCGGGAACCTGTTCCTGGCGGGCAACCTCTGGACGAGTTTCAACGTGGCCGGCCGCGCCCTCGAGAATATCGGGTGTCTCAACATGCCGATCGGCGGTGCGACGGATTACGCCACGATGATCAAGTTCCTGCAGGCGTTCGATGCGAATGCCGTCGTGGGGCTCCCTTCGGTGATCATCAAGCTGGCCGAGGAGGTCGAACGGCGGGGGGCGAAGCTGCGGATCAGGAAGATTCTGTACGGCGGCGAGCATCTCCGGGCTCCGACCGTCGAGTATCTGAAGCGTGCTCTCGGTTGCGAGTTTGTCCGGTCGGCCGGGTATGCTTGCGTCGACACCGGCCCGGTCGGTTACCAGTGCCCTCATCTGTGTGGGGCCCTGCATCATGTGCTCGATGGGTATCAGCTCGTCGAGATCATCGATCCCGAGATCGGGGTGGTGCGGACCGATGATCAGCCCGGCGAGATCGTCGCGACGGGGTTGACGCGCCACCTCATGCCGGTGGTGCGGTATCGCACGGGAGATCTCGGGCGGTGGGTCGATATGGACGAGTGTGCCTGCGGGTTCACGGGCCGGACGTTCGAGCTTCTCGGCCGGTGCGACGACCTGATCGTCATCGGGGGCATCAACCTCATGCCTTCGGATGTCGCTCCGGGCCTCGCGAAACTCGCCGTCAGCCAGAACTTCCAGATCGTGGCTCGCCAGAAGAACGCCCGGGATCATCTGCTGCTGCGGCTCGAGGCAGAGAACCCCCTCCCCGATGAGACCGTCCTCGAGGCCCTGAAACAGGGCTCCTACAAGATTGCCGAGACGCTCAACGACCGGTGGCTGACGATCGAGATCGAGTGGTTCGCTCCCGGTGGCCTGCCCAGGAATCCGCGCACCGGAAAGATCAAGACCGTCGTCGACGAGCGCGGTGGGAAGAATTGAGCGACTGAATAATATCTTTTGAAATATAACCGGAGGGACGAGGCATGAGCCGGAAAGGCCTGGACGGGAAGGCACGCATCGTCGTGCTGACGGGGGCGGGTATTTCGAAAGAGTCAGGACTGGACACGTTCAGGGATGCCGGCGGCGTCTGGGAGCGGTATCGCATTGAGGATGTCGCGACTCCCGAAGGGTATGTCCGGAACCCCGCGAAAGTTCACCGTTTCTACAACGAACAGCGCATTCAGCTCGGGGAGGTGCAGCCCAATGCGGCGCATTTCGCCCTCGCACGGCTCGAGAAGGAGGTCGGCGACCGCCTGCTCGTCGTGACGCAGAACATCGACGATCTGCATGAGCGGGCTGGTTCGACCAGACTGATCCACATGCACGGCGAACTGCTCAAGGTGCGGTGCGAGCATTGCGAGGCGATCCGCGCCGAGACTGGAAGTATATCTACAGATACAGTATGCGCCTCCTGCGGCCGGAAGGGCGGCGTGCGGCCCCATATCGTCTGGTTCGGGGAGATCCCGCTCCGGATGGACGAGATTTTTGCCGCCCTCGACCGGTGCAGCCTGTTCGTCGCGATTGGCACATCGGGAAACGTGTATCCGGCTGCCGGTTTCGTCGAACGGGCACGCATGAACGAGGGCACGAGAACCCTCGAACTGAACCTCGAACCCTCGGTCGGAGCTTCCCGGTTTGCCGAAACGGTCTATGGCCCGGCGACCGAGGTCGTCCCGGCCTGGGTCGACCGGCTGCTCGGAACGGCGGGGGGGGAACCATGAAGCTCGGCTATCCGAATCATCCGCGGCGTGAAATTCTCGAAGAGATTGACTGGATCGCCTCGGCGGGCTTCGACTTCGTCGATCTGTTTCTCGAGCCCGACAAGGGGGCGGCCGAGAGCGTCGACGCCACGGCCGTGAAGAACGCCCTGAAAAGCCACGGGCTCGGGTGTGTCGGTCATCTCGCCTGGTATCTCCCGATCGGCTCAGCGATGAAACAGATGCGCACGGCCGCCGTCGATGCGGCGAAGACCTATCTGGATGTGTTCGGCCGGATCGGAACGCCGTGGGTCACCGTCCATGCCAGCTGGCCGACGTCGATGTTCTCGGCTGCCGAAGGAATCGAGTGGCAGAGCGAATCTCTGACCCTTCTCGAAGCTGCCGCCCGGGAAGCCGGCGTCGGGCTGATGTTCGAGCCGGTCGGTTCGCCGCATGAGTCGCGCGAGCATCTCGAGATCCTGATGGCAAGACATCCCCAGGTGGGGTTCCATCTCGATGTGGGCCATTTCAACCTGAACCAGCGGAATCCGCTTGAGTTCGCCCGGGCATTTGCCTCCCGGCTGGTTCACGTGCATCTGCACGACAACGACGGTTCGAAGGATCAACATCTGCCCCCCGGCACCGGGCGCATCGATTGGGCGACGTTCGTCCCCGGTCTCAAGAGCATCTACGACGGCACGATCACCCTCGAGGTGTTCGTGAACGAACGCGCGTATATCAAGCTCGCGCGAGAGCTTTTCCTCGAGCGCTGGAACGCTTCCTGACGCATCGGCGGTGTTCCAGGGGTGAAGAAAAATTCCTCTGATTCCGGGGAAATTTTCAGCTTCGCGGAGCGGCGGCCGAAGGTGACGGACGGCGGAAATCCCTGACTGGCAGCCCTTTCCCGGTATCCACGGGGAGGATGCCGCTTCTCGTACAGAACTTGCGTGTTTGAGAGAAGAAGAGGCGGTGAGGGGGCATGAACAGGGAAAGGATCCGGGTTCTCGAGAACCGGGAGCTGATCGGGCCGGACGGTTCCGATGCCGGCATGCCGGCGAACGTGCCCTTTCCCGAAGAGGTTTCGCTCGACTACCTCGAATCACTGGTGGAGCTGCTGAATCTGCTTGCAGACGACCTGCTCGCGGCCCGGATGATGGATTTTCGCGCCCGCATCAGGGGGGCTCTCAACCGCATGGCGGGCTTTATCGGGGTTGATGCCGCGTTCCTGTGGGTGATGGATGACCGGCTCCAGGGGCTTCACGACGCGCTCGTCAGCTCGCGCGATCTGCGGGCGTTTCCGGAGTGGAACCATCTGCCTGCGCTGCAGAAATACCCTGCGCTGGTCGAGCGGCTCGAGGGCAAGACCGAGGCCGTGTCGGCCGTTCTCGAGGGGCCGCCCCAGCATCTGCGCGGGTACCTGATGTGGCCGATCATGCTGGATGGCCGAATGCGGGCCGTCCTGGGCTTTTCGGAGCGGAACGTCCTGAAACGGTGGACGGTCTGGGAGCGCCAGCTGCTGCAACTCTGCGGCACGGTGTTCCGCCAGGAGATCGTCCGGCAGCGCAGTGAACAGGTGCGGCGGCACAGCGAGCTGCGGTACCGGCTTCTCGCGAGCCATTACCCGAACGGCATGGTGCTGTTGTTCGACCGGGAGCTCCGGTTCCTGGTTGCCGAGGGGGAGGCGGGGTCGCGGTGGGGGCTGACGCCTGAGCGGCTCGAAGGGCGCACGCTGAACGAAGTGTTCCCGGCCGAAGTGGCCGGAAAGCTGGGCGGGATGTTTCAGCGGACCCTGGCCGGCGAGACGATCGTCGACGAGATGCTGTATGCACGGGAGACGATCGAGCTGCGGCTTGTGCCCGTGCGGTCCGGCAGCTCGACGGTCATGGCCGGCATGCTGGTGGCCCAGATCATCACCGAGCGGAAGCAGGCCGAGGCCTCGCTGCACCAGGCCCGGCAGGCGCTCGAGGAGGCCCGCCGGCAGGAGGCCGAGATCGCCTCGGAGATCCAGCGGACGCTGCTGTTCGGCCGCCTGCCGTCATCCACGTCTGCGATCGGCATGGATGTCGTCTCGATCCCCTCGATGGAGGTCGACGGCGATTTCTACGACGTCTACACGACCCGCGAGCACATCTACGACATCGTGCTCGGGGATGTCATGGGCAAGGGAACCCCGGCTGCGCTGATCGGGGCGGCCGCGCGCATCGCGTTCCTGCGCTCCTTCACCCGTCTGCTGGCCAGGGGCGGGAAGGTGCTGCCCGATCCTGAGGCTGTGCTCGGCATGGTGCACGGCGAGGTTTCGGGGCGGCTTGCACAGCTTTGCGCGTTCATAACGCTCGTCTTTGCCCGGATCGACGTGCGCCAGAAGTCGCTGCAGCTCATCAACTGCGGCCATCCACCCGTTCTCGTCCACCGGGCGGCGACGGGGGAGCTGGTCACGCTCGAGTCGACACGGCCGCCCCTCGGCATCGGCGAAGCCCACGATTCCTCGTGCGTTCGCCTGCTGCTCAACGACGGGGACCTGGTCGTGATCCTGTCCGACGGGGTGAGCGAGGCACGCAATGAAGCCGGAGAGATGTTTGGAACGGAACGGCTTCACGAGGTGATCTGCCGGAATGCAGAAAGCCCAGTTTCGGAACTTGTCGCCAGGATCCGTGACACCGTGCAGGCCTTCGTCGGTGCGCGCGGCCTTCAGGACGATTTCACCTGTCTCATCATCCGTCTTGGCAAATGATAGATCTATCCGTATATATCAAAGCCAATTACCTTCCGGCGATGAGAAGCTGCTTTTCGTCGCGGGAGAGCGCTTTGATCGCGAGTTCCCGGCGCAGGGCATCGCCGCGGTTATGGCAGGGTTCGGCGTGCACGAGGCGAACCGGCCGTCGGGAGCGCGTGTAACGCGCGCCGGTCCCGTCGTTGTGCTGCTGCACGCGGCGGTCGAGATCCGTCGTGACGCCGGTGTAAAGGGTTCCGTCACGGCACCGCACGATATAGACGAACCAGCCGCCGTCGGCGGCTGGTTCGTTCTTCCTGCGCGGCTGTTGCCCGGACGTGTCCCGGGGCTGCCGCTGGGAGGCGTCAGACTTCGAGCTTGTAATAGACGAGGGGTTCCTTGACATTCTTGACGGGGGCCGAGCTGGGTCCGGTGAACCGCCAGGGGCAATTGCCCGACGCCTCGACCCGCTCCTTGACCGACGGGGTCATCAGAATCTCGCCGTGTTTGGCGAGGCCCTGGAGTCGGGCGGTGTTGTTCATACCGCTGCTGAAAGCCGTGAGATCCTGGTTCGGGCCGATCAGGCCGACGTCGGCCGAGCAGTAATTGATCCCGATCGCGACCCCGAAATCCTTGTAGAACGGTGAACTCTGGATATCGGCGTTTTCGGGAGAAGCGAGAAACTCGTCGGTGAAAGCGCGGATCGTGATGGCCGCCTGGGCGAGGTTATGGGCGAGGGTTTCCGGTGATGCCTCGTAGAAAGGTGGGCCGAACAGGATGATGACGCAGTCGCCGACGATTTTGTCGAGCGCTCCGCCGAGAGGGAACACGCGCTCGACGATCGACTTCGACCAGGTGTCGATGAACCGTGCGATGCGTTGCGGATCCTTGAGCACCTGCTCGCTCATCTTGGTGAATCCGCTGATGTCGGCGAACAGGATGCCGATGTCGGCCTTGCGCGGGGCCAGGAACTTTTCCTTGTAATCGTCGTGCCGCAGCAGGCGGCGGGTGACTTCGGGCGAGAAAAACTGGCGCAGGGCATTCTTTTCCCGGTTGAAATCGACCAGCCGCTGGCGGAGCGTCTCGCCGAACACCTGGACGATCTCACGGCTGGCGACGGACAGGCCGCACTCGGCCGGCGGCTTGATCAGCATCTTCCCAACCAGGGTCTCGATCACGAGGCCGTCGAGCAGAACCGTTTCGGTCGTTCCGTTCGAGGGAAACACGCGTTCGAGATCCTTGTTGCCCGGGACCACAACGTCGCGGCCGGCCTTGATCAACTCCTCGAGCTCGGGCATGGGCTTTTCGTTCGAGTCGAATATTTTATTGTAGTTGCGATAGATCGAATACTGCACGATCTTCCGGCCGTCGAGATCTTCATCGATATATAATAATGCCAATTCTTCAATCGGCACCATGTCGCTGAGAACGCTGACGGCCATATCCAGTGCCTCGTTCAACTTGCGCGACTTCATGCACCGCTGGATCTCCATGATCGTCATGTGCTTGTAGCGGCTTTCCTGGATGCCGTAGAAATAGTTGTCGAGCTCCTCGGCAACCGCCTCGAGCCACTCGAACACGTGATCGGGCCGGTGACCGTGGCCGGCGGGGAAGGCGAATCCGAAAGAGCCGATCTTTTCGCCGGCCATGTCGAGCGGCATCACGAACCAGTCGAGCCCGTCCCGGTGGCAGGTCGTCTTTTCACCGATGCTCAGCAGGTTCGCGTAGTGGCCTTCGAGCTCCTGCGGAGTGATCCCGTGGGAATAGATCGTGTAGATCAGCTCTTCGTTCTGGGTTTGCAGAAAGGCTAGCGCAGGCGCGATGACATCGTGGAGATACTCGTAAACCCGGTCCATGGTTCCGCCGAGATTCTTCTTCTCGCGCTGGCAGACTTCGATGACGGCATCGACTTCGGCCGAGAGTTTGAGACGCAGCCGGAGTTGATGCAGTTCTGCCTCCATGGCGGCAGTGTCGGTAACGGATGGAGTCGGGTGTGCCATCGTTCATCCCCTCTCTGACGTGTTTTCCCCACCTTACCCGATTCCCGCCCATTTCACAACCTGATGACCCGATCTGCAGATGACGCATCTGTGCTCATCAGCTCTTTTTCTACGGATGCCTTCGTTTCTCGGAATGCCCGGCACGAGACGGCGGGGCGGATTGCATGGGCGGGCGATTTCTGATAGCCATGGAGAATAGGCCGAGAGGCCGAACCTGAACCGGGAGGAAGAGACGATGTCGGATGCGAAAATGTGGTACGTGATCATTGGCGGTCAGATTCAGGGCCCCATGGGTGCCGAGGATGTCATCGCGCGGCTTCACAGTGGGGCGATCAAGCCGATGACGATGGCCCACGCTGATGGCATCACGAAGACCTGGACCCCTCTGAGTGAGATCGCCCAGTTCGCGAACGCGCTGCAGAGCGAGGAGTTTCTTCCCCCGGTGCCGACTGCCGCTTCCCGTCCCCAGGCGGCTGATGTGATCGATTACAACATCTTCGGTGATGACCTCCAGTTTGTCGAGATCGAACTCGACCCGGGCGAATCCGTCGTTTCCGAGGCCGGTGCGATGATGTACATGGATCAGGCTGTCCAGATGGAGACGATCTTCGGGGACGGCTCGGCGAAATCCGACGGGGGCGGCTGGTTTGGCAAGCTGGCCAGCGCGGGCAAGCGACTGCTCACCGGCGAAAGTTTGTTTATGACCGTCTTCACCCATAAAGGTGCGGCGGGCAAGGCGAAAGTCGCCTTCGCGGCGCCCTACCCGGGCAAGGTTGTCGTCGTTGATCTCAAGGATATTGGTGGCACGCTGCTGGTGCAGAAGGAGTCGTTCCTGTGCGGGGCAAAGGGCGTCTCGGTCGGCATCGGCTTCCAGAAGAAGTTCGGCGTCGGCCTGTTCGGCGGCGAAGGGTTCATCATGCAGAAACTCGAAGGCGATGGCCTCGTCTTCTGCCACGCAGGTGGCACGATCATTTCCCGTGACCTGCAGCCCGGCGAGAAGCTGAAAATCGACACAGGCTGCATCGTCGGCTACCAGCCCTCGGTGAACTTCGACGTCGAGATGATCGGCGGCATCAAGAGTGCCCTGTTCGGCGGGGAAGGGCTGTTTTTGGCCACCCTGACCGGCCCGGGCCGCATCTGGCTCCAGTCGCTGCCCTTCTCGCGGTTTGCCACGCGCATCTATGCCGCAGCCAAGCAGACGGGTGGCGGCGGCAAGGAGGAAGGCTCGGTGCTTGGCGGGGTGTTCAACATGCTGGGCGGCAAGGATTGAGCCAGTAGGCCCGAGATTTTCCGCGTGTTCCGGGGGGCGTGTGCGGGGGTTCGCACACGCCCCCCGTTGCACACCCTTGTTTGCGATTGTCTGACGTTGTCGCGCGGATCCCGAACTGATCGGGATTTTCATGCTCTTCCGCTGCTCGGGACGATGTGCGGCATGGCGGATGCTTTCTCCAACGTCGGTGGTCCATCACGGCAGCGACGGGAATCGGGGAGGCGCGCATGGAAATGGCGGAGCGGGGGCGGATTTCCGAAGGCGACCTGGAGACGCTGTTGTATCTGGTCGAGACGGGGCTCGAGGGCGGGGCGGGCATGGACCGGGCCCTCGCGGTGGCTGCGGAGGGGTGTGAGACGCCCGAGGCACGGCTGCTTGCGAGGCGGATGGCAGGAGATGTTGCCGGAGGGATGCCGCTGTCCCTCGCGATCGGCAGGCGTCTCGAGGAGGGGCCGGCTCTTGCCGGGACGATCCTGGCGATCGGCGAGGCGACGGGCCGGATCGATGCCGCGATGGCCCTTCTCCGGCGGGTCATTGTCTGGGGCCGACGATACCGGGAGGTGTTCAGCACCTGGTTCGTGAACTGGCCGAAACTCTCCGGCGCCTTCTGGGGGCTCGTGCTGCTGTATGCGCTCACCCCCGCGGAGCCGGAGGTCGGTTACTTCAGCCGTCCTCCCGATCAGCCCCTTCTCATCCGGCTTGCGGGATGGCTGATGTCCTGGACCGAGGAGCCTCTTGCCTGGATTCTCGTGGCCCTGCTCGGTCTGTGGTATGCGATCTGGCGGTCACGGGGCGGGATCGGTCTGCGCGGCGCCGTCAGGAGATTTCTCCTGTGGCTGCCGTGGATCGGCCGGTATGAGCGGTCACGGCTGGCTGCCGACACCCTGCGGCTGGTCGCGTTCCTGCTCGACTCGCCCGTGCCGCTTGCGACGGCCTTTGAACAGGTCGCATCGGCAGCGGACCGGCGGGATCTTGCGACCGTATTCCGCTCTGCGGCCCCGATCCTGAAAAACGGCGGGAGTCTCTCGATGGCGCTCTCGGTGAGCGGCCTGCTGCCCCACCGGGTCATATCGACCATCGTGAGCGGTGAAGAGCTTGGCATGCTCCAGGAGATGGTGATGTGGCTTCTCGAGACCTACGAGCGCCAGGTCGATCAGGAAGCCGAGGTGCTCGGGGCCTTATTCACGGGGGGGGTGATCATCGGCCAGCTCGCGCTCCTGTTCGGCCTCTTCTCGACGACCTATCAGCCCTTCGCCTGGCTCGCCGTTTTATAGATAATGCTATTTTCCAGCGAGAAGGTGGAGAACGGTCTGGCGGTCCTTGCGGATGAGGTCGGCCAACTCGCCAAGGCGATCGGGGCGGTACAGGGCATAGGTCACATCATCGATCGTGTTGTCATTGCGAGCGGTGATCAGCCATTCGAGGCGGCGGTCAGGGGTGAGCCGGAACAGCGTCATGCGGTCGCGGCGGCGCATCGCCAGCCGCACCCCGGATGACATGTCGATGGTCACCATGCCTTCCCGCGGGGGGGCATCGTCGAGGACGTTACGGCCCACTGTTCCCGAGGCCGTATATCCGAGAATCGGGGCCAGGGTGGGGATGAAATCGACGTGGCTGGTGGGTGTCTCGACGACGCGCGGTTCGAGCCCCGGGGCGAGAATGATCAGATTCGTCCGGGCCTGGTTCTCGTGCGGACCGTTCGCGTGATACAGCGTGTCATCCTCGCCGAGGCACTCGCCGTGGTCGCCGGCGAGCACAACGACCGTGTTCCGGTCGAACCCTTTCTCCTCGAGGCGCCGGAAGAACGCATCGAACAGCGTGTCCAGGAAAAAGCACGAGTTCCTGTACCGGTTGACGAGGCCGGCGGCGATTTCCGCCGTGAACCCGTTCTTGATGAAATCGGCTTCCAGGGGAACGACCGGGCGGTATTTCTCGAAGCCGGGCGGATAATAGTAATTGAAATGGGTCGGATACATCTGCGTTTCGAGGAAATGGAGGCCGGGTTTTTCCAGCTCCCGAAGCAGAAGGTCGCACACCTGGCTCGCGACGCCGCACACGGAAAGGTCGGCCGGCGGGGGGAGCCCCTCTTCCCGGCAGTAGGTCTCGATCGGGGTGAACCGGTACCGGTTGTTCGGGAGGTAGGCGCCGAAGTTGCCGAGTTTGCGCGAGTCGTATCCGCCCGCACGGATGAATTCGATCCAGGACGAGGGGACGGCGCGGTTCCATTTCAGGGTGTAGGCGTCGATGGGATGTACGCCGTAATAGAAGCCGATGTTACCGCCGATCGAGTCGTTCGATGCGGAAACATGGTTCTTCAGCCACAGCCCACGGCGGACCCGCTCCATCAGACGGGGCATCTCCGAGAGCGCATCGGGGCGCCAGCTCTCGATCATGAAGATCACCAGGTTCAGTCGTGGATGTCCGTTCCAGGCAAATGTTCCCTGAGCCGACGACCTTTCCGCATCGACCCGTTCCTGGGAAAAGGCGGCTTCGCGGAACATGGGAGTGTCGAACCGCCGTGGAAGCGGCATCGGAAACGCCGAGTTCTCGAGTCGGCACGCGAGATACTCGTGGAACGGCCGCTGCCCGACGATGTGCTGGAACGCGAAGCTCCAGAGAAGCCCCGAAAGAAGCAGGAGAGCCGGAGCGGCGGCTATCTCGTCCCTGGTTGCCTTCGGTGGCTCGGGACGGAACCTATTGAGGCAAAAGGAAAACAATATGTATAGTGATATATTTATAGCGATAGGAATGAGGAATGGTGTCGAGATACCGATCGCCTTCATCCCGAACGGGTCGCCGGGCTCTTCGAAGAGGGTGTTCAGATAGTAGGTCAGATGGCCGAGGGATAGGTGGGACCGGGAAACCGAGTTGTAGACGAGTTCGATATACAGGAGCAGGAGAAAGAGCCCGTTGACGGCGCGGAGAGGCCTCCAGAGAGCCGGCCGCCAGGCCGATGCGGCGCACTGGAGGACGAACGAGGCTGCCACGACGGAGAGGAGCACGCTCAGCATCCAGAGCGGCAGGAACGGGGCGGCGAAAGTCTGGATGATGCCGATGGCGGCGCAGCCCGCCAGAACGAGCCCCCGCCGGGTTCCCGGGATCGATGTGCACGCGAGCACAGCCAGAAGTGGCATCCAGAAGATCGGCCGGCTGGCGGCCGACAGGGCGTCGAGCGGCCAGAAAACGGCAGGGAACATGCTCCGGAGCAGCTCTAGAAACATCAGCAGGGCCGTGGCGTGCTGGAAAAACAGGATAGCCACGGGACACTACCAGTCGAACTCCTGGAACGCCGGCAGCCCGGCCGAGCGGACGATTCGGCGCATCTGGCGCAGCATAAAACCCGGCACCCGGACGCGGTTCGGCCGGATCTCGAGCTCCACCTGGTGCAGGGCCGACCGGATCAGCCCCTGCTGGCCGAAGATATAGGCCAGCAGCGCCGCCGTGCGGGCGACGACGGGAAGGCCGAGACCGGTCTCGTCGCTGGTCTCCTGGATCGATTTGCGGAGCGTGATGCGCCCTTCCCATTTCGGGAGGATCGTGACCAGGATCTGGTGCGCCGGCCGGAGTTTCTCTCCCATCGTCCCCTTGCGCATCTTGGCCGGGAACCAGCTCCAAAAGCCGCGTGTCAGGGCGATCAGGAACGTTGCATAATCATCCGGCGTCACGGGGCCCGTCAGCACCGGCATGTCGTCGAGCAGCGAGTTGGGGATGAAGTTGATCTGGTGGTGATAGCGGTCTTCTGGGACGTTGCGCACGATCATGCCCATCTCGGGTGCGGTGCGGCCGAACTCGGTGCCGGGGTAGGGGGTCGCGAACTGGCCCAGATACAGCGGGAAGCTGAACGGGTGGAAGAAGGGATACCATTCGAGCTCGCTCTGGATCTGGTCGAGGAAGAGTTTCTGAAAGTAATACCCGTTGATCGTCTCGCCGGGGTTGAAGGCCATGCAGGTGTAGAGCGGGGCGAGGCCGGCGTCCTTCTGGTTCTTCACGGCGTTGCGCACTTCCTCGAAACCCTGGCGCTTGTTGATGAACGCGAACGTGTCGGGGTTGGCACTCTCGACGCCTATCTCGATGCCCACGCAGCCCGCCTGCCGCATCAGGGGCAGCAGGTCCTTGTTCTTGTTCAGGTGCTCGGCGCGGTCCAGGGCGACCCATTTGATCTGGAGCCCCTTCTCGATGACGAGGCGGCAGAACTCCTCGACGAACCGGCGGTTGAGCGTGAAATTGTCGTCCCAGAAATGAAAATGGCGGATGCCGAACGCCGTGATGTTGCGGGTCATCTCCTCGACGACCTTTTCCGGCCGCCGGTACCGCACCTTCCGGTGCCAGATCTGGGGGCTGTTGCAGAACGAGCAGGCATACGGGCAGCCCCGGGAACCGAAGATCGGCAGCCGCTCGCCGCCCACGACATGGAGAGGGTTGTCATACAGTGGCAGGGGCAGCAGCTCGTAGGCGGGGAACGGGAGCTCGTCGAGATCGCCCATTAGCGGTCGTGGCGGGGCTTTCTGCAGTGTGCCCTCGACCAGGCGTGCGGTTCCCGGGATACCGTCCATCGCCCGGCCCTCGAGCGTCGCCTTCACCATGTCATGGAGCGTCCACTCGGCTTCGCCGATGACCAGCCAGTCCGCAGCGGATCCGGCCTCGTCGGGAAGAATCGTCGCATGGACGCCGCCCAGCATGGTCAGGGTCTCGGGCCGGGCCTGCTTGACGGCGCCGAGGAAGGTGCGGGCGAGCTCATACTGGATTGTCCAGGAACCGACGCAGACCCAGTCCCATTTCGTCTCGGAAACGGCCCGCAGCATGCCGTCCAGGCCGAGATCGTGCACCTGGGCGTCGAGAATGCCGACCTCGATGCCGGGGAAACGGTCGCACAGGGTGCCGGCGAGATACGCGAGGTTCATCGGGATGATCCGCTTGTGGCGAAGGTTCGCCGGCAGCGGGATCTGGACGAGCAGGACGCGCAGGGCCGGCTCGCCCTCGGCGGGTTTGCGGGAGATGATCGTCGGTCCCTGCCACCGCCGGCGGCGGGCTGCGTCGCGTAGGCCGAGATGGACCGGGTAGTCCAACCAGTCGATCAGGATCCGGTAGGCCAGCCCTTCCTTGAAGGCGTGCAGCGGTGGATAACTCAGCAGGCGGCTCCCCCAGGAGGACGACCGGACGCTTTCAAGAGTCTTTGATATAATATTTTTGATGATATTCATGATGATGTCTCCTGGTGGTTCCTGGGTGTGCCGGGGGCCTGGCCGAAGCCAAGCCAGGGCCGGTAATACCGGTCGAGCAGACGGCGCCAGTCGAAGCGGGCGACAACGTCCCGGCGTGCGGCCGCGCCCAGACGAGCCCGCTGGGCGGG
>DATCTT010000443.1:0-2765 GCA_036567845.1 Candidatus Ozemibacteraceae bacterium | reverse complement strand
AATTGAGCAGGAACCGTTACTTGTGGCAGGTGTCGAACTCGGGGCAGCGGCCTTCCTGGGTTTCGCACTCCAGGACGCCATCGCTCTTCCCCTTGCAAACGGCTTTCATGCCCGTCATGCGGCGCGCATGCCGGTTCAGCTCGATCTTTTCCTTCCGCAGTTCCACGACTTCGTCATCGGTGAGCTGTCTGTGAGGGGGCATCATCATACGTCTTCTTCGCTCCTGGGAAACTGTCCGGCCTTCTGACCGGAGCGACAGGATACCCGGGCGGAGCGGTGTTGGCAAGTTTTCCCTGCCATATTGACGACGAAGGGCCGGCGGTGATACTGTTTTCGGGTAGAGAAAAATGTCTGCGTGCGTTTTCCATGGAATCCGCACAGGAAAGGAATCGGCGCCTGCCGTCCCAGGGCACGGCCACGTGAGAGATGAACAACCGAACGTCCCGTCCCCGTTCTGCCGCGCATGAGCACGTCCAAGCGGCCGCTGGCTGGCGCCCCGGACTCTGACCCGTTCGAAGGCCAGCCCCGCGCCCCGCACGGAGGCCGGATTCCCGTTTTTCTGATAAACCCCGTATCACAACACCCAACAGGGAGCGAGTATGGAACCTCAGATGGAACAAAAAGACGAAAACATCACGATCACCCTCAAAGACGGCACGACGCTGAGCGTCAAGAAGGGCACGCCCCTCCTGGAAGTCGCCAGGACCATCTCTACCCCGACGCACCTGCCGATTCTCTGCGCGCGCGTCGACAATGACATCCGCAGCCTCGATTACAGCCCGACGATGGACTGCCGGGTCGAGTTCATCGATTACCGGACGGGGGCCGGCCAGGAGTGCTACCGGCGCAGCATCACCTTCGTGCTCGCCCGCGCCGTGCTCGAACTGTACCGCAACGCCCGTCTCGTCATCGGCCACTCGATCGGCAACGCATTCTATTACGACCTCTATACCGACGTGCCGGTCTCCGAGACCATTCTCGGCTACATCAACGACCGCATGCGGGCGATCATCAGCAAGAACGAGGTGTTTGAGAAGCGCACCCTGAGCCGCACCGAAGCCGTCTCGATGTTCAAGAAGGAAGGCTACCCCGAAAAAGCCCGCCTCGTGCAGAACATCAACAACGACGACATCGGCGTTGTATCGTGTTGGAAATATATCGATCTCGATCACGGCCCTATGGTGCCCTCGACCGGGTATCTCAACACGTTCGAGCTGAAGCAGTATTCCAACGGCTTCGTGCTCCTCTTCCCCGACCCGAAGAATCCCGTCGTCGCCTCCGGCATCGCCGACCAGCCGAAGATTTTTCAGGTGTACCGGGAGAGCAAGGAGTGGGGCAAGATCCTCGAGGCGAACAACGTCGGCCGCCTCAACCACATGATCCAGAACGGCCAGGTGTCCGACTTCATCAAGGTCGCCGAAGCCCTCCACGAGAAGAAGATCGGCATGATCGCCGACGAGATCACCCGCCGCAAGACGGCCCGCATCGTCCTGATCGCCGGCCCCTCCAGCTCGGGCAAGACCACCTTCAGCAAGCGCCTCTGCATCCAGCTGCGCGTGAACGGCCTGCGCCCGATCGCCCTCTCCCTCGACAATTACTTCCTCAACCGCGACCAGACCCCCCGCGACGAGGATGGCAACTTCGACTTCGAAGATATCCACGCCCTCGACCTCGAACTGATCCACGAGCACCTCGCGGCCGTACTCCAGGGCCGCGAGATCCAGATCCCGAAATTCGACTTCGGAACCGGCTCGCGCAAGCAGGAAACCACCCCCCTGCGCATCAACGATGATCAGATCCTCATCATCGAAGGCATCCACGGCCTCAATGACGAGCTCACCTCGACCGTCCCCGCCTCGGCCAAGTTCAAGATCTACATCTCAGCCCTGACGCAGCTCGTCATCGACGATTACAACCGCATCTCGACCACCGACACCCGCCTGATCCGCCGCACGGTGCGCGACAAGAAATACCGCAGCTACTCGGCCGAAGACACGATCCTGCGCTGGCCGTCGGTGCGACGCGGCGAGGAGCGAAACATCTTCCCGTTCCAGGAAAAGGCGGACATGGTGTTCAACTCCGCCATTCCCTATGAACTTTCGGTATTGAAGACGATCGCCGAGCCGTTGTTCAGCGACATCTCGTCCGACAGCGCGTCCTACAGCGAGGCGAGGCGCATTCTGCGGCTGCTTGCCCTGTTCAAGCCCCTCGACCCGAAGGAAGTCCCCCCGACCTCGATCCTGCGCGAGTTCGTGGGCGGCAGCTCCTTCCACTACTGATGGCAGGCTTCCCCTCCAGGGAAGCCGAACTGAAGCGGCGGCTGGAAGCGATCCTGGCCGGGCACCCCTCTTCCGAGAGGGCACTGCTCGACCCTGTATCGTTTCCACGCCGCCTTCTTCTTGACGGCGCCCCGCGGCCCGAGATCGAGCTGGTCGGTCTCCTCGCCGCCATGCTCGCCTACGGCCGACTCGAGCTGTTCACCCGGGTGACACGCGAGATTCTCGACCGATCCGGCGGAACCCTGCTCGACATGGCCCTGGGAAAACGGCATTTCCGGGGAAACTGGCCCGGATACCGGCTCAGCACCGGCTCCGACATCGCCCTCCTGGTCCGGGCCGGGGCCCGCGTGATCGCGGATCGCGGCGGCCTCTGGGAAAGTTTCCGCCGGGGATGGACCGCCAGCCACACCCTCCGGGATGGCCTGATCGCCCTCCAGCGGGATCTCCTCGCCGCAGCCACAGCCGGTGGCCAGGGGCCGGTCTCCC
>DATCTT010000442.1:0-10784 GCA_036567845.1 Candidatus Ozemibacteraceae bacterium | reverse complement strand
CAGACGATGACGATGGCGGCGGCTCCGGTGGAGACCCCGGCTCTGCCCCCGCCCCCGGTGTTCCGGGTCGATACCGCCGCCGCTCCAGTCGGCGAGATGGTTTCGAAGAATGTTCAGACCCCCGAACCCGTGATGGAGCAGGCGGGTGTGAAGCATCAGGTGCCGGCTGCCCCGGTCGTGCCGGCCGTTTCCGAAGAGGAGACGGCGGCGGACAAGGACCGGCCGCCGGTCGTCGTTGGCGAACCCCTCACGGGGGGCAGCAAGAAGCGGCCCGCAAAGCCCGACATGCAGCTTGCTGCTGCAACGCCGGCGCCGGCTTCCCCCGGACCCGTCGATGCGCTTCCCGCAAGAAAGGCGGAGCCTGCGGTTTCAACCTCGAAAGCCTTCACGGTCCGGGCCCGCGTTCCGGGCGGGATGTTCTCCGAGTCCGACGGGGTGCTGCTGCGCGAGACCGCAACGGATGAGCGGGAAAAGGCGGCCGACGATCTGACCCCGCCGTCCGAGCCCGGCTTCGCTCCCCCGCCGCCGAAATCCTTCGTGAAATCCGCCGCCGCCGATCGTGACGTCGACCTCTCCGGCGCGGCCGCCTCCCCCCGCAAACAGGCCCGCATCGAGGAGATCATGACCGCCCACGCCGCCGATATCCGCGCAGGTGCGCTCGACATCGACCAGTGGGTGCTGTCGGGCTGGATCACGGTGAAGGAGCGCATCGACATCGCCCCGCCGCACGGCATGAAATGGATCGCTGTCAAACGCGGATCCGCCTGGAAAGCGGAGTTGAAACCCGTGCGCTGATTATTTTTCCCCGACTCCGGTTCCCATCCGAAGCCTTCATGGAATGCAAACCATGGAGGCTTTTTCATGATGGGAAGAGGCGGATACGCGGTTGTGTGGGGAGGGGTTTTCCTGGCCTGCATGCTTCTTGCGGCGGTGTTTCCGCAGGTGGCCGAACCGGCGCCGGAATTCGCGCAGCGCGAGTGGCTGGCTCGGTTTCTTGCGGCGGAGCTGAACCGGGGAGTCGTGGGCGGGGTCGGGCTCGAACGGCTGGTGGAATCGATTGCCGATGGGGCGGCGAACGGAATCTGGCAGTCGGCGGTGTTTGATCCGTTGGAGAACTGTTGGTATCTCCCGGGTTGGATCGACAACACGCAAACCGGATCCTGGCGTGTCGCATTGCTTCTGAGCGCCGTTTCCGGTCATGGAAAACCGCATGCATGGCGATTTTATCTGCGCTGCGAGGGGGTGGTCCCGTTCGATCAGCCGCCTATCGAGATGGAGGGGGGCTGGCGAGGAGAGGATAACGGTGTTCGGCTCGTCTGGTTCGATCAATCCCTAGGCAAGGGTGCGGGGAAGGACGTGCAAATTGTGCAGATTGAACGGCAAAAAATGCCGTATACATCCATCGATGGGGATGGCCGGAAAGGGGCGTCTTATGCCGATTCGGGGAAAGGAGGCTGTCAAATCGCCTTCATCAGGCATTCTCCCGGATATTCACGAGAATCGATCGATGGTGGCACGAGAAATGCTCTTGTAATGGGTGAACGTTGAGGCGAGGAGGAAACCGATGGTCATCGAGCGAATCGTGCGCATCGTGGCGGGCACATTGATCATGACAAGCGTGGCGCTTTCGCATCTGCACAGCCCCTGGTGGCTGCTGCTGACCCTGTTCGTGGGCGCCAACCTGTTCCAGTCCGGGATCACGCGGTGGTGTCTTCTCGAAGACATTCTCCGCTGGAAGGGATTCAAGTCCTGCTGTGAGAATTCGGTGGCGCAGGCTGCCGTGACCAAGGGGTGATCGAGATGACACCGATTCTGGTGAAGATCGCGTATCCGGCTGTCGGGGCCGCGGCGGGCTTTCTGTTCTACAAGTTCATCGGCTGCTCCAGCGGAACCTGCCCGATCACGTCGAGTCCGGTCGGAAGCACGATCTACGGGCTTCTGATCGGACTGATCTTGTCATCCGGCCGGTGAGTGTGTACACTGCGTAACAGTACGAGCGCCGCATATACGGCATGCAATCTACAGGAGGGTCGAAATGGCCAAGGAACTGAACGAATCGAATTTCAAGACCGAAATCACGGATTTTCCGGGCGCAGCCCTGGTGGACTTCTGGGCCCCCTGGTGCGGCCCCTGCCGGATCATGGGACCGATCGTGGACAATCTGTCGAAAAAGTATGAGGGCAAGGTGAAGATCGCCAAGATCAACGTCGACGACAACCAGTCGCTCGCCGGCCAGTTCAACGTGATGTCGATTCCGAGCCTGATGTTCTTCAAGGGCGGCAAGGTCGTTCACACCCACCTGGGCGCGACCACCGAAGCCGATCTCGAGAACCAGCTCAAGCAGCATTTCGGCCTCTAATATATCGGTAACAATACAATGAACGGGGCGCTTCTGGCGCCCCGTTCGTCGTTTCACCGCAGAATGCACCGATGCAGGCGCGGCATCGGCAGATGGTTCCGACTGTGGGGTGAAGGGCCTACCTGCCGAACCAGTGTTTCCACCAGAGGGCGAAGTTGAGGAGATACCAGCCCTGTTTGCCGCGGCCGGGGCGCAGATAGGCGTCTGCGGCAGCCGGGTCGAGAAGATCCGTTTGGCGGCACACGTCGGCCACGTCGGTGCGGGCCTTGTCGCCCAGCCGGTCGAAGAACCACTCGTGGACGGGCACGTTGAACCCCTGTTTCTGGCGGTCGATCAGCTCGTCCGGAATCACGCCGCGCACGGCTTTCTTGAGAATGTGCTTGAGGGTGCCGCCGCGGGTTTTGACGTCGGGCGGAATGCTCATCGCCAGCTCGACGAACCTGTGATCGAGGAACGGTACGCGGCCCTCGAGGCTGACGCCCATGCTCATCTTGTCCACCCGCATCAGCAGAAGCTCGGGAAGGCGGAGCCGCAGGTCAAGATAACTCATCCAGGAGAGGGGGGAGGTGTCCCAGGCCTTGGCCTCGAAATCGGCCCGGATCGGTTCGAGGGCGCGCCATGACGTGAAGCCGCGGAATTTGTCGCGCAGCCGCGGGGAGAGAATCCGCCGTTTCTCGGCCTCGGTGAACGCTTCGGCGCCGCCCCAGAACAAGGGCACGCCCTCGGCGGCCCGCCGGAGCAGCTCGGCCGGCAGGCTGTCTCCCTGGCCGATCAGGCTCATCGCCGTCCGGCCCAGGGCGGGCAGGAACCGGGGAAGCCCCGGCCCGGCGAGCTTCTGCAGCTGCAGCATCGCTTTCCAGCGCGGATACCCCCAGAACAGCTCGTCGGCGCCCTCGCCCACCTGGCAGACGATGACGCCGTTCCGGCGCGCCAGCTCCGAGACATAGTAGACCGGCACGCAGACAGGGTCGGCGATCGGCTCGTCCTGCAGCTCGACCATGCGCGGCAGGAACGAGATCAGGTCGTCGATGTCGAGCAGCCGCTCGTGATGGTCGGTTCCGGCCAGTTCGGCCATGCGCCGCGCATACTGCGTCTCGTTCCTGTAGGTTTTATATTCGCCTTTATAGCCGATCGTGAATGTCTTGACCCGGCTCTGCTCGTCTTCCGAAAACAGGGCCGTGTTGGTGCTCGAGTCGATCCCGCCCGAGAGAAAGACGCCGACCGGCACATCGCTGACCTTGCGCAGGCGCACCGAGGTGCGCAGTTCCTCGAGGATGCGGCGGGCGATCTCATCGTCGGATATCCCCGACAGAGGCTTCGTGTGCTCCCAGATCTCATACCAGCGGCGCTCCTCGTGTGTCCCGTCGGGCCTGACACGCATCAGGCACCCGCCCGGCAGCTTCCGGATGCCGGCGAACAGCGTCATCGGGGCCGGCGTCGTGAGGAACGAGAGGTAATGGTAGAGCGCCTCCTCGTCGACGGCGCGGGGCTGGTCGGGATCGATGAGCAGCGCCTTGATCTCGGAGCCGAACGTGAGACGGCCGTGGTGAAAGCTGTAATAGAGAGGCTTGATCCCGATCCGGTCACGGATCAGCCAGAGTTCGCGCTTTCGCTCGTCCCACAGCGCGATGGCGAACATGCCGCGGAACCGGTGGAGACACTCGGGGCCCCATTCCGCCCAAGCCTGCAGGATCATTTCGGTGTCGGAGTGGTCCGTCATCCAGCGGGTGCGGCCCCGCTCCGTCAGCTCTCGTCTGATGTCTGCATGATTATATATCTCGCCGTTGAATACGATATGGAGTCCCTCGGAGGCGAGGTGCATCGGCTGGTCGGCCGTGGCGGACAGGTCGATGATCGAGAGGCGGCGGTGCGCGAGGCCGATCCGGCCGTCGGGGCCGATCCAGGTGGCACCGCCATCGGGGCCGCGATGGATCATCGTGTCGCGCATCGCATCGAGTCGTTCGGGGGTGACGCGAAACGCCGAGTCGTTGAAGCTGAGACAGCCGACGATGCCGCACATGCGGGGAAGGGCCTCCCGGGAGATTCGGATTGCCGTCGTCCCGCTTTGTGAGGGGGCGATCCGGCTCAGGCGAGTATACGTCACCCACTGGGGAAATGCCAGTTCGCCGGTCCGGGCGATTGTGGTATCATACCGGCGCTCTCAATCCATTCGCCTGAACGCCGGGAGGGGATCATGCAGAAGCCCATCACCAGAGACGCGATCGAAGCCATCATTCGGACGGACCATCACGACCCGTTCCAGATTCTCGGAATGCACATCGTCGAGGAAAAGGGGAAGAAAGCGATCGCGGTTCGCGGATTCCTGCCCGACGCTGTCGAGGCCCACGTCGTCGATGCGCGGAACGGTGACCGGTTCGTGATGAAGAAGCTGCACGAGAAGGGGTTCTTCGAGGTCGTCATTCCTGATCGCCAGGAGGTGTTCCCGTACCGTCTCTCGACGCAGTATCCCAGCGGTGCCTCGGCCGAGTTCCACGACTCGTATGCGTTCCTGCCGACACTTGGTGAAATGGACCTGTATCTCTACAACGAGGGCAACCACCACTCGATCTACGAGAAGCTGGGCGCGCACGATCGTGTCATGAAGTATCACGACCAGTCGGTCGGCGGCGTGAGTTTCGCCGTCTGGGCCCCCAACGCGCGTCGCGTCAGCGTCATCGGCGACTTCAACCACTGGGACGGCCGGCGGCACCTGATGCGCTCGCTTGGCAGCTCGGGTATTTGGGAGATCTTCATTCCCGGCCTTCAGACCGGTCAGAATTACAAGTTCGAGATCAAGGTCAAGAACGGCAGTCTCGTTGAAAAGGCCGATCCCTACGCATTCTACGCCGAGGTGCGGCCGAAGACGGCGAGCAAAATATACAATATCGATGGATATAACTGGAATGACCATGACTGGATGACTCGCCGCCCGAACCGCAACTGGCGCAAGGAGGCGGTCTCGGTCTACGAGGTGCACCTGGGCTCGTTCATGCGCGTCTGCGAGGAGGGCAACCGCTTCCTCACCTATCGCGAGCTTGCCCACAAACTGGCCGATTACGTCAAGAAGGCAGGCTACACGCACATCGAGTTGTTGCCGGTCACCGAGCACCCCCTCGATATCTCGTGGGGCTACCAGGTGACGGGGTTCTTCGCCCCGACCAGCCGGTTTGGCAGCCCGAAGGATTTCATGTATTTCGTCGACTATCTCCACCAGCAGGGCATCGGCATCATTCTCGACTGGGTGCCGGCGCACTTCCCGAAGGACTGGCACGGCCTCGCCCAGTTTGACGGTACGGCGCTGTACGAACACGAAGACCCGCGTCAGGGCGAGCACAAGGACTGGTCGACGCTGATCTTCAACTTTGGCCGCAACGAGGTGAAGAATTTCCTGATCAGCAGCGCCCTGTTCTGGCTTGATAAATACCACATCGACGGCCTACGGGTCGACGCCGTCGCCTCGATGCTGTATCTCGACTACTCCCGCAAGGCCGGCGAGTGGGTTCCCAACAAGTTCGGCGGCCGCGAGAACCTCGAGGCGATCGAGTTCCTGAAATACCTCAACAGCATCACCTACCAGCGGTTCCCCGGCATCATGATGATCGCCGAGGAGTCGACCGCGTTCGCGGGCGTCAGCAAGCCCTGCGACCAGGGCGGCCTGGGCTTCGGGTTCAAGTGGAACATGGGCTGGATGCACGACACGCTCACCTACTTCGCGAAGGACCCGATCTACCGCCGGTATCACCACAACAATCTCACCTTCCCTCTGATCTACGCGTTCCACGAAAACTTCATCTCGGTGCTTTCGCACGACGAGGTCGTCCACGGGAAAGGCTCGCTGATCGGCAAGATGCCGGGCGACTTCTGGCAGAAGTTCGCGAACTTGCGCCTGCTTCTGGCCTTCATGTGGACGATGCCGGGCAAGAAGCTTCTGTTCATGGGCTGTGACATCGGCCAGTGGAATGAGTGGAACTGCAACCAGAGTCTCGATTGGCACCTGCTCGGCTTTGAGTCCCACGCCGGCCTCAACCGCCTGATGTCTCACCTGAACCACCTGTACCGCACCGAACCGGCCCTGCACCAGAACGACTGCGAGGAGCGCGGCTTCGAATGGATCGACTTCCAGGATGCCGACTCCAGCATCATCAGCTGGGCCCGCAAGGGGGACAACCCTGACGACCTGATCGTGCTTGCCGCCAACATGACGCCGGTGCCGAGGATGAACTACCGCATCGGCCTGCCCGCCGGAGGCTATTACCGCGAGGTGCTGAACACCGACTCGGCAATGTATTTCGGGTCGAATATCGGCAACTATGGTGGGTTCTGGGCCGAGCCGCATGGCTGGCAGGGCAAGGGTTTTGGTGCAAACATCAACATCCCACCCCTCTCGCTCGTGGGGTTCAAGCTCCAGCGCTGATCCGACTATGAAACAGGTCTGCGTCATCGGCCTCGGTTACATTGGGCTGCCCACGTGCAGCATCCTCGCAGCGAAAGGCATTTCGGTGCTCGGCGTCGACGTGAATCCGTCGGTCGTCGCCACGATCAACGAGGGCCGCATTCACATCACCGAGCCGGATCTCGACGCCTTCGTCCGGGCCGCGGTCGGCTCGGGTAAGCTGCGCGCCGCCCTCCGCCCCGAACCGTCAGATGCCTTCATCATCGCGGTTCCCACGCCGTTCATGGACGGCCACAAACCCGACATGCGTTATGTCGAGGCCGCGACCCGGTCGATTCTGCCGGTGCTGCGGCGCGGCAACCTGGTCATCCTCGAATCGACCTCGCCGCCGCGCACCTGCGAAGGCATCATCGCTCCGATCCTCGCCGAGTCGGGTCTCGAAATCGGCACCGACGTGTTCATCGCCCATTGTCCCGAGCGCGTCCTGCCCGGCCAGATCATGCGCGAGGTTGTCGAGAACGACCGCGTCATCGGCGGCATCAACCCGGCCTCGGCCCAGAAGGCGAAAGACCTGTATGCGGTGTTCGTGAAAGGCGAGATCTTCCTGACTGACGCGACGACAGCCGAGATGGTCAAGCTGGTCGAGAACTCGTTCCGCGACGTGAACATCGCGTTCGCCAACGAGCTCTCGATGATTTGCGGGAAGCTGGGTCTCGATGTCTGGGAGCTGATCCGGCTTGCCAACCGCCATCCGCGTGTAAAGATCCTGCGGCCCGGCTGCGGAGTCGGCGGCCACTGCATCGCGGTCGATCCGTGGTTCATCGTCGACGCGTGTCCCGGGGAGGCGCGGCTGATCCGGGCCGCCCGCGAGGTCAACGATGCCAAGCCGCATCATGTCGTCGCGAAGGTGCGCGAGGCGGCCGCCCGCTTCCGGAAACCGGTCATCGGCCTGCTCGGCCTTTCCTACAAGCAGGACATCGACGATCTGCGCGAGTCACCGGCCGTCGAGATCGCCCGGGAACTGAAAAAAGCGAATGATATAGAACTGCTCGTCTGTGAGCCGTTCGTCACGACGCACCCCGAGTTCGCCCTGACGACCATCGACGAAACGCTGCGCCGGGCCGACATCCTCGTCCTGCTCGTGCCCCATACCCTGTTCCGCAACATCGACCGAGAGCTGCTCAAGCCCAAGGTCGTCATCGACACATGCGGCATCTGGTGAATTTCCCGTTCGCCGGGCCGCGGGAGGCTCCTCACACATGAAGCTGCTGCTCATCGATCCGCCCTTCAAGAGCTTCACCGGCATCTTCGGCTTCTACTTTCCCCTTGGCCTTGCCTATCTGGCCGGCGCCGCGAAGAAGGCCGGCTTCGACTGTTCGATCCTCGATATGGATGCCGCCGAGCCCAAGACGGGCACGCTGGATTTCACCCACGAGTACGAGCGCTACCAGCATTACATCAAGGCGGTGAACGACCCGCGTCACCCGACCTGGGAGCTGCTCCGCTCGCTCGTGGTCGGTCAGAAGCCTGATGTGATCGGAATCTCCGCGATGACGACGAAGTTCGGGACGACGATGCAGACGATCCGATTCTGTCGCGAGGTGCTGCCGCACGTTCCGATCATCGTGGGCGGGCCGCATGCCTCGACGATGCCGGACCTGACGATGCGCATGCCCGAGGTCGACTACGTGCTGCGCGGCGAGGCCGACGAGAGCCTGCCCGAGCTGCTGTGCGCGATTCGCGACGGCGGCGACCCGGCGAAGATCCGCGGTCTGAGCTACCGGAAAGGCGACCGCGTGATCCATAATCCCGACCGCGCGTTCGCCCAGAATCTCGACACGCTCGCGCTTCCCGCCCGTGATGCCCTTCTGAACCCCGAGAACTACTCCTCGGAGGATATGGGCGTCATCCTCACCTCGCGTGGCTGCCCGTTCGCGTGCAGCTACTGCTTCCACATGTGGGAGCGGCGGGTGCGGTACCGGTCGATCCCGGGCATCATCGGGGAGATCGTCCAGGTGCACCAGGCTTACGGCACGACGCAGTTCTCGATCAAGGACGACTCGTTCACCGTGAAGAAGAGCCACGTGCGGGCCCTGTGCGAGGCGATCCGGAAGCTGCCGTTCAGGATCAGCTGGTCCTGCACCACCCGCGTCGATCTGATCGAGGACGAGATCCTCGAGATCATGAAGGCGGCCGGCTGCGTCCAGGTGAGTGTCGGCATCGAGACCGGCTCCGCACGGATTCTGCAGGAAACCGACAAGGGTATCACCCACGCCCAGATCGAGCGCGCGGCCCGCATGCTGAACAAGCACCGCATCTTCTGGAGCGGGTATTTCATGATCGGCCTTCCGACCGAGACCGAGGAAGATATACGCCTCACGATGGAATACCTGCGCAAGGTGCGGCCGTATTACGGTGGCCTGGGTGTCTACAACCCGTTCCCGCGCACGAAGCTGTTCGACCAGGGCGTCGAGCTCGGACTGCTCGATCCCGACCCGCCGCTCGAGCATTTCCTCACGACGAACCCCAAGGACCTGTTCTTCAGGGATCCAAAGAAGCGCGTCGTCGCCCTCTCCCACGAGAAGTTCGAACAGCTCGTTGCCGAGGCGACGCGGGTGTTCCACACCCACAACACGAACCCCTTCAGCATGATCCGGCGCGGCTTTGCTCGACGCCGGACCTACATGGCCGACCCGTCGCTGCTCCGGCGCGACCTGTCCAAGGCGTGGGACATGGTTCGTTCCGGCTTCGGACTGCTCGGGTCACACTCCTGACCGAAAGGACCTCCCATGCGACAGATCCTGCAAAGCCTCAAGACCGGCGAACTCGAGGTCGCCGACATTCCCGTGCCGATGGTGAAGGCCGGTCATCTGCTGATCCGCAGCTCCCGGAGCCTGATCTCGGTGGGTACCGAGCGAATGCTCCTCGACTTCGGCCGCGCGGGCTGGATCGACAAGGCCCGGCAGCAGCCCGACAAGGTGCGCCAGGTGTTCCAGAAGATCCGGACGGATGGCCTGCTTGCGACGGCGGAAACGGTCATGCGCAAGCTCGACCAGCCACTTGCGCTGGGGTATTCGAACGCGGGACGCGTGATAGCGGTCGGGAAGGGCGTAACGGGGTTTTCCGTTGGAGACCGGGTCGTCTCGAACGGATTCCACGCCGACGTCGTCTGCGTTCCCGAGAATCTGTGCGCCGCGATTCCGCAGGACGTGACGGATGACGCGGCTTCGTTCACCGTGCTTGCCTCGATCGCCCTCGAGGGGGTGCGGCTGGTCCAGCCCTCGCTCGGGGAGAGCATCGCCGTCCTGGGGCTCGGTCTGATCGGCCTGCTGACGGTACAGATCCTGCGGGCGAACGGGTGCCGGGTCATCGGGTTCGATTTCGACCCGGCGAAAGTCGCGTTGGCGAAGGAGTTTGGCGCAGAGGCTTTCAACCTGAAGGACGGTGTCGATCCGGTCGCCACGGCTATGACCTTTTCCCGGGGCCATGGGGTGGATGCTGTTATTATAACGGCTGCTACAAAAAGTGACGACCCGATCCATCAGGCGCCGCAGATGTGCCGCAAACGCGGCCGCGTCGTGTTGGTCGGTGTCGTCGGGCTGAACCTATCCCGCGACGATTTCTACAAGAAGGAGATCACCTTCCAGGTCTCGTGCTCCTACGGCCCCGGCCGGTATGATCCCGCCTACGAGAAGAAGGGGCTCGATTACCCGATCGGATACGTACGGTGGACCGAGCAGCGGAACTTCGAGGCGGTACTCGACCTGATGGCTTCGGGCGGCATCAGGACCGAGAAGCTGATCACGCGCGTCGTTTCGATGGATGAGGCGAAGAAGGCTTACGAGGCGGTGGCGGCCGGCGAGAACGTGCTTGGCCTCGTGCTCGATTATGGCCAGGAGATCGATCTGGAGCGGCGCAGCGTAACCCTGCGGCCGGTGCCGACCGGTCCGGCAGCAGCCTCGAAGGGCGTGGCCGGCTTCATCGGGGCGGGCAACTTCGCCTCCTCGACGCTGGTTCCGGCCTTCGAGGCGG
>DATCTT010000441.1:0-8439 GCA_036567845.1 Candidatus Ozemibacteraceae bacterium | reverse complement strand
GGCTTTCCAGCCATATCCAGTCAGCAGATCCATCGTTTTTTGGATCGCGGCGGAAGGGGATCCCATGAGCGTTTCCGGAAGCGGGGTGGCGGTGAGATGACCGAGCCGATATAGGGTGATTCCCGTCATGACGGCTGCCACGACTGCGAGAAGGAGCAGGCTTCCGGGCGAAACGTCGGGGGTGAGGCAGGCGCCAGCGAGCGCGTGAAACACGAGAATGGTCACGGGCATCTGGGCAACGAGAACGAACCGGTGCAGATCGCCGGTGAGGCTGTGTCGAGGGGCATTTGAAAGGGCGACACCGGCTCCGGCGAGCAGGGCCAGCCAGAGCCATGGGGCCGGGTTTTCGGTGAACAGGTGCGGCTGCCGGAGAATGCCAAAAAAGGCGGCGAACATGGCTGCCGTTGCGGGCAGCAAAAGCCGGGCTGAGCGGAGACATTCCGATCGCTCAGGGGCATGCAGGAACCGGCCGGCGAACGGAAGCAGAAGTCCGGCGAGAAACAGCCAGGGCAGGCAGAGCAGGCTGGCTTCGGCGAGCAGCGTGACGATCTGGGCTGTGCGTTCCGGCGGGGTGGCGGGGCCGCCAATCAGAACGGGAACCGGAAGCGTCGTGAGAAGTCGCGACAGCACCGGGTCCGGGGCTGGATAACAGAGCTGGGCGAGCTCGCTGAATCTGGCTGCGGCAGGTTCGCTTACCATCGCGGGAGGCACCACCGTCTCGTCGGACCAGACCTGGCGTCGCTTTTTCTGCCACAGGCGGACCTTCAGTGGTGCGTTCCGGGGGAGGGGGTTGTTGAAGGTGATCTCGACAGTGCCCGTTGCCCGTGTGCACAGGGTCGAGTGGAGCAGGCGGTCCCGCAGCCAGACCTCGATGACCCCCATGCGGTGACCCTCGATCGCGAATCCGGCACGGACCGACCTGCCTTTCACCCGGACCCAGCGCAGGGCTGAACGGGGCTGCTGGGGAAGGCGCAGCCGCCAGGCCTCCGGGGCAACACTCGAGGGTGCGGCGGCTTGAAGCAGGGCGCGAAGGGGCACCGGAAGCTGGGGACCAAGGTTCGCGGCCAGTTCCCTGATCGACTCGGCCGGTGGCAAGGCAGGAAGGACAGGCAGGCGGAAAAGCAGAGACCGCCGACCGCTCGAAAACTCGATCAGATACTCTCCGGCGGGACTCTGGCGGTGCAGCCGGAAGGGAAACTCTGCCGTGCCATTGAAACTCGTGAAGACCGGCCGGCTCGTCGTTTGGAAGCCGTCTGGGGTCGTGATGCGACACCGGATGGGAACGCGGGGGAGCGGCTGCGTCGTGACGGGATCGATGGCGGAAAGCTGGAAGGACGACCAGCTGCCTGCCCGCACGTGGCGCGCGGGGGGAACGGCCGAGACGGCAACGGGCCGCGAAATGGTGACGGGAAACACCGCGAGCGGCTGCCGGCACTCCGACGACCGGAATACGGCCAGTTCGAGCGCATCGTCGTTCAGCGTGTCGGGGAGCTGGAGTGTTGCAACATACAGGCCGGGGCGTTTTTCCGTCGTCGAAAACCGCTCGGGCCTGGAGGGCCGGTGTCCCGCACGGCTCAGGCGGAGTTCGAGCCCGAGGCCGGTGACGGGCAGGGGGGGATTGCGCCGGACCGCATACAGAGCGACTTCAGGAGCATCACCGGGGGCCAGGCGCGAGGGCGGGGAAAAGACGATGTCGAAGTTCGGCGGCTCTTCGTGTGCCTGGAAAAACGCGGCGAGCCAGATCCAGGACAGGAGAAACAGCAGCGCGGCGGCGGCCGGCGTGGCAAAAAGGTGCACCAGCGATGCAAATGACGATCTCATGCGGGTTTCAGCGTATCATCCGCGACCCCGCCTGTCAACGCATCTCATGCGAAATCGGCCGTTCTTGGCCCTCCCGCAGATTGGAAGAGAGAGTTTTCCAGCCGCCCATCCTCTGCTATGATGGCCGGGTGGAACACGAGTGCCTGACGGTTATTGTCGAACGGATCACCTACACCAACCCCCAGAACGGGTATTCCGTGCTGCGGACGAGCTCGCGCAGCCACCCCGAGGGTGTGACCGTGGTCGGCAGCTTCTCCGCCATCAATCCCGGCGAGGAGTTGCGGGTATACGGGGCCTGGACCTGTCACCCCCAGTTCGGGCCGCAGTTCCATGCTTTTCGCTATACAACGCTCAAGCCCGCCACCGTGCGGGGCATCGAGAAGTATCTTGGATCCGGCCTGATCAAGGGGGTCGGCCCGGTCACCGCCAAGCGCCTGGTGGCCGTCTTCGGGAAAGAGACGCTCGACGTGATCGAGAACCAGCCCGACCGGCTTGCCGAGTGCGAGGGGATCGGCCCCGTGCGCAGCGCGCGTATCATCGAGGGGTGGCGGCAGCAAAAGGCGATCCAGGACGTCATGATCTTCCTGCAGGGGCACGGCATCTCGACCGCCTACGCCGTGCGCATCTTCAAGAATCTCGGCCAGGATGCGATCGCGAAGGTCTCGGCGAATCCGTATATGCTGGCCTATGAAATCAGGGGCATCGGCTTCAAGACGGCCGACAAGATCGCGGCTGAGTTCAACATCACGGGGGCCGACCCGCGCCGGCTCGAGGCGGGGCTGTTGTTCGTTCTGAACGCCGCCCTCGACGAAGGCCATCTCTTCCTGCCGCGCGAGGAGCTGATCCGGCGCAGTGTCGAGATTCTCCAGGTCGAGGCGCCGAAGGCAATCGAGGATGCGATCGCGGCACAGGAGGCCGGGCGGCGCATCGTGGTGCGCGACCATCACGGCATGTCCTGCATCTATCTCTCCTTCGCCTGGCGCGACGAGTCGGGCGTTGTCGAGCGGCTGGCCCCGTTTCTCCGCAAGCCAGCGGCGGTGGACCGGCAGGCCATCCTCGACGCCCTCGATGCCGCGACGGCGCAGGCCGGCATCACGCTCACCGGGATCCAGGCGCTCGCTGTCGAAACATCGCTCCGGGAGAGGTTTCTGGTTATCACGGGCGGCCCTGGCACCGGCAAGACGACGACGCTGCGCACCCTCGTCGAGGCGCATCTGCGCATGGGCCGTCGCGTCCAGCTCGCCAGCCCGACGGGCCGCGCGGCGAAACGCCTGGCCGAAGTGAGCGGCCACGAGGCGAAAACGATCCATCGCCTGCTTGAGTTCTCGCCGCAGGAGGGCGGGTTCCGGTTCAACCAGGAAAAGCCGCTTCCCTGCGACACCCTCGTCGTCGACGAAGCCTCGATGATCGACATGAGCCTCTTTCACGCCCTGCTCCGGGCCATGCCGCCGAAGGCTGCCTTAATTCTCGTCGGGGACGCCGATCAACTGCCGTCGGTCGGCCCCGGCCTGATGCTGCGCCAGGTGATCGAATCCGGCGTCATACCCGTCGTCCGGCTCACGACGGTGTTCCGTCAGGCCGAGGAGTCGCTGATCATCCGCAACGCCTACCGCGTCCACGGCGGCGAGATGCCGATCCTGCTCGCGCCCGACGGGAAAACCCGCACCGACTGCTACTTCCTCGAAGCTGGGGAGCCGGAAAAGGCGCTCTCCCTGCTGAAGAATGTCGTCGGGAACAGCCTGCCGAAGCGGTTCCACTACCATCCGATCGAGGAGATCCAGGTGCTGACGCCGATGAACCGCGGAACGCTGGGCGCGGCGAACCTCAACCGCGTGCTGCAGGAGACGCTGAATCCCCCTTCCCCAGAGAAAACCGAAATGACGCACATGCACCGGGTGTTCAGGGTCGGCGACAAGGTGATCCAGCAGAAGAACAACTACGATCTCGACGTGTTCAACGGCGACATCGGCATCGTGCGGGCCATCGAGACCGAGGACCAGGAGCTGGTCGTCGAGTTTCCGCAGGGGGAGCGCGTCTACCAGCCGGCCGACCTGCTCGACCTGTCACATGCCTACGCGATCACGGTCCACAAATCCCAGGGGAGCGAATACCCGGCCGTGGTGCTGGTTGCCTCGACGCAGCACTACGTCATGCTCCAGCGCAATCTGGTGTACACCGGCATGACGCGTGCCCGGAAGACCCTGGTACTGATGGGGAACAAACGCGCCCTTTGGATCGCCGTGCGGAACGACAAGGTCCAGACGCGGTTCACCGTTCTCGCCGACCTGCTCCGCGAGGCCTATCCGGATCGTCTGCCGAAAACCCGGTCAGACAAACGCGAGGGACAGGATCGCGAGGATCCAGAGCAGGCATGAGATGAGGGTCATCGTCTGGCCCTGGTGGTAGATCGCGAACTTTGACGAGGCGATCTTCGCGACGGTGTAGATGTTCGCGAGAATCGACTCGTGGAATTTTTTCGCTTCGGCGCTCGAGAACTCGTGTACGAACCCCTCGGGGGAGTTGTTCTCCACGATGTGTCCGTAAAACACGAGGGTTTTCGAGCGATTCTCGACGATGCTGCCGGTGCGGGTCATGATCACGCCGAGCGAAAGCAGGATCGAGATGATGCTGAACAGGAAAAACGCCCCTCCGATGCCGGTCGTGAGCGTGGTGCGGGCGAGCCGGTCGAGGAACGGCGTGAGGGCGGCGATGAAGATCGAGTTGATCAGCAGCAGGGCGTTTGCCTTGCTGTCGGCAAACTGGACCAGGCCCTGATTATAGTTGAGAATATGGAATGCGACGTCAATCTGTTCCGGCAGGGGAACTTCGACGTGTTCGCGCTTGTCAAGAAACATGGGTTCCTCCGGAAAGGGGATGGAGAGACTTTCGAATCCTCTCTTGTCCGCCTATTATAATTCCCTCTTTCTTCCCCTGCAAATCCGGCCATGCGAGACATGGGAAACGATAATCCACGTTTTTTCCGGTACCGGTCCCTTGACGCCCCCCCCGTTCGATCATTACACTTGAGATAAATCTATCGCAGGGTACCGTTCCAAAACGTGATTATCAGGGGGGTTCGCGTATGAAAAAGCGGAATGTGTTCAGTTCGGCGATCTGCATTGTCCTCTCGTTGCTCATGGTTGTCGACTTCACGGTGTTCCAGCCAGCTCCGGCTCACGCCGCCCTCGACAAGAAGAGCGTTGCTGTCGGTCTTGCCGGTGGCGCAGCCCTCGGTGCCGGCATCGTCCTTGCCGCTCCCGCGGTTGCCGGTGCGGTCGGCGCAGCCGGTGGCATTGCCGGGATTGGCACTGCCGTCGTCGGCGGGGTTGCTGCGGTCGGCGGTGGCATTCTCGGCGCTCTCGGAGCCGTTGGCGGAGCGATCGCGGCCGGTGTTGGAGCCGTCGCAGGTTGGATCGCCGGTATCGTTGCCAGCCCGCTGTTCATTCCCGCTCTCATCGTGATTGCCGCCGTCGTCGTCGGTGTCTACCTGTATCGCCGCCACAAGAAGAAGCAGCAGGCGGCCGGAGAGGTTCTGCCCAACAGCAGCGACATCCAGGTCACCCCGTCCGACTACGACATGAACCCGGTCATCCCGCCTATGAACCAGACCTCCGTCACGATCGGCGACCAGGATGCCGTCGTGATTCCGGGCACCGATGCCCAGGTGACCGCGGCCCCGGTCACGGTGAACGAAACGACCACCGGCAACACGACCTCGACCGTTGCCCAGGAGCCGACGCCCACCACGACCACGACGACGACCACCACGACGACGACCTCGACCAGCACGACGGTCAAGGATGCCCACAACCGGTATATCGCGGCGTATAACAAATACACCCAGCTCGTGACCACCGCCGGCGGCACCACGGCCGAAGTGAAGGCCGCCCTCGCGGAATACCGGACCGCCTACCAGGAATACATCCAGCTCAAGCAGACCGAAAACCAGAAGTAACGAAACTCCCCCCCACACCAGATAAAAGCCGGCGCCCCGGATCTCCGGGGCGCCGGTGCTCATTTCGGCGGCGATCAGGCTGGGGCCTGAGGTCCGGGGTTGGCCGGCTTTTCCGGCTCCTGGACGGGCGTCATTGCGGCAGCGGGGCGCAGCCGGAAAAAGGTGAGAACCGTGTCGCCGAACAGGCGCTCGTCAGTCAGTTCGAGGGCGGGTTTTCTGTCCAGCCCCAGGTCGTCCTTTTTCTGGCGCTCGATGATGAAGATCGTTCGTTCATGGAACATCGGGCAAACGGGCAGCTCGTTGAGAATCGGCTCGAGCAGCCCCTTCAGATACGGCGGGTCGATGCAGACGATGTCGAACGGCTCGAGTGGCCGGCCCCGCAGGAATGAGAGGCAGTCCATCCGGAACGTGCGACCGCGGTCGGTGAGTCGGGTCATTTCAAGATTTTCGCGGATCGCCGTGATGCAGTCGGTCGACATGTCGACGAAGCCGGCAAATGCTGCGCCGCGGGAAAGCGCCTCGATGCCGAGACTTCCCGAGCCGGCGAACAGATCGAGGAACCGGCAGTCGGGAATCCGCGCGGCGAGAATCGAGAACAGCGAGCTTTTGACACGGTCCATGGCGGGCCGGGTCTTGCCGCCTTTCGGCATCTTGAGCTGACGGCCCTTTGCCGAGCCGGAAATGACGCGCATGAGATTCAGCCTCCTTCGAGGAATGTTTCGAGCCGGTCCCCAAAACTTTCGCGCATCCGGTCGACGAACCAGTCACGCGTGGCGGGGGGCTCGGTGGTGAGAAGTTCCAAGGCGCGGCCCCGGGCTTTTTCAATAAGTTCGGGCGTCATGCGATGGGAAAAAGCCGGGTGGGCGACCCCGCTCTGGCGCGTGCCGGCAAGATCTCCGGGGCCACGCAGCCGCAGATCCTCGGCGGCGAGCTCGAACCCGTCGGTCGTTTCGGCCACGAGCCGGAGCCGTTCGTTCGCCTCGCCATCGGAGCTGATCAGCAGACAACTCGACGGCCTTTCCCCGCGACCGACCCGGCCGCGGAGCTGGTGAAGCTGGGAAAGACCGAACCGTTCGGCGTTCTCGACCACCATCAGCGTGGCCCGGGGGGCGTCGACGCCGACCTCGATCACGGTCGTGGCGACCAGGACATCCGTCCGGCCGGCATGGAACGCTTCCATCGCGGCCTGGCGGCGGTCCGAAGCGAGATCCCCCGTCACCGCCGAGATGGCTGCCTCCGGCAGCACCTCCTGGAGGTGGGAAAGCGCCTCCCGCACCGAAACGGCCGACAGCTTCTTTGAGGTCTCGATCAGCGGGCACACGTAATACACCTGTTCGCGCCGGGATACGGCGTCGCGGATCGCGGGCAGCGCCTCGGAACGGTCGGTGAGCAAGCGCGTCACGACAGGTTTGCGGCCCGGGGGCATCTCCCGGATCACGCTCACGTCGAGATCGCCATAAATCGTCAATGACAGGGTGCGGGGGATCGGTGTCGCGGACATCAGTAGCAGATGCGGAGTTCGCGCGCCCGCCTTGGCCGTCAGGGCCCGGCGGTGCTCGACTCCGAACCGCTGCTGCTCGTCGATCACGCAGAATGAGAGGCCGGGAACCTCGACGGCATCCTGGAACAGGGCGTGCGTGCCGAAAAGATACCGGATCCGGCCGGCCGAGAGCCGTTCAAGCAGGGCTTTCCGGTCGGCGGGCCGGAGACCGCCGGTCAGAAGGCCTGCTTCACTGGCCGCATCGGGAAAGAATGCTCCGAATCGCTCCAGATGCTGCCGCGCCAGGATCTCGGTCGGCGCCATGAAGGCGCAGGCGGCACCAGGCTCGTGGCGCTCGGCATGATGCCGCATGGCCAGGAAGGCGACGAGCGTTTTTCCCGAACCGACATCGCCCTGGAGAAGAATATTGAGAGGTATTGAATTGCCGGGATCAGGCTTCAGCCCCTCGAGAAGACGGCCGAGCACCAGCCGCTGGTCGCCGGTCAGCGGGAAGGGAAGCGGATATCCGGGCTCGGCGGCCGGAACGGCCTTCTCGGTGCGGGGATCCGGGCCGAGACGGCCGGTCACACGGCGGCGGCGTTCCCAGACCCCCATCTGGAACAGCACCTGATCGAAGAACGCGTTGGTGTACCGCGCCTGTTCGGCGATTGCCGGGGTGCGGGGCCAGTGGGCGTCGATCAGGGCACGGCGGAGGCGGGGAAAGGGGCCATGTTCGTCCAGGTCGGGAAAGCTGGCGGCCCAGTCGATCCCGGTCAGCACGCGCGCGATCAGCTGGCGGATCAGGCGGGGCGACAGCTTCGCCTCGGAGAACGCACGGCCGGAAGCGTAGACGGGGGTGAGCGCGCCCTGCACGGGCGGGGCTTCGGCGGCTTCTTCCCGTTCGTGTTCGGGATTGTCGAGGACGGGCTCACCCTTCATCTCGACCGCGACGCCATACAGAAAGTAGGAGGCGCCCGGAACGAGGGATTTGACGAGATATGGCTGGTTGAACCAACGGGCCCGCACCGCACGGCTGCCGTCGTCGAACTCGGCCCATACGATCGAAAGGCCGGCCCGGGGCCGGCTGCCGCGCACCGATTTCAGAACGGCGCGGAACGGCCCCTGCGGGCGACGTCCCGGAACGAGATCGGTGAGCCGGAGGAGGCGGGTGCGGTCCTCATAG
>DATCTT010000440.1:0-10779 GCA_036567845.1 Candidatus Ozemibacteraceae bacterium | reverse complement strand
CCGCCGTGCTGCGCGGACGGACCGTCGCCATCTGCGGCCGGTGAGCCGGCGTCCGGATCGTCGCCATCACGTTGCCCCCGATCGCAGGCCGCGTCTGAAGCAGCAACCCCGTCTGGGGATCGATGTCGAGTCCGGTGCAGTCCGCCGTCAGGCCTGTGTTTGCCTTGATCGCGACATAAGGCATCAGCGTCCAGCCGGTCGTGGTCGCTGCCGCGATGAGAATCTCGGGATCCCGGCCGCGGATCAGATCCAGGATGCAGGCCGCGTATCTCTCGACGTCGAATGCGGCGAGCTCGGGTGCCTCGACGGCAACCACCCGGTCGGCTCCCCGCTCGATCAGCTCCGCAAGCCCATCTTCAGACATGCGGTCCCCGCACAGAACGACGGTCAGGCGCGCCGAACGGTCGTCGGCAAGTCGCCGGCCGCGTGTCAGCAGCTCGTGCGTCACAGAAGCAATCACACCGTCCCGCTGCTCTCCAAGAATCCAGATGTCGCGGCTGTCGGTCATACGCACCTCCGACTCTCCAGAAACTCAGCCAGCCGGACAGCCGCAAGGCGCATCGAGGCGGCATCGGGGGCGGCGATCTTTTCGCACGTGCGGGAAAGCCGCGGCCGGGCGAGAGAAACGACACGGGTCGGCGAACCGGCCAGCCCCAGGCACTCAACCGGCAATCCGAGCTCCGTGCGGCCCCAGCAGGGGATCACCGCCGTCTTCGCCCGCTGCTTCCCACGCAGGGTTGGAAGCCGGGGCGGGGCGACCTCCTTGACCACCGTGAGCACCCCCGGAAGCTGCATCTCGAGAAGCTCGTATCCATCCTCGGTCAGACGGCGGATTCGGCACGAGAGAGGAACTCCGGCCGTCTCTGCCTCCGCCTCCTCCTCGAGGCCGGCCACGAAAGTGACGACCGGCAGATCGAGCCAGGAGGCCAGTGCAGGCCCGGTCTGACCGGTGTCCCCGTCGACAGCCCGCTCTCCGCAGATGATCAGAGTCCGGTTGTCCAACCCCAGCTTCTGCACGGCTGCTGCAAGCACACGGCTGGTGGCCCAGGTGTCGGCTCCGGCAAACGCCCGGTCGCTCAGGAGCACCGCGTCATCCGCCCCCATGGCGACCGCCTCCCGGAGCGCCGATAGGGCCTTCGGCGGCCCCATGGTGATCGCGGTGACCCGCCCGCCACGGCGCTCACGAAGCCGGAACGCCGATTCCAGAGCATAGAGGTCGAGGGGGTTGATGATCGCCTCGACGCCGTCCCGGACCATGGTTCCGGTGTTCTCGTCCATCTTCACCGAGTTCGTCTCGGGCACCTGCTTGATCGGAACGATCAGGTTCATCTGCGACCACACCCCATATAGAATATCAATTAATACACAAAATCGTTTTCGACTTCGACCATGAGCTCGGTCCCGGCCGGGATGTCGATGTGGTGCCCCTTGACGAAGATCCCACCGACGACGCCGATCGGCCCGAGAATGACATATCCGGCAGCGGATGCGCCGGCGGCGAGGCCCATCGACTGGTTCGCCTTCACCGACCGCTCGCCCAGCACGATCGGGATCTGTTTGCCCCGGGCGCTGGTGACGAACAGATACCGGATCTTGATGCTGCCGTTCCGGCCAAAGCGGCCGGGGCCACGCACTTTCTCAAGCTGGGCCTGGGCGAGAGCGCCCTTCCTGATGACGGTCGTCTTGCCGAGTTTGATGGCCTCGACGGCCGAGAGTTTCACCATCTCGCCTGTCCTGTTCGTCTTCGTGGAAAGAGCCTGCTCAAGCCTGAGGCGGACCAGCGTCCCCTTCGGGATCAGCGTCACGGCCTCCGCCTGCGAGGCGATGGCAAGTCCCAGTGTCAGAACCAGTCCCAGAACATTCATGATACGTTTCATTTTATTGTCTCCTCTCCTGACGAGCGATGATGATGACCGCGTCAGAGTAACGCCTTGCGCACGCTTTCCGCAAGACTCCGGATATCGAACGGCTTCCGGAGGAACGACACCCCGGCGTCGAGAACCCCGTGCACGCCGATCACGCTGTCTGTATATCCAGACATATATAATACACGCGGCGACGCCCCGCCGAGATGTTTCAGACGATCGTAAATCTCCGGCCCGTTCGCGTCGGGCAGGATCACATCCATGAGCACGAGATCGATGGGCGCCCGGTCCCGTTCGCGCCGGTAGAGATCGACAGCTTCGGCGCCGGTCGAGGCCGCAAGACTGCGGAATCCCAACTCGGTGAGCAGCGTCACGGCAAGCTCCCGGACCATATCCTGATCCTCGACGACCAGGATCCGGCCCGTTCCGCGCGGAATCGTCGCAGACCCTTCCTCGCGAGCGGCCTTTCCATCGGGGCTCCCGACGGTGGCGGGGAAATACAGCCGCATCGTCGTTCCCTTTCCCGGCGCGCTCGTGACATGAACCCGGCCGCTGTGCTGCATCATGATTCCGTGCACAATCGAAAGCCCGAGGCCCGTTCCGAGCCCCTCGCCCTGCCCGCGCGTCGTGAAGAACGGCTCGAACAGGTGCTCCAGCGTCTCCCCCTCCATGCCCGTCCCCGTGTCGCTCACCGTCAGCAAAACGAGACGGCCGGCCAGGGGAAGATCATCAGCCTCCTGCCCATGGTTCTCGACAATCGCCGTTTCACAAGTCAGCGTCCCCCCCTCGGGCATCGCATCCTGAGAGTTGAGGGCGAGGTTGAGCAGAACCTGCTGAATCTGGCCCGCATCGCCCAGGATGGTATCGATCGGTTCGGCCAGGCGGTATTCGATGGTGATGTTCTCGCGCAACGTGCGGCGAAGCATCGCCTGAAACTCCCGGATCACCTCGTTGAGGTTGATACGCCGCATGGTCAGCACCTGTTTCCTCGCGAAGGCCAGAAGCTGTGAAACGAGTGCGCGGCAGCGGCCGCCCGCAAGGGTGATCTGTTCGATCATTGTCCGGTGTTTCGGCTCCGAGACCGACTCTTTGAGGATGTGTGCATACCCGAGAATCGGAGTCAACATGTTGTTGAAATCGTGCGCCACCCCGCCCGCCAGCCGGCCGATCGATTCGAGCTTCTGCGCCTGGCGAAGCTGCTCCTCCACGATCCGAAGTTTCTCCTCGGAATCCTTGCGGCTAGTGATATCGCGCACCGTCGCGATGATGCAGGGTCTGCCATTCAAATCAATGCGACGGAGGGCGACTTCCGTCCAGAACAGACGACCAGAAAAGTCCCGCGACCGCCACTCAAAGACAGGGGTGTCCCCACCGAAAGCCCGGTCCATCCAGATCTTGGCGTGATACCCCGTGTAGGGCGGCTTGTTGCAGCTCGTCACACCGACCTTTGCCTCGAGCGCCTGTTCCCGGGTGCATTTGAACATCGTGCACATCCGGTCGTTGACCCGCAGCACGACGCCATCGGCGTCATGCAGGAAAATCGCATCACTCACCCCGTTGAACACGGCATCGAGCATCTGCTCGTTCTCGGCAATCCGGCGCACCATCACGTTGGCACTGGTTGCAAGCTCCTGAAGCTCATCGCTGGAGGCCGTCCGGATCTCCTGCCAGGAGCCGCCGCGGCTAATCCGGGAAATGGCAGAGATCAGCGCATTCACCGGGTCCGCGAACCGCCTGCCCGCCCAGGCCCCGGCCATACCGGCAAGCAGGGCGAAAAGAAACACGAACACGACGAGGCCGGAGACATACCGCCGGCGGGCCGCATTGATGCCGTCCAGAACGGGCTTCAACGGAGCCAGCGCTTCGTCGACCGGCAGCACGAGCCCGATGCTCCAGCCGGTTTCGCGAATCGGACAGTAGGCGGCAATCCGGGTTCCGTCGGGGAACCCGATCACTTCGGCACCGGCACCCTGTCGCATCATTTCAGCAAACAGTCCCGCCAGCATGGGCGGCGGATTTACGGCAACGCTTCGAGGCATGACCGATTCCAGCTCCGGCGTCCAGTTCTGTTCCTTTGCCGGCTTGCCGGCCTCCCGGAGCGCCTGGCGCAGGAGCGGATCCAGGATCATTCGGTCGATCTGGTCCGTGGGAATCGCGAGGGGCATCCCGTCAGCCGAGATCAGGAAGGCGAATCCCCGGGTCCCGATCTTGAGCCCCTTGAGCCAGCCGAGCAGATTCTCGATCGTCACATCGAAACCAGCCGTCCCGAGAAACGTGTCGCCGTCGTAAAGCGGGGCCACGCAGCTCGTCATCCAGATCTTTTTGATGGGATCGAGGTACGGCCGCATCCATCGGCTCTCCCTCATTGGGTTGAATTCGGGAGTGAACAGCCGGTGATACTCCTCACCGGTTTCGTCGAGATCGGCCAGATTCGGAGCCCGCCTCACCTCTCGGGCATACTCGGCCGGATACACGGCGACAGGGCCAAGCGCCGTCACGATCCAGACGAGATCGCACGAGGCCAGGTGTTTCTCGTGCAAAGAGCTCAGGAGCGGCATCAGGGCCGACAACCGCTCCAGCATCGAGGCGCAGTTCCGGGCAAACGCCGCGTCTGCACGAACGCGCTCCACGAGCCCGCGTCGTAACCACAATTCCCCTGCCATTCCGAGGCTTTCCCAGTTCGCGTAGGCCTTGGTCTCCGGATCGACGCTGCCATATCCCGGCAGTCCCGCTGTGTCCCGGCCGGTATACGGTTCCGGGCGGCCGGACAGCAGAACCGCACCGTTCGAGGCAAGCAGCTCGAACTGCCGCTTCAACAACCGGACATCGCGATGATGATCGGCCAGGAAATCCTCGACGATGTGCGCCTTGTCCGCCGCAAGTTGCTGTAATCGCAGCTTCTCCGAGATGATCGCATTGGCCCGGCTCGTCGCGATTGCCTCATCGCCGAGGGTTCCGAGAAGATACATGCCCGCACACCCGATCGTGAGCAGGGGGAGCAGCGCTGCCAGGATGAACGTGATGGATAATTTCGGAGCGATCCTCATGAGACTCTCGTTCTTCCGGCTCCCGGTCTCGGACCATCCATCCCTGCGACTCTCTGGCCGAAAACCGGCGGGCGGTTCGGGCTGCCATCCCTGTTCTCCGGCGGATGCGCATCAACCCGCATCTATGGTACACTTTTCTCATCATGGCCACAAGTCCGACTTCCCGGCCCCCATGGTGACCGCCCCCTCCAGAAAGGCGCCCCGCATGAGCAAACTCAAGCCCCCCCAGTCCCCGCCGGATGATGTGTATACGCGCCTCAACGCGTTCCGACCGGTCTGCGAGCGGCCCGGAGCGAAAAAGCATCCCTGCCCCGACTGCTTTTCATGCCAGTTCTGCTCGGATGCCCGGTGCACGATCTGCCTGGCGGGAAAAACCGGCCGCTGCTGCCGGGCAAATGCCCCCACGCCATCAAAGCCTGAGGACAACAAGACATGACCGATCGTCACGCATTCTTCGACACCCCGCTGGGCCGATGCGCCCTGGCCTGGAATGGCCGGGGCATCCGGGCCCTCGCGCTCCCCAACATTGACGACGAGTCAACGCTCACCCTGCTCCGGAAGCATGTACCGGTCTCCCGGGAAGCCTCCCCGACCGGCATCGCGAGACGCGCGATCCTGTTCGTCCGTGATCTCCTGGCGGGAAAGAAGCCAGATCACACATCCTGTCCCCCGCTGGATCTTTCATATCTCAGTAAATATAATATTTCTATATACACTATACTGCAGCGCATCCCGGCAGGAGCGACCATCGGGTATGGGGAGCTCGCAGCCGCGGCCGGCAGACCACGATCCGCCCGGGCAACCGGCCGGATCGTCGGGTCGAATCCGCTCCCCCTCTTGATCCCCTGTCATCGGGTCATCGGGGCGGACGGCGGGCTGCACGGTTTTTCGGCCCCGGGCGGGATCGCAACGAAGCGGCGCATCCTGGAGCTGGAGGGCACGCCTCTTCCCGGACCCCGCCGCAGGCGGCCCTTCCCGGCGGCATCTTCGGACAACGAGGCGGGGGCACGGTATCTTGCCTCGATAGATCCCGTCATGAAAGATCTGATCGCTCGTGCCGGCCCGTGCCGTCTCGAGATCGACCGGATCTCGAGCCTGTTCGAAGCCCTGCTTGAATCGATTGTTTACCAGCAGCTGACGGGCAAGGCGGCTGCGACAATTTTCGGCAGGCTTCTCGACCTGTTCCGGCCCAAGCGGCACATCGACCCTCTGGATATTCTCCGCGCCTCCGACGAGGAGCTTCGCGGGGCGGGCATCTCGGGACCCAAGATCGCGGCCATGCGCGACCTGGCCGACAAGGGCGCATCCGGCGAGCTTCCCACGCTCGAGGAACTGGACCGGCTCGACGATGAAACGATCATCGACCGACTCACGCATATCCGGGGCATCGGCCGCTGGACAGTCGAGATGCTGCTCCTCTTCCGGTTGGGAAGACCCGACATCCTCTCCGCGGGCGACTACGGGCTCCGAAAAGGATATGCAATACTATATAATAACGGCATTCTTCCCACCCCACGCGAGTTTGCCACGGCCGGAGAACGCTGGAAACCCTGGCGCAGCATTGCAAGCTGGTATCTGTGGCGAGCCGCCGAAGGAGTCCGGCTTCCGTCCGAGAAGCAGCGACCCCGGTCCGAAAAAGATCTGAATTCAGCCCCGCGGGGGAGAGCCGCCGTCTCTTGACCTCTGCTCCAGCACCGTGTATGTTCTTTTCACCACAGCCGCCACAAACATGGCCCCGTCACACGCATCTTTGAATATAATTACATATATATCACTTAGAATTCACACTTTCAGCAGGAGTCACGCATGGACAGCCCCGCACAACTCGAGTTCCATTCAGAGAAGGTGTCGACGGTTTCCGTCGCCGGTGATTTCAACGACTGGTGTGGTTCGTCGAAAGGCGCGTTCGATCCCTCTCTGGGGCGCATGTCCCCGTCCGGCGACTATGCCTGGACCTTCTCCCTCGCCGGGGTCACGCCCGGCCACCATCAGTTCAAATTCATCCTCGACGGCGAATGGGAGACCGGCCCCAACCGCACCTTCTATCTCGACGAGAAGGGGCGGCTGATCGACCCCACCGGGGGCATCGTGTCGGTCGTTCTCGAGAGCCTGTCAATGATCCGCATCCGGTTCAACGGACTCACGAAGCTTCCGAAGTTTCTCGAACAGCTCACATTCCACATCCGCCCCCATGGAACGATCCTCAGCATCGACCGCCACCCGCGCCGCCAGGGCGAGGGCGAGATCGTCGACCTGCACTGCCGCGACCTGGATATCTCAACGAACCTTCATCTCGACGTAAAAGGCCTCGGGGAAAAGCTGATCACCCGCCCCGTCCTTCCCGACGGCGTGTTCACCAAGGCCTTCAACTCGACGAAGCCCCTCGGCGCCCGCGTTGAAGGCGCCGACACCGTGTTCCGCCTTTTCGCCCCACGCGCCAAGAGCGTCCGTCTCCACCTCGCGGCCGATCCCCAGATGCACCGGACGATCGCGAACATCAAGGGGCAGCGTGACTCCGACGGCGTCTGGGAGATGCGCGTCCAGGGCACGCACTGGGGCTGCTGTTACGGGTTTCACGTCGATGGTCCGCACGGCGAGGGCGAAGGATTCGACGCGAAAAAGCTCTGGCCCGACCCCTACGCGCACGCGGCCGTGTTCCACGACGGGCCCGCAATCCTGATCGAGCCCGGCTCGACCGGCAACGGCTTCGGCGGCTGGACCGACCAGGCATACCGCACCCCCGCAAAACCCGACCTGGTGGTCTGGGAGGCTTCAATCCGCGATCTCACGGCACACCCGAGCTCCGGCGTTGCGAAGGATCTGCGCGGGCGCTATACCGGCCTGGCCGCCACCCCTGGCCTGGGCACCGGGATCGATCACATGAAGAAGCTTGGCATCAACGCCATCGAGTTCCTGCCCGTCTTCGAATTCGACGACGACCCGCCCGGCACCTACCACTGGGGCTACATGCCGAGTTTGTTCTTCGCTCCCGAGGCGAGTTACGCCCGCTCCCCCCTCGGTGCGCAGGTGCACGAGTTCAAGGCCCTCGTCGACACACTGCACCGGCACGGGATCGCCGTCCTGCTCGACGTCGTCTACAACCACACCGGCGCCCCCCAGGTGCTGATGGGCATCGACCGCAAATATTTCTACCGGCACGACGGAAGCCTCACCCTTCACAATTTCAGCGGCTGCGGCAATGATTTCAAAAGCGAGAACCCTATGGCGCGTCGGCTCATCATCGACAGCCTCGAGCACTGGGTGCGTGAATACCATGTCGACGGCTTCCGGTTCGATCTCGCCGAGCTGCTCGATCTGCAGACCCTTACCGAGATCGAGACGAGGCTGCGTTCCGTCAAGCCGGATGTGATCCTGATCGCCGAACCATGGAGCTTCCACGGCTCGAACAAGGGCCAGCTGAAAGGGACGGGCTGGGCCAACTGGAACGACGATTTTCGAAACCGCATCAAGGAAGCCGCTCTCGGTCGCGGTTCGGCCGACGCCCTCTTCCAGGTGCTGCGCGGCTCAGTCGATCTCTGGACCGCATCCCCGTGGGAATCCGTCAACTACGTCGAGTCTCACGACGACTTCACCCTAACCGACCATCTGACCGAGCGGAAAGACCGCGATGGCTCCCATCCCTCCGCCATCGACATCCGGCGCAACCTGTTCTGCGCCGCCGCCGTGCTTCTCTCGCCTGGCATCCCAATGATAGCCCAGGGGCAGGAAATGCTCCGCAGCAAGAAGGGCAACGGCAACAGCTACAATGCCGGCGACGGGGTGAACGCCGTCGATTACGGACTTCGAGATAAATATGCTGAAATATTTGATTTCTACCGTGGCCTGATCGAGCTTCGCAAATCCCCCGACGGCCGGCTTCTGCGCTCGGCTGACGCGGCAGCCTGCCGGGCAGTCGAGCGACTCGACGGCTCCACCCCCCTCTCGACCGGGCTGATCTGGCGCGATGCGGCAAATCCCCGGGAGCAACTCATCGTGCTCTTTAATGCCGACCAGCACGTCCGGGCGCAGTTCTCGCTCAAACTACCCACCGGCACCTGGGTGCGACTGGTCGGTGACGGCCGGGTGTTCTCACGGACCTCCTTCAACCGGCGCGAAATGGCCGTTTCGCATGGGGATGTCGAAACCGGCATCACCCTCGAACTGCCGCCGATCGGGGTCGAGGTCTGGACCTGGACCGGCCGGAAACATTGATTTCACCGCGCGGCCTTGCGACACTCCGGTTTCCGGCCGCGGCCTTTTCCGGCGCCTTTCTGCTGTTTCTCGTCCAGCCGATGGCAGGGAAAGCCCTGCTGCCGGTGTTCGGCGGCAGCATCTCGGTCTGGTCGGTCGCCCTGGTCTTTTTCCAGGGAATGCTGTTGGCCGGTTATCTGGCCCCCCACCTGCTGATCGGAAGCCATGCCACCCTTCTGCGCGGCCTGCCCCTGCCGCTCTTCGCCGCCGCGGCAGCCCTCCACGGCCTTGCCAGCCAGGCCTTTCCGTCCGCAGCTGCCGGCCTTGACAGCGGATTTGTGGCATCGGAACTGCGCCTCCTGCTTGGCGGAATCGGGCTGCCGGCGTTTGCCCTCGCGCTGACGGGCCCCACCATCCTGCGGTGGCAGGCGGCCGTCGCTCCGGACGATCCGTCGGCCCCCGCCCGGGTGCTTGCCGCATCGAATGCCGGCTCGCTGGCCGGCCTCCTGGCCTTCCCGCTTCTCCTCGAACCCGCCTTCTCCGCTTCGGAACTCTGGCGCCTCTGGACGTTCGGCCTCCTTGGCTGGGCGGTGCTCTTCACGGCCTGCTTCCCACTCCGCGCCCGACGAGACCCCGCCCCGCCCCTGACGGACGCGGCAGCCATGTATCCCGAACCGGAAGGCGCCACGCCGCTCGGCTGGGGCCTCCCCGCCATGGCCGGAACCGCGCTTCTGGCCGCCATCACCAACGTCCTGACCCTCGACGTCGCCGCGATCCCCTTTCTCTGGGTCGCTCCGCTCGCGGTGTATCTCTGGACCTGGGTGCGAGCCTTCGCCGACACGCCGCCAGATCTCCACGCATGGGGCATGCGCTTTCCCGACGTGCTGGCGGGCGGGTTTGTCCTCGCCCTGGTGGTCCAGCTCGGCTTCACCCTCGATGCGCTCATCAAGGGAATCCTGCTCATTCTCCTGCTCTGGGCCTCCTGCACCGTCCTCCACGGGCTTGTCGCGCAACGCCGGCCGGCAGAAGCCAGGCGGCTCACGGCCTTTTCCCTGAGCATTTCGGCCGGCGGCCTCGCAGGCACGCTTCTCACCACACTCGGCGCGCCCCTGGTAGGCACTGGCCTCGTCGAACTGCCCCTGGCCCTCGGCCTCGCCGCCGTCGCAGCCTGGCTCGAACGCCCCTGGCGGCTCGATTCCCGTGACCCGTTCGCCGTCGTCCGGATAGCGGGCCTTCTCCTCCTGGCCGGCGTGCTCCCGGCCGTGTTCGCGAGGGGCATGCCCGAGACGGGGGCGTTCCTGGTCTCGGCATCGGCCGGCGCGATCGTCTACATCCGGATCACCCTCCAGGATGCCGCCCGCCGGCAGATGAACCGCGCAATGACCGCTGTCGTGATCGCCCTCTGCCTCGTCGCCCTCGACCGGTTCGGAACCGGCGGCCTGGTGCACGAGGCAATCCGCACGTGGTATGGCATCTACCGGGTGTTTGACAACGGCGGCATCCGGTATCTCCAGATGGGATCGACCTATCATGGCCACCAGGCTCTCTCCGGAACGAATGCCGGAAAGCCGCTCTACTACTATCATCCGGAAACACCGATCGGATGCTTTTTCGGCCGCGCCATCCCGACATGGCGCTCGGCCGCCGTCGTCGGCCTGGGCGCGGGAACGCTCGCC
>DATCTT010000439.1:0-3945 GCA_036567845.1 Candidatus Ozemibacteraceae bacterium | reverse complement strand
CCCGCCGGCTTCGCCGCTATCGCAGGCCCAGGCGCGACTTTCCGGGGCCGCCCCCGAAAGCCCGTTCACAACCCGGCTCCCGGCATCCGGCATCCTGCCCCGGGAGCTGGCCAACGTGGTTTCCGGCATCGATCGGAACGTCCTGATCGGATTTCTGGCCATCGTCATCAGCATTCCCCTCGTCCTCATCCTCACCTCGGGCACCCCCCCGGATGCGCCGGCGGCGACTCCGATGCCCCTGGTGGGCAAGGCTCCCAAATACTGGACGGACGCCGTTTCGAAACGTCGCATCACCCACGAGTTTCTCGCCGCCGACAATGATTTTCAAATGGGCGAAATGTTTCTCGTGCGCCAGGAGTATGGGGAAGCCCTTTCGCTGTTCCGCGATGCGCTGAGCCGCGATCCGGAGCACGTCGGGGCGCAGTTTCGGATCGGCTGCTGCCTGTATTTCACCGGCGACCGGCAGGGGGCGGGAAAAGCGTTCGTCAAGGCCCTTCAGATGCAGCAGGATCTTCCCGAGGCACATCTGTATCTGGCGCGCATTGCCGCCGCCGAAGACGACTGGAACGCCTGTCTTGCACATTACCAGAAAGAGTTCGAACTCACCGGCGAGATCATGGTTGCCCTGGAATATGCCGGCGTTCTCCGCAAGCTCGGCCGGTTTCCCGAGGCCATTGCCCTGCTGAGCGGCCTGCCGCCACGGTTTGCGGGCCATCTCGAGGTTGTGAACCTGCTCGCTCAGCTCAGGGATGAAGCGAAGGAGCATGGCCCATGAACCGGCGCGCCGTTTCCTTCGTCGAGATCGTCATCGCCCTCGGCATCCTCATCGTCTGCATGGTGCCCGTGCTGACGATGTTCGGTTCGGCGGGCCGAGCTGTGCTGAAGAGCCAGAATCTCGGCTTCGCGATTGGTTTCGCACACCGAATTTCCCAACATCTGCTCTCGATGCCGTTCGATTCGATCACGGAGGTTCCTCTTCCGGGCCAGCCGGTCGCGGACGGGCCGGACGACGGCTTCTTCAATCCCGTCTCGAATTTCGGCACCACCGGAACGAACGCGCTGCGCATTACGAAGGCTCAGACCCCGGATCTCTGGGCCTTCCTGCGCAAATACGAGTTTCGCTATGCCCTGATCGTGAACAACGTGAACTTCGCCGCTGGCGACCGAATGAAGTGTGTCGGCATCATCATCACCTGGAAGGAAGGCGGGAAAGACCTCCTGTACAAGCTTTACACCTATGTTCCAGACATCTGACAAGCCAAGATCGGGCGTGACGCTCGTCGAGCTGCTCATCGGCACGGCGATCCTCGCCGTCATTCTCGGCATTGTCTCACGCTGGTTTTTCATGCAGCGCGAGTATCAGCAGCGGCTGAGCCACATCAGCGCAATCCAGGAGGATTTCCGGCGGGCCTCCTGGAACATGATCCAGGAGCTCCAGATGGCGCGCGTGGTCATCTGGCCGCGCATCAATGCCGACAAGTCGCTTCATTCCGACACGAAGGTCGTCTTCAAGGATTTCAACGGCCAGATCATCTCGTATTATCATGTGCCGGCCACCGGCGAGATCCGTCGCTGCATCATTCCCAACGGCCCAGGCGGTGTCGTCATCAACCCGCGGCCCGTCGGCGAAGGGATCGCCTCGGCCTCGTTCACCGCCTCGAGCTTCGACAACCGTCTCATTTCCTTCCATCTGTCCACGGGCGGAGTTCACACCCTGGATGCGGTTTACCTGTTGAACGGAGACTGAGGTCATGACAAGCAAACGCGGCATCGCCCTTGTTCTCGTTCTCGCGCTGGTCGCCGTCTTCGTTCCAGTGCTGCTGTATTTGTCCCAGACCGGCAGCTCTCAAGTGCGCCAGGCCATGAAATTCCACGAGGTGCAGCAATCGGAATCGGTCGCCCTTTCCGGTACCCACTCCGGCCTCTGTCGCCTCCGGGGAAACCTCACCGGCCTCCAGCAACTCACGAATCTGCTGCTGGGCGACATCACCTATGATCTCACGATCAAGCCAACCGGCCAGGGGGTGGTCCTGCAGAACCTGTACCACCTTTTTTCGCGGTGTGCGCTCGGCCGCCACTCCTACATCCTCATGAGCGATGCCGAGCAGCTCCAGCCCGATCCCGATCCGCCCGTCATGGTGCTCTCCCATGACACCTGGAACACCGTCGAACCCTACGATATCAATCTTGCCGCAGACGTCACTGCTATGGAGAACCTGCGTGGCCAGGATCTCCTGGGATTCGAGGCCACGAAAAACTATGAGCGCAGCAAAACTCCGGCCCAATATGAGAGCGATCTTCTGGCAAAACAGGGCAGTCTTCCGGATGAACTGAAATCCGACTGGAGCTCGATTGTTGGAGTCCTCAAAGAAGAAAAACTCCAGTTTTGACCCCCCGGGATCGGGAAAATGGGGTACAATGTATATGAAGAGCACGGACAAGGGAGGAACCACTATGATTCGATCCGTATCGAAAGCGTCCATCCTGGCGGTGATCTGTGTTTTGAGCTGGTCTCTGCCGGCTGCCCTAGCGGAAGTGTCTGACACGGCATCCAACCGGCCCAAGGAAGTGAGTGCCAACACCCTCAGCAGCGTGGCCGCCGAGGGGTTCAACATCAACGACAAGGCGGCGGTTCCGAGCGGGGTGAACATCCGCTCCTCGCTCGAACTGGAAATTGCCATCCAGGAGTATCTGATGACCTTCGACGCGTATCGTGAAGCGCGCCAGTCGACGGCCCCGGAAGCCCGGGCCAAGCTGCCAAAGCTTCTGAAAGCCTATCGGGAGGCCTACGCCAAGGCCATCAAGATGATGCGTGACGACAAGCTCATCCACCCGATGATCCCCCAGAACCCGCTCAAAGTTTACAAGGAAGAGTACAAAGCCAAGCACGGCGAGTATCCACCGCTGGACAAGCGTGATTACAAGGAGCTCCGCAAGGCCATCAAGAACGCCATCAAAGAGGGGAAAAGCACCGACGAGATCCTGATCATGATCCGGAACCGGGTCGCGAACCTCAGCCGGCCCGCCCCCGCTCCGACGCCGATACCGTTGCCGGGAGGGGCCGGAGGTTCCAGTGGTGATAATGCCGGCACTGATGATGGCGACAAAGATTCCCGCCTCGTCCCCAAAACCTTCCCCCAACCCGACCAATCCTCCTCGGGGATCGACAATGAGCATTCCGGCTGGCGTCGCTGATCCCGATCCAGCATTATATATCTTCAACAACATAGCAAACAACATTGACACCCGTCTCTGAGAAGAAGCAACACAGTCGTTCCTGGAAGAGCCTCCCGACCGGAGGCTTTTTCGTCGCCACCCTCGTGGTTCTCCTGCTGTGCGGGCCGCTGTTCACCTCGCTCGACACGCGGCTCCGGGATGTCTGGAGCCGGTGGCGTCTTGCGGCCGCCGACCCCACCACACACCCGTGGGCGGCACGCCTCGGCGGATGGCTCTCCCCGCCCTCGACGCCCGGACCCGTTGTCCTCGTTCTGGCCGACGACCGGGCGATTCTCGGCATCCCCAACCTGTATCAGGGAAACCGCGCGGCCTATGCCGAGGCAATCACCCTGATCGCCAGCGCCGGCGCAAAAGTGATCGCCCTCGACACGTTTTTCGGCACCCCGGCCGGCAACGGCGAGGAAGACGAAAAGCTCGTCGCGGCCGTGAAGAACGCCGGCAACCTTGTCCTCAAAGCCTTCCGCCGGGGCGACGAGATGATGACGCCGCCCTACCCCGCCCTGGCCATGGCCGGCTCCGTCGCCCCCTCCTACTTCCGCCCCCTGGTCGATGAATCGATCCGGCGGTCCTCAGCCGTCTTCCGTCCCACGCGCGGGGAAGCGATTCCCGGGTTTCACGCCGACATCGTCCGCCTCTGGCTGGGCCTGAAGCGCGCGGATCTGGCCTTCGAGCCGGGCCGGCTCGTCTTCCGCGGCGCCTCCGGCACCT
>DATCTT010000438.1:0-3848 GCA_036567845.1 Candidatus Ozemibacteraceae bacterium | reverse complement strand
GGCACCACGTGGTGCCGGCCCGTCGTATTGGTGTGTGCGAAGACTCAGGAACCGAACAGTCCCTTGAGTTTGCCCAGGAAACCGCCGGCCCCCTGGTCCTTGAAGGTCTTTCCGGTGATGCTTTCCATCACTTTCAGCACATCAGTGCGGTAGCTCGAGCTCTCGTCGGTCTCGAACACTGTCTTGCGATTGTCGATCAGCCGGCTGACCGCGCCGCCGTCATCGTGGATCGAAAAATCGACCTTGTGCTTGAGCACATTCCCTACCTCGGCCACGGGAATTGCGCCGGGGCACGACTCACGGTTGATCACAAGCTTGATCTTCTCGGGCGGATACTTCAGGTTCTCCATGACCTTCAGACAGATGTGCATGTTCTTGATGTGATTCGCATTAGGAAGCATGACCATGAATATATAATCTGAAATATCCATGGCGTTGATCGTCAGATCCTGGAAGAAGGAGTGGAGGTCGAGAATGATCCAGTCGAACTGCTTGCGGAACTTGTCGAGGATGCCGCGCAGGTGGTTTGAGTTGATCGTTTCCGACTGTTCCGGCTTGACCGGGGCCGCGAGGACCGAGAAGCCCGTCGGGTGCTGGACGAGGTAATCCTTCAGCACTTCGACATTGTCGGTCGGATGCTCGACCAGGTCGGCGATGGTGCGCTTCTGGTTCAGTCCGAGCATGAAGGCCATGTCTCCGAACTGGAGTTCGAGATCGACGACGAGCACCTTTTCCCCGCCCGCCTTCGAGAGGCCGGCGGCGAGATTGGCCGCCAGGACGCTTTTGCCGGCACCGCTCTTGGGACTGAACAGCGAAACGACTTTCGCTAGCTTCTCCTCGGCCGGTTTGTCCGGGCCGGCGCTGCGAAGTCGCTTCGAAAGCGCCGTCATGATGCGCAGCGCGATGAACGAGTTGAGGCGCAGCAGCATGTCGAAGTCAGTCTTCGAGATGACGAGCAGTTCGGAATCCTTGTTGGTGCGCAGGGTGGCCGAGCGCGGGGCGCCCTCGATCAGGGCCATCTCCCCGAAAAAGTTATTCTTGTCGCCGGCTTCGATCGTGTTGACAACCTTCTCTTCGCCGTTTTCTTTCTTGATGATCTCGACCCCGCCCGATTTGAGCAGGTAGAACGCATCTCCGATGTCGCCTTCCTTGAACAGCACGGAGCCCTTGGGGGCGGGCCGTTCCTTGACGACCTGGGCGATTTTGTTCAGGTCGGATTCTTCCAGTCCCTCGAAAAGAGCAATTGATTTCAGCAGACTGATATGGCTCACTTCCTCTCGTAGAGATTCCCGCCGGGCCTGTTTGCTCCGGACAGGGCAGTCACTTCACGGGCTTGGCAGGCTCCGCGGCAGGCGTCGCTTCGGGGGGGGCGGCTTCCTTCACTGCGGTGCCGATACCGCCGTTGTCCCCGAACCCCATCAGCTTGTTGTAGATCTTTTCCACGGTTTCGACGTTGAGAAGCTTTTCCCAAACGGTATCCTTGCCCTTGAGCGAGATCAGCTTCACTTCCGTCGGATTCACAGCGATGAACGCCATCGGCTCGATCGTGGCGCCGCCACCAGAACCGCCGCCGAAGCCGCTGGCTTCCTTTTTGCCTTCCCCGCCACCGACACCGAATCCGAAGGAGACCTTGGTGACGGGAATGACCGTCCAGTTCTGCACGGTGATCGGCTCCCCGACAACCGTCTTCGAGTTGACAGCGACCTGCAGCTCGGACAGAACCGTCTTGACCAGCGTATCGATGCCCATGGATCTACCTCCGTGGATGAGTGGTCATATCTTAGCAGAGATGCCCTCGTTGTGAAAGTCTTTCCGCATTCTTGCCCGGGAAGCGGTCACACGGCGGTTGGGGGGCTTCCGGCTGCGGATTTCCGCCAGCGCCAGAGATCGAGCACCGCCTGCCAGAACTCCCGCGTTGCGAGCAGGACGAGAAAGGCCGCAAGAACGCGCCAGGGGCGGATCCGGATGCCCCCCTCGGCGCGGACGTGAATCGTCGTACCGGTGAACACCGGAACAGGTTCGAATCTGATCGAAAAGGGCAGCAGAAGGCCTGCGATGGGCGCCGCCAGACCTTGAGTCATCCCGGTCAGGTGGGCTTCGGCGAGGCCATACCGGACGCGCAGGAGGGAGGGCATCAGGTTCAGACTCTGCCAGAGATCCGAGGCAAGGCGACGGACCATCGGGGACGCGCGCCTCCAGGCTTTTCGCGCGAGATTCGCATATTTTCGGAACATCTTCCAACCATCCGATGCCTTTCGCCGGAGCTTCTTGAAATCGGCGCGGATCCGCTCGAGGAGGGGGATCTCCCGCTTTGCTGTGGAGGATTGACGCGCGGCTTCCCGGGGCAGGGACGGCAGCGGCTCGATTGTTTCCGGTGGTTCGGACTCAGAAGGTGTGGATCCTGGTTCCGGGCCGTATGTGGGAGGGGGGCTGACGGGGCCCGGTTCCAAGGCGGGAATGGGCTCCGTTGGGGGCGGGGAGACCGGTTCAGAGGATGCCGGAAGAGAGGCGGCCGGTGTCGCCGGAGGGGCCGGGGGCGGGACAGGGTGCGCGGGCTCTGCGCGTGTTTCCGCGGGAGGCGAAGGGGGGACGGGTTCGGGGGCTGACTCCCGGAGAGGGGGCGGAGTCTCGGACCTGGTCGCTGCGGCGGGGCCGGAGTCCGGTGGTGATACGGGCTCCGGCTGTGACGCTGCCGGCGACGGTGGGGAGGACGGGGGCTTGGCGGAAGGTCGTTTCCGTCCGTTTCCGGCGAGCCGCCAGGACCAGCGCCAGAAGCCGAGTCGAACCTCCTGGGTGTGGATGCCACCGCTCGCTTCGAGGCGCATCAGGCCGAAGAAATACTGAAACTCCAGATGGCCGCGTTGGCCTGCCGGGGTGCCCCGGAGGCGGAGAGCAAAGACAAGTGGATGGAGCAGCAGGAACAGGGAGCACACGAGCGAAACGGCGAGGCCGGCCTTGAAGAGCCACCAGGTGATCCTGCAGAGAGCGGCAAGAACCGACCATGCCTGCGAAGGATAGAATGCGCTATATAGAACGAGGGCGATGGCGAGCGCCGGAAGGAGAACGCCGGGAAACCGCAGATACCAACGGCCCTTTGCCGAGTTTTCGCTCATGGGACAACCATCCGGATATCGGTGGCACGGGCTTCGATCCTGGCGGCGGTGACGGTTCCGACGACCTCGCCGTCGAGCTGCACACCGACGGGCTCATCGGAGCGGATCTCGATACGGCGGGCTTTGACCTGCCAGGCCGATTCGGGAGGTGGGCCGCGCCCCGTTTTCGCACCCCAGAGCCCCTTCAGGAGGGGACGAAGTGACAGATCGCGGAACAGGACGATGTCGAGCAGCCCGTCGTCGGGCCGGGCCGACGGCGCGAAAAAGAGATTCCCGCCGTATCGGCGGATGTTGGCGCAAAGCAGGTAGGCGGCCGTGCCGGCGTCGCGCCCGTCGATCACGATCGAGAGGCGGGGCGGACGATAGAGCGGATACCGGAGGAGGGTTTCGAGATGAAAGGCATACTGGCCGAACAGCCGCTTTGAGAAAGCCGGAACGTGGGATGCCACATGGGCGTCGAAGCCGAACCCGGCCGACATCAGAAACCGCCGGCCGTTCATCGCGCCGGTGTCGAGCTGCTGAACGGTGCCGGTCAGGAGAAGCTTCGCCGCTTCGCGTATATCGATTGGTATACCAAGTTCCCGGGCGACGACGTTCGCGGTTCCCGCCGGAAGGAGTCCGAGAACCCCCTGGGCCGGCAGGCCGTTGGCCGCCTCGCACAGTGTTCCGTCGCCGCCGCACACCGCCACCAGCGTGTCGGGATCCGCCCCGTGAAGGGCAGCCAGCTCCTCGGCA
>DATCTT010000437.1:0-4640 GCA_036567845.1 Candidatus Ozemibacteraceae bacterium | reverse complement strand
CGCGCAACGCGACGGTCGTCGGGGGCGCGATGGCGCTGCTGGCGGCATCCCGCCTCGAAAGCCGGGGAGCCCATTTCCGCACCGATCTACCGCAGCCCGATCCCGCCTGGTGTTTCCGTCAGTATCTCACCGGTCTCCGGGTCGCGCGGTCGGAAATATATATGTAAAAATAAAACCGACGGCCCTGGGGCCGTCGGGATGGATCACGAAAAAGATCTTCGGATCAGGCTTTGGCAGCCCCTTCCGTTTCGCTCACTTCCGGCGCGGCAGCCGCCATCTCGCGCTCGAGGACGAAGCTCTTGCAGGTCGTCTCGATCAGTTCAGCCGCTTCCAGAACCTCGGCATCGACCTTGCCGCCAGATTTCATGCGGCTCAGGCCGGTCTGCAGCTTCTGGACCGCATCGCGAATGCTGGTGACGCGTGTGCGAAGCCCCATCGTCATCTCGTTCATCGCGTCGGCCAGATCCTTCAGCTCGTCTTTCGGCCGCAGTTTGATGAAGTTGGTCAGGTCCCCCTCGCCGATGCTGCGGGAGACCCGCTCCATACGGTAAACAGGCCCGGCGATCGTGTGTGTGACGAAAATACAGATGAATGCCGTGACGAGAATGCTCACCAGTTCCGCGATGACGACCCCCGGCAGCAGAGCTTGCCCAAGCTGGGACGTATCGATCGGCAGCTTCGACTCGACGACGAGCTTGTTCTCGAGTTTCTCGATCGAGAAGCCATACACCAGCGCTCCGACGATGTTCGCGACGATGATGACGATCAGGATGAAGATCGCCGTCAACCGGCTCTGGAATCCTGGCTTGATGAAATACCGCTTGCGGCGGCGAATCTGGTTCATGTCAGGCACACCCTCCCCTTTGATTTTCTACATCACGGCCGCGGGCGGCCGATGGTCTACTCACTTGCCCCGCCCGGTCCCTGCCGGGCCGCGGGATCATCCACCAGGTCGAGGTAATCCGCGTCGGGAACGCCGGAATCCTGGTCCGGGGCCGCTTCATCGGGATCACTCCAGCTCAGCGGCTCTTCCGCTGCCGGGGTGTCCCACTCGTCGAGCATCCGGTTGAACGGCTCGGTTCCGGTGGCCACGGGGGAACCCCGTGACTCGTCGACCGATTCCGCCGCCGGAGTCTTGGCTCCGCCCACAAGCATTTCGATCGCGCGGCCGTCCAGAAACTCACCCGAGCCCTGTGCGGCAGCCCCGTCGACACGGTAATCACTGGTCGGTACCCCGAGAGCGGGCGTATGATTCCCGCTCCAGGCCAGCCACATGCCGGTTGCGACGGCAAGGAACCGCCCGTATCGACCGAAATCCATTCTAATGGAACGCCAGAGGGGTGTCAAGAATGTTAGGCCCATGGCCGGCTCTCCTGTTGCGCACGTCGGGGGGATGACATATACTTCACCATCGGCCTGTTCACGCGTTTCATGAAGCAATTCCGACTCCGCCGAACGAAAGAGCGAATCCATGAACCGACGTTTTCCCCGACCCGGATCCGGAATCCAGACGGCGATGCCGGGCCGGCTGTTGCTCGCCCTCATCACCCTGATGTTCTTCTGCAGCCTTGGAGGCCCCGCCATGTCCCAGGACGACACCACCCGGACGTTCCGCTACGACTGGACGAAAGGCCAGAAGCTGTTCTACCTCGTCACCGTCCGCGGCGGCGTCGATGTCGAGACCCCGATGGGGGTCCAGAGCAACCCGGTGCACATCGAGATGCAGATCCGGCAAAGTGTCGAGGATGCGAGCAAAGATCTGGCGACGATGTCGATGCTGATCCTGGTGGCCCGCATGATCCAGGACGGCGACTCGGCCCCGCTTCCCGAAGAGGGCCAGACCAGCGTGCTGTGGCTCGACCGGCGTGGCAAGGTCGAGATCGTCTCGGGCACCGGGGCCTGGCAGGGCTCGGAAGTGGCGCAGATGCACTTCCCCGAACAGCCTCTGAAGCCGGGCGACTCGTGGGTCCAGAAAAACCGCACCCAGGGCCAGACCGTCACCGAGACCGCGACCCGCTACACCTACACCGGCATGACCGCGCGCAGCGGAAAACGGCTTGCCGAGTTCGAATCCGAGATGCTGCTCGAATCCGGTGAGAAGCAGGTGGGGGATCCCAGCGCCATCAGCCGGGGCCGGACTTGGTTCGACCCCGATCTGGGCCAGGTCGTCGAGACCATCGCGGATTCGCGGTTCACCTTCTTTGTGCCCGTTCCCGACCAGCCTAACATGCTGGCGCGCTCCTCGACGACGCTTCACACCGAAATGAAGCTGACGAAGCGGGAGCCGTGAGCCTCATGGAAGTCTCCCGACCCGCCCGCCCGGCGCCACGATTCGCGGCAGCCGCCCTCCTGCTTCTCTTCCTGCTGGCGGGTTTTGTCCCCGGCCAGGCGCTGGAACGCGTCCCGGCGCGGCTGGCAGCCTCCTATCCGCACTGGGGGACCGGCCGGATTGCCGAGCTGGTGCGGATCGACCGGTTCATCGAGCGGCATGCGGGCCGCGGTGCCGTGGCCGTGTTCGATTTCGACGGCACGATCATCAGCGAAGAGTGGCCCGAGGCCGGCGGAACGCTCCGGAGCGGCCAGTCGGCCTGGCGGATCTGGTGTGCCCGCCATCTGAACGAGGTGCCGTTCGTGTTTCCCCGGCTCGATCTGGGCTTCGGGAGCGAGGACCATCGCGACGCCATTCTGCGGCTGGACGCCATTCTCGAGGGGCAGACGCGGGTCGAGGCGGCGGGTTGGCTCAAGTTCACCGGCCTGACATCGTTTGAGGCCGGCATGACCCCGGAAGAGATGCGCCGCGCCGTGGATGCCTTTCTCGCGCATCAGCCCCCCGCCGGCAAGGTGTTTTTCCCGATGCTCGACATCATGCAGCGCATGATCGACCGGGGCTGGCATGTCTGGATCGTCTCGGGCAGCAGCCCATACTTCATCACGGCCGTGCTGGCGAACGTCGCCCGGACCTGTGAATACACGCCCGGTCGTCGGTACGATTTCCGGGGGATCCTAACCGGCCCTTGGAAGCCGTGCTCGGCCGATAATCCCGATGGCGCGCGGCTACTGGGAAATACCTCGAAGCTCGATGCGGCGGGGCGGTTCTCCCAGGTCTACGACGAGGCCTTCACTCGGAACCCCGCGCGCGAGCCCTTCGTTCTCGAGAAAGAAGGGAAGCGTGTCGCCCTCGAGTTCTGGATCGAGCCCGCCGAGGGAAAGCGCGCCGTCTTCTGCGCCGGAAACAGCGATGGGGATGCCGCTCTCATGGAGTTCGTTTTCGGCCGGATGCCGGACACCCTCGGTCTGTTCATCAACCCGCGCGGGAAGGCCTTTCAGGCCCTTCTGGAACAACGACCGTCCGTCCGGCTCGAGATGCATCCCGCCGTCGACCGGTGACCCGGAGAGGCTAGCGCAGCAGGCCTTTCGCCACCATCCGCTCCGGGTTCTGGAACCGGCCCATCGCCGTCGGCATCGGCCGGAAACCGAGTCCGGCATAGAACCCTTCTTTCCCGGGATTCGCATAGAGAATGACGTTGCAGCCGGCCAGCCGCTCGAGCAGGCGCGTCATCACCAGCTTCCCGAGGCCTTTTCCCTGATATTCCGGTAGGACCACGATGTCGTAGATCGCCGCCTGGGTGGTGCCGTCCGAGATCGCCCGGCCGAAGCCGACCATCCGGCTCCCGTCGAACAGAAAGACGCGGCAGAAACTTCCCTCGAATGCCCGCCGGTGTTCCTCGGGTTCGCGGAAGGCCATCCCCACGAGACGCAGCGCGTTCCGGACCTCCTCCCAGTCGATGTTCTCACAGGTTTCCCGGATCGTGATCGGCATGATTTTCATCCCTTCATGAGGTGTTGCATTTTCCGACAAGGTGTGGTATCGTAATCGTCAAGCAACCGGTTCGCAAGGCCGGTCACCCGCCCGGGTGGTGAAATTGGCAAACACGTAAGATTCAGGATCTTATGCCTATTACTGGCTTGCGGGTTCAAGTCCCGCCCTGGGCACTCAAAGCCGGAGACACGCATGAATGGCGAGTCTCCGGTTTTTTCTGTCTGTGCCTTCTTCCGGTCTGACCAGGGGGCGGTTTCGAAGCGAAGCCGGCGTAACTTATTGCCGGGACCTGGGTAATATCTTTGCGAAGTCTGAATTTCGAGGATTCGGGGAGGGTGCCATGAACATACATGCGCTGATGAGGGGCGGGCTTGCGGCTCTGGCGGTTCTCTTTCTGTGTTCTGGGGGATTTGCCCAGACGGATATGCTCTCGACGCTCGAGAATCACGAGCCGGCCAAGACCCAGACCGCGCTGCCGACGAAGAGTGCCGGCAGCGTCGCGACGGAAACGGTGAAACCGGCCGCTTCCGGCGACGTGTTCGCGAAGTTCTTCGAGCGCATCAATGCCCTGTTCGCCAAGCTGAACTCCCTGGCCAGCCGCGTGAACGAGCTGATGGACCGCCTCGCAAAGGCCAAAGCGCGGAATGCGATTCCCGCCAAGGCCACCAGCAGTTCATCCCCGGGCTCCAACTCCTCCAGCTCCTCCACGGCCGCGTCCTCGTCTGGGAGCGGAGAGTCCGCGGCGCTGAATGCCTGGAAGGGCGGCAAGCTGTCTCCGGAAAAGTTCTGCGCCCTGCTCGGCCCCGTGGCCGCCGCCTCG
>DATCTT010000436.1:0-1972 GCA_036567845.1 Candidatus Ozemibacteraceae bacterium | reverse complement strand
CCTTCGGATGCTCCGGGACTGGCGCAGGTCTCACCACAGCCCGCCGAGCCTGCCGAACCGTGCGAAACCGCTTCGGCAAACGAGAAATCCAGCTTCTCCGGGGAGGTGGAACGGATCAGGAGCGCAACAGCCTTGAGCTGCTCCTCGGAAAGGGCCAGCGAAGCCTGGCCGGAGACATGACGGACGGCCTCGCTCACCTCGTCGAGGATGCGGGTCTGCTGCCGAACGAGGCCCGCCGGGTCGTACCCGGTGGCGCCGCCTGCCGAGGAGATTTTCGTGATCCCGCCGGCCGCCGTGGACTCGATCAGGCCGGGCGGCTGCATCTCGAACACCTCGGCAATCATGGCTCTGGTGAAGCCCAGTGACTCGAGGATGGCGTTCAGGAACCCTGCGAACTCGACCATCTGCGAGGAATGGGGCTCGAACACGGCTTTGATATCGGCCGGGGTGCTGGCCACGTCGAGCTGGCCGCGCATTTTTTCGATCAGCTGATACAGTCCGGCATACTCGGTGCGAGACTTTTCACCGACCAGGGTCGTGACGGCATCCGACACCAGCGAGAGCGTTGTACGCTTTGTTTCGCGAAGGCGGGCTAGCGCAAGTCCCTTCTGGATTCCGTCCCCATCGGGGACGCCCGGAAGGAGTTTCTCGAGCGGCTGCTGCAGGAACGCATTCTCGAACTCGTCGAGAGCGTTCAGCTCCTCGCTGGTGAAGCCCAGCGCGCGCGCCCGCTCCTCGAGCTTCCGGAAGAAGGCCGTGCGGGCCTCGTCGGAGCTGAGATCGCCGCTCTCGACGGCCTCGGTCAGGCTCTGCTGGATCTCGAATGCGGCTTTCGACAGTTCGTCGAGCCGGGGGCCGAATTTGAGCCGCCGTGCTTCATCCATGGCGAGAAGCGCCTGTACGATCGGCCCGAGATGACCCTCGAACCGGGCGAGCGCTTCCTCGGGTAAAAGCGCCGTCAGCTCACCAAGGCTGATCTCATCGGCCTTGCCGTACCGGCCCAGCTCGCGGACGAGTTGCGCCTGAATCCGGCTTTCGGGATCCATCGTCGGAGCCCGCACGACAACGCCGTCCTTCAGACTGGGAAGGACGCATTCGATCGTCTCGCCATCCTTGACGGCCTGGACGATCAGGTTGCGGGCGGGGAGATTCGGAAGGGCATAGCCAATCTGGTAATAGCCGCGGTCATCCGAACGACCGGATCCGATCACCTGTTCCATCCCATTCTCGGGATCGAGCGCATACAGTGTGACACGGGCATCGGACACCGGTTCGGAAAGGGAAGTGGCGATGCGTGTCCGCAGGCTTCCGGCAACGGATTCCCGACTCACATACCCTTCGACTCCGCCCCGGATCGTGTTGAGGGGAAGCAGCCCGGCCGGGTTTGATCCGCCGTCACTGCTGCTGCCGCAGCCGCTGAAAAACATCGAACAGCAGAATGCCGACAGGAACGCGAAATACCGCAGTTCGCTGCGTTGCGTGTGCTTCATGAAACCGCCTCCTGGTTGGTGTGCCATTACGGAGGGGAGGACTCCGCGGCGCACAATCTAGAATCTCTATCGGCAAATCCGGTCCCAAACATGATTGCAACGACCGGGAAGAGGCCGACAGCCAACGGCCTTTGGCGGAATTGACAATATGAAACCTTTTGAGCGATTGTGGTGTGAATGAAAAAACGCGATGTTATTGCCGGTCTGAGAGAAGAACTGAGCCGGTGTCGCAGCGAACTCGAAGCGAAACGGCTGCAATTACGAGGTCTCGAGGCAGGGATCGAGCCACCGACAGGCCCGAGCGGCTTCACCGGTTTGGCTCCCGAGACGGTTCGCGAAATTTTCCAGCCGGACCCGATCGGCTTTCTGCTGGGTGATGCCGAAGGGCGCGTTTTCGATGTCAACGACGCACTGGTCAGTATTCTCGGATCTCCTTCACGTGAACAGACGAAACGTATCAACCTGCTCACCTTCCCGCCTCT
>DATCTT010000435.1:0-7137 GCA_036567845.1 Candidatus Ozemibacteraceae bacterium | reverse complement strand
CCACATCGGGCCGACGACCCGCACGCGTGAGATCTGCGCCGACCGCCTCGTCACCACCGGCCCCTATGCCTGGGTCCGGCACCCGTTGTATCTGGCGAACGCCCTGAAGATTACGGGAATCGCGATGTGCGCCGGGGATCTTCCGGTCGGGGTGCTGACGGCGCTTTTCTATAGCGCAGAGTTTTCTACTATGATCCCCTACGAGGAGGCTTTTTTGAAGGATCGCTTTCCCGAATCCTTCGAGACCTGGGCGGCGCGCACGCCCGCGTTCCTTCCGGTTCCGCCTGTGGTGGAGGCGGATACCGTCGAGGCGGCGCCGAAATGGAGCTGGGCAGAGGCGTTCGATTCCGAACGCCGGACGTTTGCCTCGACGGGGATGATCCTTGCCGCGCTGGCCATCGTCGGACTCCGGCGCAGGGGGCCCACCGATTGAAACCGAAACGCATCTTCCTGATCGCCGGCGAGCACAGCGGCGACCTCCAGGGCTCTCTCGTCGTGGCGCACCTGAAGCAGATCGCCCCCGACACGATCATCGAGGGTATCGGCGGACCGCTCATGCAGAAAGCGGGCTGCGTCTGCGTCCACAGCATTGACGAGCTGGCCGTGATCGGCTTCGTTGAGGTGCTGAGCAACCTCCGCCACCTGCTGAACATCTACTGGGACACCTGCCGGCGCCTCGACGAGAGCCGCCCCGACATCCTCGTCCTCATCGATTATCCGGGATTCAACGTGCGCGTCGCGAAAGCCGCCCGCGCCCTGGGAATACATGTCGTATATTATATAACACCCCAGGTGTGGGCATGGCATGCGAGCCGCCTGCAGAAGATCGCGGGGGTGATCAACGAGGCGGTTGTTGTCTTTCCCTTCGAGGTCGAGATATGGAAAAACGCGGGCATCCCCGTCGAGTGGTTTGGACACCCGCTGATCGGCACCGCCGAGAATCGCGTCTCCCCGGCCGCATTCCGGTCTGCCCACGGACTGGGGGACGGCCAGCTCGTGGCCCTGTTGCCGGGCAGTCGCAACCAGGAAATCTACTATATCCTGCCGCCGCTGCTGAAGGCGGCAGAGCTGATCGTGCGGGCGCGGCCCGCGACGCGGTTCCTGCTGCCGGTTGCCGGAACGATCGGGGATGCGGTGCTGCGGCCGTATCTGAAGGACTGCACGCTGCCGATCACGGTGCTGCGAGGCCAGACCTACGACGCCGTTTCGGCCGCCGACCTCGCGCTTGTCGCCTCCGGCACCGCGACGCTCGAGACGGCAATCCTCGGGACCCCAATGCTGATCGTCTACCAGACGAACTGGTTCACCTCGCTGCTTTCGAAATACCTGATCCAGGTGCCCCATATCGGCCTGCCGAACGTCGTTGCGGGCCGTGAAGTTGTGCCCGAGTTCATCCGGGGCGATTTCACCCCCGACTCGATCGCTCGTGAGGCTCTCGCGATCCTCGAGTCGCCCGAGCGGCAGGCGAGTATCCGGAACGATCTGGCCGAGGTCCGCAAGACCCTCGGCACGCCCGGGGCCGGTGCGCGTGTCGCCGAACACCTTGCGCGGCGCCTCGCCGAGGTGACGGCATCATGACAACTCTGAACCGCATTCTTGCATATTTCAAAGAATATATACCGCACCTCCTCGCCGGGATCTTCTTCAGCTTCGTGATGGCGGTCTGCACGATCTATCCCGCCTGGATCATGAAGAGCGTCGTTAACGACGTGCTCGTCGAACGGCGCATCGACATGCTCCATCTGATCGCCCTTTCCCTGATCGTCGTGATGGGCATCAAGGGGGTTGCGAACTTTCTCCAGAGCTACATCATGACCTGGGTCTCCCAGCGCATCCTGACGAGCATCCGGTCGGCCTGCATGGACCACCTGCTCTGTCTCTCGCTCAACTACTATGAGCGGCAGAGGACTGGACAGCTGATGAGCCGCATCACCAGCGATGTTCTGGTGCTCCAGGGCTTGCTGTCCGGCTCGACGGGGTTGCTGGGCGACATCATCGCCTTCGCCGGCTTCTGCGGCTATATCTTCTGGCTCCACTGGAAGCTGGCCGTCATCTCGATCATCATCATCCCAATCATCGGCGCCATCATCAACAAGTTCTCGCGTAAGATGAAAAAGATCGGAACCCGCATGCAGACCCGCATCGGCGACATCGCGACGGTGCTGCAGGAATACATCACCGGCGTGAAGGTCGTGAAGTCGTTCACCCTCGAAGAATACGTCCGCGACCGGTTCGAAACGGCGAACGAGGAGAACTTCAAGGAGACGATGAAGGGAAACCGCATCAACTCTGCGACCTCGCCGGTCATCGAGTTCATCAACACCGTTGGCCTCGCGATCATCTTCTGGTACGGCGGCTACGAGGTCATCCACAACCGCCTCGATGCCGGTCAGTTGATCAGCTTCCTGACCGCCCTTGTGGGGCTGTTCACCCCGATCAAGAACCTGTCCAAGTTCAGTAACGTCCTCTCCCAGTCGATCGGCGCGGGCGACCGGGTGTTTGAGATCCTCGACGCCCCCCTCGACATTCGCGATCGGGAGAATGCCCGGGCCCTTGCAACCTGCCACGGTCGGGTCGAGTTCGACCGCGTCGTCTTCGGCTACGGCAGGAATGAGCCCGTCATCAACGGCCTCTCACTCGTCGCCGAACCCGGGGAGGTGGTGGCCCTGGTCGGACCCTCGGGGGCTGGGAAAACGACGCTTGTGAACCTGATCCCCCGGTTCTTTGACATTCAGGGCGGGAGCATCCGGATCGACGGAATCGACGTCCTCGACCTGACCCTCTCCTCCCTGCGAGGCCACATCGGTCTCGTGCCACAGGAGACCCAGCTGTTTTCTGGAACTATAGAAGAAAATATACGACTTGGCCGGCTCGGTGCGACCGCCGACGAGGTCGTCGAGGCCGCGAAGCGGGCGAACGCGCATGACTTCATTCTGAGCCAGCCCGAGGGATACAAGACCCAGCTCGGCGAGCGGGGGGTGAACCTCTCCGGCGGCCAGGGCCAGCGGCTCGCCCTTGCCCGCGCCTTTCTCAAGGATCCGCGGATCCTGATCCTCGACGAGGCCACCTCGGCTCTCGACTCCGAGACCGAAAACCTGATCAAGGAGTCGCTCGCGCAGCTGATGAAAAATCGCACGACGTTCATCATTGCTCACCGCCTTTCCACAATTGTCTCGGCCGACAAGATCGTCGTCATGCAGAACGGGAGGATCGTCGAGCTGGGCACGCATACCGAGTTGCTGGACCGCCGGGGCCTCTACGCGCATCTCTACAACTCCCAATTCGCCGCCCAGGGCTCGGTCCCGCCCTTCCCGGCCGAAGCGGAGGCCGCGCCGGCATGAATATGCGCTTCCCGCCCGCCCTCGAACCTGATGCCGCGGTCCGCGACGATCCCCGCTGGAACGAGCCGGGATACCTCGCCCGTGTCCGCTTCAAGGGACGTCTGGCTGCATTGTTCGTGCGAACCTGGTCGGGCACTGTCCGTCTCGAGCGGTTCGGAAGCGAGCGGGAAGCCGCGGCGAAGCGGTCGGGCCGGCCGCTGCTGTACGTGGCCTGGCACGGCTCCCAGGTGGTGCCGCTGTTCGCGTTCAGCAACCGGGGGATTCTCATCATGACCTCGCTTTCGCGCGACGGCGACATCCAGACGATGAGCATGTCCTGCCTCGGCTACCGCACCCTGCGAGGTTCGAGCTCGCGCGGCGGGGCAAAAGCGCTTCTGGGTATGATCCGTGAGATGAACCGGGGCATCGACGCGTCGCTGATGGTCGACGGGCCTCGCGGACCCTACCATGTGGCCAAGCCCGGGGCCGTGCTGCTCGCGCAGAAATCGCGGGCCCTGGTCTTGCCGGTCGGGGTGGGGTACGATAGGGTGATACGATTGAACAACTGGGACCGGTTCGAAATCCCGATTCCCTTTTCCCGGGTCGTGGTGGCGACCGGCGAGGCGTTCGAGATCGGGCCTGGCGTCGGCATCGACGAAGGAGCTCGCCTGATCGAGGAGCGAATTGCGGCGACGGAGGCGGAAGCAGCCAGGAGGATAGCGGCGTGAGCGGCACGGCGAATCGCAGGAAGATCCTCATCAGCGCCGGTGAAACATCCGGTGACATCTATGCTGCCGCCCTGATCGACGAGCTGCTCAAGTGCGGGGATTTCGAGATCCATGCCGTTGGCGGCATCCAGACGGCCCGCAGGCCCGTGAAGATGCTGTATGACAGCCAGAACTGGGCAGCCATCGGATATATCGAGGCGATCAAGCAGGCCCCCAAGCTGCTACTGGTGCTTCGCAATCTGAAGAACCTGCTGGGCACGATGCGACCCGACCTGCTAATTCTGCTGGACTACCCGGGTTTCAACATGCGTCTCGCGCGTGAGGCTACCCGGTTGGGCATCCCCTCGCTGTATGTCTTCCCGCCGAGCAAGTTCGCCAAAAACCCAGCTGACGTTGCCGATGCCGCCAGGAACATCACCGCCGTCGCCGCCAACTTCTCGTTCACCTATGAAGTGTACAAGGCGGCTGGGGCGAACGTCGAGTTTGTCGGCCACCCCCTAATCGACCTCGCCCGCCCAGGCATGGAGCGGGAAGACGCGTTCCGCTGCTTCGGGCTTGATCCGGCCCGACCGGTGATCGGCCTCTGCCCGGGCAGCCGCCGCAGCGAGCTCGAACAGCTCCTGCCACTGATGCTAGACACCGCGCGCCTACTACTGAAGGATGATCCGACGCTCCAGTTCGCGCTGCCCGTGATCGCCACCGAAGGTCCGGATGTGTATGGTTTCCCGAAAGCGGACCTGCGCCGCCAGATCGAGGCGGCCCAGCTCCCGGTCCGGATTGTCGAGGGCCGCATCTACGATGTGATGTCCATCTCGAAGCTGCTGCTGATCAGCTCCGGCACGGCAACACTCGAGGCGACTCACATCGGCACTCCGATGGTGATCGTGTACCGGGTTTCCCTGTTCACCGAGATCATGGCGCGACTGTTCAACAAACTTCCCGAGTTCATCGGCCTCCCCAACATCATTCTCGGCCGGATGGCGATTCCTGAGCTGATCCAACACGATTTCACCGCCGAACAGCTTGCCGGCCGCGCCCGGGAATTGCTGAACAACCCGGCTCTGCGCGAGCGCCAGAAGCGCGACATGGCCGAGGCGATCACCCATCTCGGCACCTCGGGCGCCTGTGGCCGGATCGCTCAGATGGCCCTCCGACTGCTCGACGCGGGAGCGACCCCGCCCGGACCGAAATAATACATCTTCCGCTATGAATAATCCGATGCCGGAATCCGGACCGCCCGCCGGCGGTGGTCTGAGCCGGCTTGTGCTCGGTGTCTCCCGCATCGCTTGCGCCGTTCCGGAAGCGATCGGCCGGCCCCTGGCGGTTGCAACCGGCTGGGTGGCCGCGCGTGCCTGCCTGGCCGAACGGGAACGACTGCGTGAAACGATCGGCCGGGTCTACCACCGGCTCAGAATGCCGCTTCCCATGCCTTCTGATCGGATCATCGATCGGATGTTCGCACACTTCGCGCTGAATCTGTATGACCTGCTCCGGTACCCCGTCCTCACCGCCGGGGATCTCGCCGGCCGGTTCGAGCTGCACGGAGTGGACCGGCTTGAGGCAGCTCTGGCGCGGAAGCGCGGGGTGATTCTGGCAGTGCCGCACCTGGGGAACTGGGAACTGCTCGGGGCCGCGATTGCCCACCGGGGGTATCCGCTCCACTCGTTCTATCTCGCGCAGAAAGAGGACGAGCTTGGCGGGCTGCTGGACCGGTTCCGGATGCATTCGAAGATCGTGCTGCACGACCGCGACAGAGGAGGGGTGGGCGCCCTCAAGGCCCTGAAGCGGGGCGAGATTCTCGGGATGATCGCCGACCAGGATGGCGGAAACCTCGGGGTCTACATGGATTTTCTGGGCCACTGGGTCAGCATGCCGGCCGGCATTGCCAACTGGAGCCTCAAGACGGGAGCTGCCGTCGTGCCACTGTTCAGTCTCCGGCGTGGATTGTCCCGGCGGTATGACGGCTGGTTCCAGTCCCCGCTGGGGGAGCCGGAAGGCGCTGATCACGCTGGAAAGGCTGTCGCCCGGACGCGGGAGATTGCGCGGTGGTTCGAGAGCGTGATTCTCGCGCACCCCTGGCAGTATCTCTGGTTCTACGACCGGTTCAGGCCCCGCCACGAACGTTATACGGCGCGGATGAAACGTTCCGGGATCCCGATGCGGCGCGGCGGCACGGCCTATGCCGTCGGCGAACCCGTGGGCGGGGAGGAGGCGGGATGAGGTCGCGGAACGATCCCGCCGTCATGGCTGTGCTGGCGGGGTATCAGGCCCTGTTCGGCGCGCTCATGCTGGGTGCCGGGGCGGCAGCCCCGCTTCTGGGCCGGTTTTCCCGGCGCATCCGGGAGGGAAGCCACGAGCATTTCGGCGGCCTCCCCCGGCCGTCGACCGGACCGCTGGCCTGGGTGCATGGTGTCTCGATGGGCGAGTCGGCCGTCGCCGGCGCCGTCATGGATGAGCTGCGCCGCCGGGTGCCCGGATTGCGGCTGGGTTTCACCACGACGCACCCGGACGTGCTGGCCGCCGTGAAGAAGCGGAACCGGGCCGATGTTGCCGGCTATTTTCCGCTCGACACCTGGTTCGCGATGAGCCGGGCCTTCAACCGCTGGCAGCCGCGTCTTGCCATCGTGGCCGAAACGGATTTCTGGCCGGTCTTTTCGCGAACCTGCCGTTCGCGGGGTGTTCCGCTGGCTCTCGTGAACGGGCGCATCAGCGAGAAACTGCATGCGTTCTATAGCAGATTTAATACCATTGCGCGGGCCGTGTTCGAGCCGTTCACGCTCCTGGCTGTCCAGAGCGATACGGACGCGCGCCGCCTGCGAGAGATGGGGGCGGATCCCGCGCGGATTGTGGTCACGGGAAACGTGAAGGCGGATCTGGCGGCCGTTCCGTCGGCGGATGCCGCCCGGAGAACCCGGGAGTGGGCCGGCTCCGACAGGCTCGTCGTGTTCGGCTCGATCCATCCGGCCGAGTTCGAGCTTCTGCTGCCCCTCTGGCGGCAGCTGCTCGAGGGGGAGCCGGACTGTCGGCTGCTGGTGGCCCCGCGGAATCCCTCTCTGGCGGAGGCCTGGGATGGACGTCTCGCCTCGGCC
>DATCTT010000434.1:0-8901 GCA_036567845.1 Candidatus Ozemibacteraceae bacterium | reverse complement strand
TCGGCGACGCCGGCTTTCGCGGCCTCGAGCGCGGCGGCGGCCGAGGCCTGCTTCTGCTTCGCCAGTTCGGCCGCTGCAAGGTCGCTCTCGTGGCGGGTGATGATTTTCTTCGCCTCGGCAACGAAGGGGCCGTTCGGATTCTTCTCGATATACATCTGCAAGTCTGGAATGGCTTTTTCGAGACTGCGCGAGATCGAGAGGAGGAAGCCGCGATAGAAGAGGCCGTCTTTCATGCTGTTCGGCCGGTCGTTGAGGAGTTCGAGCCCCTTCTGGATCAGGCCGTTCTCGGGTTCCGAGAGGAACTCGCGTTCCATGACGACGCATCGCACGTAGATCTCGATGGCCTTCGTCAGCTCCTCTTTTTCGAGGGCATCCATGGCTTCGTTGTACAGGGTCGCAGCCGGTCCCGTCCGGAGAGTGCGGATCATGGGTGAGGAAGACACACCCTTCTCGGGTTTGACAGGTTTTTCGGGCCTGGCTGCCGGCTCCGGCTTTTCCCCCTTGGCGGGAGTGGCCGCCGCTGGTTTGGCGACCGGCGGGGCGGCGACGACCTTCGGCTGCCCGGCGGGAGCATCCGCGACGAGCACTTGGGCCCCGGGCGGGGGCGGCAGCGGAGCTATTCCCGCAGGTTCGTCGGACAGCTCGCGCAGGCGCTGGAGAGCCTGGGAAAAGTCGGGATTCAGGGAGAGCGCCTTCCCGTAGGATTCGCGAGCTTCCTGCATGCGGCCCATCGACTCGTAGGCAAGGCCCATGTTGTAGGGCACCCAATAGGAGTCGGGCTGGAGCTTCTGAGCCTGTTCATAACAGTGAATGGCGTCGGCATACTGGCCGGTTTTTTTGTACAGGATCCCGAGGTTGTTGAACGCATGAAAGTTGCGGGGCTCGATTTTCAATACCTTGAAATACAGGTCGACGGCCTTCGCATACTGTTTCTGCAGGGAGTATTCGAGCGCAAGTGCCAGCAGGGACTCGGTGTCCTCGGGATCGAGCTGCAGCTTTTTCTGGAGCTCGGCGACTCGGCCGGAAGGGGGCCCTCCGAGCTCCTGACCGAGCCCTGGCAGGGCCGGAAAGGCGGTGAAAAGCAGCACCCCGGCCCCCATGGCGGTCAGGCCGCGCAGGAGCCGGGTGAATCGACCGAGTCGCGCTCTGTCAGCGGGCTTCGACGATAAATTTAATGGCGGTTTTCTCGTTCCCGTCAATGTCTATTTTGGCAAATGCGATGATCGTGACCAGCTCGATGCCTTTGGGGGCAACGTAGCCACGGGTAACCGCGATCGCTTTGACCGTCTGGTTGACGGCTCCGGCGCCCACGGCGAGCAACTCCACGCGGGAATCATGCTCCAGAACGGCGGCAATGGCTCCAGCAACGGATTTGGGGTTCGAAGATGATGCGACTCGCAATACTTCCATTGTGTGGCTCCTCTCTCATGGTGATCGACAGCTCAAAGATGCATGTTTCGTACTTCTCTTTGTCTCAATTATAAAGCCCGGAACACGACCGCGCAACTTTCTCGGGATCATCCATGAAAAAATCCGGGGCAGCCGACTGCCACCCCGGATTTCTATATGATGACGTATTATACAGCTTTGAACAGGAGGCTGGCGTTCTGGCCGCCGAAGCCGAACGAGTTCACGATGGCACATCCGATCTTCTTTTCGCGGGCAGTGTTCGGCACGAAGTCGAGATCACAGCCCTCGCCCGGCGCATCGTGATTGATCGTCGGGTGTAGGAAGCCGCGGCTCATCTGGATCAGCGTGGCGATCGTTCCCACCGCGCCGGCGGCCCCGAGCAGGTGGCCGATCATCGATTTGGTCGAGTTCACGGCGAGGTTCTTCGCGTGATCGCCGAACACGCGCTTCACGGCCGTGACTTCGGTGGGATCCCCGACCGGCGTCGAGGTGCCGTGGGCATTCACGTAATCGATCTGGGTCACGGGAACATTCTGCCAGGCGAGAGCCTGTTTCATGGCCAGGAACGCGCCCTCCCCCTCGGGATGCGGAGCGGTCAGGTGGTGCGCATCGGCGCTGCAGCCGTAGCCGACCAGTTCGGCGATCGGCTTGGCGCCGCGCCGGTTCATGCTCTCCTCGCTCTCGATCACGAGAACGCCGCTGCCCTCGCCCATGACGAAGCCGTCGCGGTCTTTGTCGAAGGGGCGGGAGGCCTTCGTCGGCTCGTCGTTGCGGGTCGAAAGGGCCTTCATCTGGGCGAATCCGGCGACGGTGAGCGGGGTGATGCCAGCTTCGGCACCGCCGCAGACCATCGCATCGACCAGACCGAGCTGGATCTTCTGCCACGCTTCGCCGATCGCATGCAGCCCCGAGGCGCATGCCGAAACGACACAGTAGTTGGGGCCCTTGAATCCATGGGCCATCGCAACGCAGCCGGCCGCGATGTTGCAGATCATCATCGGGACCAGGAACGGGCTGACGCGGCCGGGGCCGGACTTCAGATACGTGTCATACTCGTTTTCCAGGGTGGCGATGCCGCCGATGCCGGTGGCGATGATCACGCCGACGCGGGCCGGATCGAGGTGCTCCACGGTCAGACCGGACTGTTTGAGCGCCATGTCGCTCGCGGCCATGGCGAACTGGGAATACCGATCGTGGCGGCGGGCTTCCTTCTTGTTGATGTAGAGCGTCGGATCGAAGTTTTTGACCTCGGCCGCGATCCGCACCGTGTGTTTCGACGCGTCGAACTGGGTGATGGGCCCGACGCCACTGACGCCCGCCTTCAGGCCGGCGGCGAACTCCTCAATGCCGATACCGATGGGAGTCACGGCTCCCATCCCGGTCACGAACACCCGTTTCATCGTAACGGACTCCTTCTGATGACGTGATTCCCCGCTTTTCAGGCGTCGACGAACTCGAGGCCGTCGAAGAACATGTGGAAGATCTCCTGCACGGTCATGATCCTGCGAACCTTGTGGACATGCTCGCCGGCGAACACGAGCCCCTTCTCGAGATTGCCGTTCTTGGCCTCCTCGAGAGCCCTGACGATGCAGAAGATATGGGAACACCGCTTGAGACAGCCGTCGCAGGTCTCGGGACGGAAGCCGCCCTGGGCCACGGCATCGGAAAAAGGCGTCGAGAGCGCGTTTCCCGGCAGACCGACGGGGCTGTGGATCTTGAACACGTCGCCTTCCTTCGCCTGCAGATACCGCTGTTTGAAGGCATCCGACGCGTTGCACTCGACGCTGGCGGCGAACCGCGTTCCGACCTGGATGCCGTCGATGCCGAGGTTGAGCACTTCCTCGAAATCCTCGCGATCGGTGATTCCGCCGGCGATCACGACGGGAATCTTCACGGCTTCCTTGACGAGCGGGAACAGGAGGCGGGAGGATTTGGTCGTGCCGAGATGGCCGCCGGCTTCTTTCCCTTCGACGACGACCGCCGAAGCGCCGAGCGACTCGGCGAGCTGGGCGAGACGGGCCGTCGAAACGATCGGCACGACGGGCACGCCATGCTTCTGGCCGAGCGTCAGCAGATCGCGCGAAAAGCCGGCCCCGGCGACGAGCAGGTCGATCCCCTCGTCGACGGCGGTCTGCATGACCTTCATGAACTGGGCGGCGGCGACCAGGCAGTTCACGCCGACGATTCCGCCGTTCGCGATGCTGCGCGCCAGACGGATCTCGGCCCGCAGCTCGTCGGGCTCCATGCCGGAGCCGGCGATCAGACCGATACCGCCCTCGCGGGCCACCGTGCCGGCCAGCCTGCCGGTCGACACGCGAATAGCCATGCCACCCTGAATGATCGGGAAGCGGGGCTGTAACTTGCCAATTTTAAGCCTGGGAAGGATCTTCACGGAACACTCGTTTCGAGTCACTGAAAAGACCGCCTGAAGGGCCGGGGCGGCCCCCCAGGCGGCCTCGTCCTGTCGGAGAGGGCCCTCAGGCCTTCTTCTTCGCTTCGATGTAGTCGACGGCGTCCTTGACGGTCTTGAGCTTCTCGGCGTCCTCGTCGGGAATCTCGATCCCGAAATGCTCTTCGAGATCCATGACCAGCTCGACGGTGTCCAGACTGTCGGCGCCCAGATCCTCGATAAAGCTGGCGTTCAGGGTCACCTGCTTCTCATCCACCTGCAGCTTGTCGACGACGATGCGCTTGACTTCCTCAAAGTGATTACTCATGACGACCTCCTGTGATAGTGTGCGAATGTTCTGAATGAATAGATACAGTTATAGAAAATCAGGACATGACCATGCCACCGTCCACAGTGAGCACCTGGCCGGTGATGTAGGACGAGCGGTCGGAAGCCAGGAACGACACGGCGTGAGCGACGTCGGTGGGCAAGCCGAAGCGGGCCATCGGCACCTGCGCGAGCATCTGCTCCTTGACCTTGTCGGTGAGGACGGCGGTCATGTCGGACTGGATGAAGCCGGGCGCGATCGCATTGGCGCGGATACCGCGACTTCCGAACTCCTTGGCGAAACTCTTGGTGAACGCGATGATGCCGGCCTTGCTGGCTGCGTAGTTGGCCTGACCGGCATTGCCCATCAGACCGATGACCGAGGCGATGTTGATCACGCTGCCGCGCTTCTGCTTCAGCATCACCTTGCAGGCAGCGCGCGACATCAGGAACGTGCCGGTCAGGTTGATCTTCAGCACGAGATCCCACTGGTCGTCGGTCATGCGCATGATCAGCCCGTCGCGGGTGATGCCGGCATTGTTGACGAGCACATCGAGGCTGCCCAGCTTCGCGACCGTCTCGGCAACGAGGCGGTCGGCATCAACGGCCTTCGACACATCGGCGGCGCAGGTCTCGACGGTGCAGCCGGCGGCGGCCAGCTCGGCACGCGCCTTCTCGAGTCCCTCGGCATTCACGTCGGAGAGCATCACGGCATATCCGTCGGCGCCGAGCACGCGCGCGATTTCGAGGCCGATGCCCCTGGCGGAGCCGGTGACGAGAGCGACCCGACGGGTCTGGGAAGAGGTGGCCGGTGCGTTCGATGTCATGCGTAGCCTCGTTGTTATCTGATTCTGTGAGTTCGTTCATCCGGGCCCGCTGGCGCCGGCTTCATGATCCGAGGGGCGGGATGGGCTTTTTTACACGATTCGGGACGGCTTGTCAAGTGAACCGAGCGGTTCAAGAAGCGGCCTTCGCCTGGCCCATCAGCCCTGCGAAGCTCTCCGGATCGCCTGCCGCAGCGAGTTCCGCCGCAGGGGCGATCTTCTTGATTAACCCGTTCAGAACTTTTCCTGTGCCCAGCTCGACAAAGCGGCCGAAACCGTCCGACACCATGCGCTGGATCGTGTCCTCCCATCGCACCGAGCCGGTCAGCTGCTCCAGCAGCTTGCGCCGGAACTCGTTGGCGGAGGTCGTCGGCATGGCATCGACATTGGTATACACCGGCACCTTCGCATCCCGGAACGCGACCTTCTCCACCGCGACCGCCAGAGCATCGCGGGCCGGCTGCATCAGCGGGGAGTGGAACGGCCCCGACACGTCGAGGGGCATCACCCGGCGGGCGCCCTTCTCGGCGGCGAGCTTTCCGGCCTTTGCAACAGCCGCGGCCGCCCCCGAAATGACCAGTTGACCGGGACAGTTGTAGTTCGCCACGACGCACACTCCCAGATCCCTGGCGGCAGCGCACGCCTCCTCGAGGAGGGCGCGATCGAGGTTGAGCACCGCGCTCATCGCTCCGACGCCGGCCGGGCAGGCCGTTTCCATCGCCCGGGCCCGGGCGTCGACCAGCCGCAACAGATCATCGTAGCCGACGACTCCGGCAGCATACAGCGCGGTATACTCGCCCAGACTATGGCCGGCAACCGCCTCGAAGGCGATCCCCTCACGCCGGACGGCCTCGACCATCAGCGCCGAGGCAAAAAAGATGGCGGGCTGGGTGTTGAGCGTCTGTTTGAGCGCTTCTTCCGGACCGCTGAAACAGATGCCGGTCAGCGGCCGGCCAAGCACGGCGTCGGTTCGGGCAGCCATCTCGGCGGCCCAGGGATACGCCTGGACCATGGCGGAGGCCATGCCAACCTTCTGAGAACCCTGACCGGGAAATACGAGAGCGGTTTTCATGCGGTTGCTTCCTTTTCTGCCACGGCGGCCTTTGGGGCCGGCCGAAGAGCCGGGATCAGCGAGGCGATCCGGTCGAATTCACCGAAGAACTGCGCCTCGAGCTTCAGAAAGATCTCGGCGCACGGCTCGCACGTCTCGAGCAGCCCGCTGATCTGGCCCGCCATGACCGACCCCTCCTCGACATCCCCCTCAACGACGGCTTTGCGCAGGCTGCCTTTGGCCATCTCGTCGAGCTGCTCGGGCGTCGCCCCCTTGAACTCCGCCTCGACGTAGCTCTTCGCCAGCTTGTTGCGTATCACACGCACCGGGTGGCCGGTCGTAATGCCGGTCGCGACGGTGTCGCGATCCTTCGCCTGAGACACGACCTTCTTGTAATTCTCATGCACCTGGCACTCATCCGACAGGATGAAGCGGGTTCCCATCTGGACACCTTCGGCGCCCAGAGCGAACGCCGCCAGGACCCCCCGACCGTCGCCGATGCCGCCAGCCGCGATGACCGGGATCGAGACCGCGTCAACCACTTGGGGCACGAGCACCATCGTGGTGATCTCCCCGATATGGCCACCCGACTCATTCCCCTCGGCAATCACGGCATCGACGCCGGATCGTTCGAGCCGCTTCGCGAGCGCGACGGAGGAGACGACCGGAATGACCTTCGACCCGATCTCCTTGAAGGCCTTCACATACGGGCCGGGGTTGCCGGCCCCCGTGGTGATGACCGGCACACGCTCGTCGATGCAGACCTTCACGTTTTCCGGGGTCTGCGGCATGAGCAGCATCAGGTTGACCCCGAACGGTTTGTCCGTTCGCGACTTGATTTCCCGGATTTCGCGGCGCAGGTCATCCGGCATCATCGAGCCGGAGCCGAGGACGCCTAGACCGCCGGCATTGCTGACCGCGGCAACAAGCGGGGCCGAGCTGACCCAGGCCATACCCCCCTGAAAGACCGGGTATTTGATCCCGAGGAGCTTCGTAATGCGGGTGGAGATCATCTGTTGTTCCTCTTTCGTTCAGGAAATGGAACGCGACGGTTCCGGTACAAACAAAACCGGCGCAGGTTTCCCCGCGCCGGCCGTCAGCGCATTCTTACGACACCGCGGCGGTGCCCGCATCGGCGTGCAGGCGGCTCGCGATATGCCGGACGACATCCGACGCCCCATACTGGGCCGCCAGATGAATAGCATTAGCTATAGAAGGGGCTTTGAACTTGCCGTGGCAGACGATCGAGCAGCCGGCAATACCCAGCAGCGGGGCGCCACTGTATTCGGGGGCATCGGTGCGCACCCGGCGCAGATTTCCGAGGATGGAACCGGCCATCTCGGCGGGAATGCCGGCATTGGCGACGCCCTGCTTGATCGTGCCCATAATCAGGTCGGAGAGGCCTTCGCTGGCCTTGAGCAGGATGTTGCCGACGAACCCGTCGCAGACCACGACGTGGGCATGGCCTTCGAACAGCGAGTCGGGCTCGACGTTGCCGATGAAGTTCAGCACGCCTGCCTGTTTTTCGAGGGATTCATAGACGGCCTTGGTGAGCTCGTTTCCCTTGCCCGCTTCGCCGCCAATGTTCAGCACGCCGATCTTCGGTTTCTCGACGTGACAGATCGCCCCGTAGTAGGAAACGCCCATGTGGGCAAACTGAACGAGATGATTGGGCCGGCAGTCGACGTTGGCGCCGACATCGAGCACAAGCACGCCACTTCCCGTCGCGGTCGGAAGCATGACGGCAATGGCAGGCCGCTCGACACCGGGGACACGCCCGATCTCGAGCAGGGAAGCAGCCATCTGGGCTCCGGTGCTACCGGCCGAGAGGAAGCAGCTCGCGCGGCCCTCTTTCACCAGGCGCGCCGCGACCGCCACAGAGGCGTTCTTCTTCTTGCGAAGAGCCGTGGTGGGCGGTTCGCCCATCTCGACCGCCTCGGGCGTGTCGACGATCTCGCAGCTTGCCGCGGCTTCAGGCCAGACGGCAAGAATGTCGGCCTTGCGTCCGACCAAAATCAGCCCGGCTTTGCCGGACTCGAGATACTGGCGGGCACCAAGGACGAGCTCACGGGGAGCAAAGTCCCCGCCCATGACATCGATGGCGACTTTCATTCGTCAGGAGTCAGGGGGTATCGGGGGTCAGGCCTTCTCGACGTCCAGAACCTTGACCTTCTTGTTGTAGTGGCCGCAGGCCGGGCAAACCCGGTGAGCCAGCTTGGTCTCGAAGCACTGGGGGCATTTCGCGAGGGTAATGACGGGAGCGCGGTAGTGGTTCCGGCGCTTCCGCTGGTTCATCTTGGATACACGATGCTTCGGGCACGCAGCCATGGTAGTTCCTCCAGATCAAAATAGGAATGAAGTTTGGCTAATATAGCAGATATCGCACGCGGAGTCAAATACTCACCGTGATTCCGTACCCCCGGCCGGCGTCGGGGGCGCCTGCCGCAGCCGGGCGAACGCCAGGATGGCTCCGAGGGCGATCGACAGATACGCCGCAACCAGCACCCGGTACTCGGACGGAAGAAGGAAGGTGACGGTATGCGCCGGAATCCAGAACAGCGGAATCGTCCGGAGCAGAACGAACGAGACGAAGCCGACCCCGTCAATGCGGCGGAGCACATCCGCCAGCCGGACGTCCATCATGCCCGACACGGTCCCGTTGCCGGCGTCGATGTACCCGTCGGTGACCCGGTGAAACGCCATGAACACCGGCGCGAAAATCAGGTTCATCAGGGTGCTCGTCCAGAACGCCCGCGACAGGTCGGCAGGGAAACCGTCAGCAAAGACCGGCAGCAGCCCCTTGCCGATGACCGCCGCCGTCCCCGTCGCGAACACCTCGAACACGAGGGCGAAGGCAACACCGAACAGCCCCCAGACGAAGGCACGCCAGCCGATGCCGG
>DATCTT010000433.1:0-9339 GCA_036567845.1 Candidatus Ozemibacteraceae bacterium | reverse complement strand
CGGAGTCGGGACGGCAGCTGCGGGGGCGGCCGGAGCAACGGGCTCGGTGCTCATCGGCATCGGGCTGCTGGTCTGGATCGGGGCAGGTCGCGAGGAAAGATCGACGCTCGAACCGGACTTCGCGTTCCAGGTCGGCAGATAGACGGAAAGGATCAGAGAGGTGATCATGAAGATGACTGCCATCCCCGTCGTGATCTTGGTCATGATACCGCCGCTGCCACGCTCACCGAAGATGGTGTTCGACGAACCGCCGCCGAACGCGCCGGCGAGCCCTTCGCCCTTGTCGGCCTGAAGCAGGACGACGACAACCAGACCGATGCACACGATGAAGTGAATCAGCTTCACGAGAACGGCGATCATTCCAAGAGACTCCTTTTACAACCGTACATGAGATAGACAGGGGGCAAGTTTACCAACCCGTACCCAAAAAGTCAATTCTTTCATTCCGCCCGGGCGGCTCATGATCCGCCCCTTTGATGTTCGGTTAGTTCAGGCGGTCGAAGCCCCACATGCCTTCGGTCTCTCTGGGGAACTCGCGGCCAACCTGCACTTCCAGGCAGATCCGGCCATCAAGACGGCGCGGAAAGCCGAGCCGGAGCAGACCATGGGGCGTCTTCCAGTCGAGGACGCGAACGAAGGCGCCCGAACGGATCTCGTCGGCAAGGGCGGGGCCGACGGCGCCCCGCTCGTAGGAGTTCACGGGATTGCCCAGCCGGTCGAGCAGACGGCGCCGGATTCGGTCGTACGCATCCATGATGTCCGACGGTGTCGAATACTCTTCGAGCCGGACCACCGCGCCTGCACGCACGATATTCCCCGCATCGTCCCCTTCCGCCGCCAGGGTCTGGCGTTGGAACAGGTCCTCGAACACCGGGTAATCGGCGGAGTAGAGGTTTCCGATGTTCGTCATCGCAATACCGAATCGGGCGAGCGAGTCAACGAACGAGGCAACCGGCGTTCCGGGCACGATGGCGGCAAGATCAAGCCGTTTCGACACGTCACCGGCAACGACCTCCCCGGCGGCCTCCTTCTTCGGAGCGCGCGTCAGGGCTCGGTCGAATTCGGTGCCAAGATAGAAGACATAGCGCCAGGCACGGGTTTCGTCACGCCGGTTCCGGGCGATCTCGACGCCCATGACGGTATCCCCGTTGCGCCGCTGCCACCGGAAGCCGAAATCATTCGCGTAGACATCCGCATTCGGCTGCGGTCGATAATCGAGCGCCTGGGTATTCCAGGTCAGTCCGAACTCCTGATTGCCAGCCGTGCGGTAAAGCGTGAGGCCGGTGTTCCAGTCGTTGGAAAAAATGCCTGAAGAATCAATCGCATTGCGTATAAAACTAAGGCCTATTGTCAACGGGGCGTTCTTCCAATCGATCGATTTGTCAAGACCGAGCAGGGCCTGGAGAGCGCGGTTGTCGCCGGCGGGGCCGAGTCGGTTGTCGAAATCCCGGTAGCCCAAGCCAAGACGGGCATTCAGATTGCTTCGAAGGGGTCGCGACAGGTTCAGATCGAGGTTGCGCGAACGCGAGTCGACCGTGTCGAGCCGGTCGTCGGAACGATCGACGTAGGCGTTGAGACTTGCGTAGAGCTTGTCCTTCGGCGAAACCTGGCCGCTGAGGGTCACCCCGGCGATGTCCGAGTCGAGGGGGTTCGGGCTCTCCCAGGAGTTGCGGAATCGCTGGAGGCGCACCGAGAGCGTGCGAATCTTCTCGAGTTGCCAGGAAAGATAGCCTTCGAGAGCCTTGCGGTTCTGGGTGATGTTCGCCCCGTTGGGCCGGAAATCTTTGCCATATTCCTCGAACCGCCAGGTATAGCCGAACGGATTCGAATGGTGCCGCAACTGCATGAACAGGCCGGTGTCATACCGATCCAGGCCGCTTCCAGGCGTGCCGTCGCCCTCGTGATCGCCCGAGAACCAGGCGTATTCCGATTCGAGCACATGCCGGCGCTCGCGGTCGAGGGTTTTTTCGAAGGCTCCGCTCCAGACCTGCTGCAGCAGGCCAGCGCGCGTCGCGGTCGCGTCTCGCCGGTTCGTCACCCAGTTCAGCGAGAATCGCAGATCATCGCGGTGTTCCTCGACAAGGGAAATGCCAAGACTCTGGTCGCGATCCTCGAACGGGTCTTTCCACTCGCCTCGGGCTAGGCCCCACAGGAACTGGATCGAACGCTTCACGTCACCCTTCATGACCGGCTGGAGATCCAGCAGGAAGCCGTGAAGCGCTCGCTGGAGCGTGCGATTCGTGAAGTTTCCATAGATCTCGCCGGCTTCGAGGCGGAAGGGGGTGCCGTGGTCCCCTTTTTCCCAGGTGAACCGGAAACGTTCGAGCTCGGTGCCCCAGTCGCGGCTTCTATAGCGGGAATTATTCTGAACCCCGCCGAACCGCAGGTTCCAGTTTTCGAACTCGCTCGATTTGCGGTACAGCTCGAAGTTGAAATCCATGTAGCGATGCGTGCCAGTGTAAGGATAGGGAGCCCGCGTCGCATCTCCGTCGACGTCGTAATGATCACCGCGGAACATCAGGTCGCCGCCGAGGTTGACGGCCCCGTCGACCGGGGGGGCCGCCCGGCCTTCTGGCACTGTGCAGAGGCAGAGGGACATGGAGAAAAGAAGCGAGCAACCGATGATGCGTATCCGTTTCATATCGTCACCATTCCCTGCGATTCGTCAGCGTTGCGCGTGAAGCGGCTGGACCACGCGAAGAACGAACTCGTTGATCCCGTCGAGTTTCTGGTAGCCGCCCTTCGGATGGGTGTATTCGATCTGGGTTCGGGCGCGGATCGAGACGCGGCTGGTCAGGGCCCACCCCGTGCCGTCGGGGCCAGCCGGGTCGAATGAGCGGGATACGATCCGGACGGCGTCGATCGCGAGCAGTCGCAGTTTCGCATCTCCGGGGCTGACCCGGCGCAGGATGTCGAGAAACCGGTCGCGGTCGTTGAACGAGTCCGAGAGCAGGGCTTCGAGTTTGCCGCCTGTCTGCCAGGCCTCTATGAGGCGGGTGAGACCGGCACGGGCCAGATCGACCGTTCGTTTCTCGAGGCTCTTGCGAGCCGCCTCGAGACCGGAGTCGGCCGGTACTGGCTGCGATGCGTCAGAGCCGGCCTGCGGGGTCGATATCGTGTTGATCGAGCGGAACTCGGCGGCGGAAAGGACCGTCGCCGCCGACGCGAGAAGGAGAGACAGCACTGCGGTCGGGATGATGCGTTTCATGGTCGTTCTCCTTTCTCTCAGTTCACATACTCGGCCGTATGGACGACCAGTTGATAATCGCCCGCCGCCGTGCCGTTGCCATTGCGGGTCACCGTCAGCTCGAGCCTGATTTTCGACCCGCCCGCGACGGCCTGCTCGACGAACAGCGTCACCCTGGTATTCACGTTGAACACACTGATATTTTGTCCAGTATTATAAAACAACGTATTTGTTGCACCCGTCGCGGCCGCCAACCTCCAGTTCGCGCTGCCGGAGTTCGCCTGAGCGCGGTCGAAGTGCACTCCCGGGTCCCCGTCGCCGATGTTGTAGGTCGGCGTCACATGGATGTCGAAGACGCGGTTGGCGCTGAACATCTGAGCGTCACCGGCACTGAGACTTCCCTGACTGGTGTTCGGGTCAAGCAGGATGCAGGCCATGTGGATCGTCGGATTCGCCGGACTCACGTTCGCGAGGGTGACGGTCGAGGTCAACCCCGTGATGCCTTGTTGGGCTTCTTCGACGGCAACGGCCTGGGCGGCATCAGTGAGATCGGTGTGCTTTACGACCTCCGTTGCACCATCAAGCACGGTCTCGTAGACAACCAGCGTTTTTCCGGCTTGCTGGGCGGTAATTGTGAACTCCTGCGTTACCGTTCCGGCAGAAGCGGAGGGCGTGAAGGTTTTCTGGGTCGTGATGCCGACGGCAAGACCGGTCGACTTGTCCATCATCTCGCCCTTCAGGGTGTAGGTTTTTCCGGGAACGAGATCCGTATACGAAACGGTGTCGACGATGATGCCGCCGGTCGACGGAAGCGTCCGGTCCCCATCCGCCTTGTCCTTTGCCGACGTCGCCAGGCTCGGCACCAAGGCCCCGACCGTGATCGTCTGCGCGGCGTCGTTCAGGTTCTCGTGCTTCACCGAGAGCGTAGCCCCATCGTAGAGTTGCTCATAGACGACCAGGGTGCGGCCCGCCTGCTGGATCGTGACCGGGAACTCCTGCGTCACTGTTCCAGCGGCGGCCTGTGCCGTGAAGGTCTTTTCGGCGGTAATGCCGGTTGTCTGGCCCGTTGCCTTGTTCACCAGCGTGCCTTTCAACGTGTAGGATCGGCCGGCCGTCAAGTTTTTATAGCTGACGGTATCCACGATCGTGCCACCGGCGGAAGGAAGGGTTTTGTCGCCGTCGACCTTGTCGCGCGCGGCCGTCGTCATCTCGAGCGGGGGCGGCGGGGCACCGACCGCCACGGACTGGGCGACGTCGAGCAAATCCTCGTGCCGTGCCACCACGGAGCCGTCGATATGGAGGGTTTCGAACACAACGAGCGTCCGGTCGGCCTGATCGGCCCCGACGGAGAACTCCTGTGTGACGGTCCCAGCAGCAGCGGCCGTGAACGTCTTCTCGGCAATGATGCCGGTCGACTGGCCCGTCACGCGACTCATCAGGACGCCTTTGAGGGTGTAGGAGCGACCGGCTGTCAGGTTTGTATAGCTGACGGTATCGATGATCGTACCGCCGGTTGCCGGAAGGGTTTTGTCACCGTCGGCCTTGTCGCGGGCACTCGTCGTGAGCGTCGGAACAGGTGCCGGCGGCTCGGGCGGCGCCGGGGGAGCCGGGACGGTGGGTTCCCCGGGCACGGGCGGTTCGGGGAGCGAGGTGATCGGAACGGCATCGGTCGCGATGAGCGTCTGACCGTTTCTGGTCACATTCACGATCGGGTTCTGGACGTTGAAGGGGTTGTTGCCCTCGATGGCGACCATACGCTCGAGGCTCACCTCGGGAGCGCCTTCCACCCATCGCGTCGAAACCCCACTGCCGCCGTCACTTCCCTGGACAATACGGATCTGGCCCGAGAAGGGAGGCAGAGAGGGATTGTAGAGCGCCTCGAGCGTTCCCCGCGCCGAAGCGATGAGCCGCCCCTTCGGCTGAAAGCTCTGCCAGTCGGTGCGACGGTATAACTCAACCTCGACGGGGATCCTGGCCCCGCCTTCGGGCACGCCGCGCAGATACTCGACATGCCCGATCGAGAGGAAGCCTGTGGGGCCCAGCGGATACACCGAGCCTTCGGATGTTTTTACCTTGCCGTACGGGCCGGTCGTATTCCAGAGCGTGTAATACTCCGCCGACCCCATCGACAGCGGGCCATCGGATGGCAGATCGTTGCACGTAGCGCGAACGCTGGCGATCGCACCTGCCTTGAGCGGTGCCGGAGTCTCGATCGTCAGGGTCGGCCGGTGGTCCGGCTCGCAGGTCGCGATCGCCTTGCCGTCGGTTCCCCGGACGACACCGCATTCGGTGCCGCGCGGGTTGAGAAGAACGGCCTCGAACACCGGCATGTTCTCGGGGCCGTCGCAGATCCATTCACCCTGATCTTTCCGGAAGGAGGTCGTGGTCATACCGGAGCCGGCCTTCCACCGAACGGCATACCCGTCCATCGCGTCTTTCTGAGGGCCGAGAACGGTCATCCGGACGCCGTTTCCACGCTTCCAGAGTTCGAGGCGGTTCACGGAAAACAGGATCGAGGCGTCTTCGTAATCCCCCGAGAGGGTTACATGCATCTGGGCCGCACGCCCAGGGGAAAGTCGGTAGGTCAGGGTTTCCCAGCCAACCCGATGCATGGCGCCCATGTTGAAAAGGACGGTTCCGCTCGAGCCGTCTATGCCGAAGAGCAGCCCCTCGGGCCGGCCCTGCTCGACCGCGTTGAGGGGAACGGTGATCCGGTCGCCCGATTCGAGCTCGATGCGGATCGCGAACGGCCATTGATTGTGCTGCCGGTCGGCGGGCCGGAACAGGGGCATCGCATCGACCACGGCCCCATCGCCGCCGCCCCCGCGCATTACGACGCGCAGGCGTTTGACGGTCGCAACCGGGATGATCTCGCCGAACCCGAAATGGGTGACAATCGCCTTGTCAGAGCGGCGACGGACGACGGCCGACACCGAGATCGGTTCGCGGTTGAACCAGGTTCCCTTCTTCTGTGCCTCGTCGATGTTCAGACATTCCTTGCCGAAGGTGAAAGAAAGCAGCGCCTGGGAGAGCATGCCGGAAGATTCGAAGTCCGCGCGGGTGGTTCCCGTGATACCGTCCCGGCCGGGTTCGAAAACCTTGCTGCCGCGCGAACAGACCAACTCGGCGACATAGTCTTCAGCCGGGGCAGGCCCGTCCATGAGAACCGTGATATTGCCCGAAGCGCCGATGGGCAGTTCCTCGGCTTTCCGAGCCACGCCCGCGGCAACCTTTTCGCCATTGGCGAGGCTTCGGAAGGCCCGCAGAACGCTGCTCGTGACGCGGATTTTCGCCACCTTTCGGGCCGTTCCTGCCGAGCCGGCAACCCCAATCTCGACGGTGCAGACGCCGGGCTTGTCGGTGGCATCGATGGCGAACTCGGTCGCCGAGGTTTTCTTGACGATGGCGCAAGAGTCGCCCGCCAGGGTGAAAGTGAGGCGGGACATCTCCACGGGTTGTCGTGAGGTTCCGGCGCCATAATCGACGAGCGCATCGACCTTCATCCCGTACATGCCGCCGCGAGATTCGGCCGTCGAAACAAGGTCGATCCGGCCGACAGAGCCGAGAGCGTTCCGCACCTCGATTCCGGCAAGCCTGGCGACTGGAACTTCGTGGCGAGACGTGTAGGTGCGGGTTTGAAGGATGTGGTTCCCAGCCTGATCCGTCGTGATGTCCCCCCAACCGGGAACCTCGAATACGAGTTTCGCCGTTCCGGGGGCCCTTCCCACCAGTTTCATGGCCGTCGTGTCGATCTCGACCCGCCCCTGTTCGTCACGCATTTTGATGCCAGGATACTTGTACACATCGCCCGAATCGCCGCGGGAGATGACCGAGATGATAGATTCGCGACTGCCGGTTCCCGTGGATATTGTGGATTTCGCTTTCGACCGAACGACCTGCGCCACCCGGGTCGTGAGAGCGAATCGCTGTTCCCGCGGGAAGCCCAGTACCATCGCCGTCAGATCGTCGGCAGCAAGGAAGCCGGCCGGGCGGTCGGTATTGAGATAAGCGAAGACAGGAGCCGCTTCGGCAAGTTTTTCCCCGGGAATCGGCTTCGAGAGCTCGCGCCACTTCTCATCCTCGATCTGGGCAGCGAGGTCGGGAATTCGACGTTCGAGCTCTGCCTTGCGCTCGAGCAGATCTTCATACGAACCGAGAATGCGCTTGTATTTTTCCCTGCTCTCGGCGACCTTTCGCGAAAACTCGTCGACAGGCTTTTGGAATTCTTTCAGAACAGCCTCGGATTCATCGGCAGCCTTGGCGAACTCTTCGCGCATCCGTGAGAATTTCTCGTAATCCCGGGCGCGATCCTTCGTTCCGTAGGTATCCTCGTTGAACTTTTCATAGGATTCCTCGGCCATCTGCTCTGCCGCAGCCTGGAGCTTGGCGGCTGCCTTGCCGGGAATCCAGTTCGAGTAGCTGCTCTCTTCGAAGGCGTTCGACCACTCCTTGAGCTTGTCTGGAATGAGTTCCTGCGGGTCGAAGAAGTCCTGGAAATTCTTGGAAAGCTCGACCGCCACGCCGGCAACGAGAAGCTGGTCGTCCTTCATGCCCATTTTCGTTTCGAGCTTCGAGAAATGCTTCTGCATCGTTCCGAGAAGTTCGTCGACGGCCTCGAGCGCCCCGTCCGCGTCACGTGGATGACAGATGCCGACCCCGTTGAAAGCGAGCTCGTTGATCTGCTTGATGAGACCGCCAAGCTTGACCAGCACCTGGAGGACCGGAACGATGACTTTATTACGGATCTCCAGCTGGAGGATCGATTCCTGCTGAACATAGCTTTCCCGTGTCGCGTTGTCCGGTCTCACGCCGCGCACCGTTGTGTAGAGCTTGATGAAATTTTCCTCGGTGCGGTTGTTCTTGTATTCGCTCCAAGCCGTGGCCAGATCGTTCGGGGAGCGGAGTTTCCCCAGCTGGATGTCGATCTCGCGCAACCGGCTGCGGATTCCGGCGACGACGCCGGCCTGGGCGTCGCGGGCCGCCACGTATTTTCCCAGGGCGGTTTCGAGGCCACTCATGACTTCGCCTGCCGACCTGACCATCGTTTCAGACAGATTGATGGCGTTGACAACAGCTTCGAGCTCTTTGACCGCCTTCGCCCGCTCGGCTTCGAGAGCCGGAATATCGGCCGCGGCAGGGGCGACAAGACAGAGGCACAGCAGCCCGATCAACAGGAATGCCGGCCAAAAAAGGCGGAAACGAACATGCAGACGGGTGGACATGGAATCAACCTCCAGCATCACCAAACCACGCGCAACAAGGCACGGGCCGGCCGTATCGGGAACGAGCTCATTCCTCTCGATCGCAGCAAAAACCACCATCAATCTCTCTCGAAATACCTTCTTACAAGCCGATGGATAGGCTTTTATCGGGGAAAAGATAATATTATTTCCCTCAATTTTCAATGATTCCTTGCGGAATCTCTCCTCATGCGCATCCTGATTTCTCTTCGCGATCTTTCGTGGCAGCTCACCATCGAAAAGCTTCATCTCTCACTTCTAATCGAGGGAGGTGTCGGAGTCGGTGGCGCCGAAAAGGAGCCAGAGGAAGAAAACGCCGCCGATGAGGGAGGTGAGGACGCCGACGGGCATTTCGGAGGGGGCGACGACGGTGCGGGCGACGGTGTCGCAGGTCGAGAGGAAGATGCCGCCGAGGAGAAGCGAGGCAGGAAGCAACGTTCGGTGGCCGCCACCGAACCAGAGGCGGCAGCAGTGCGGGATCATCAGGCCGACAAAGCCGATCGGGCCGCAGAGGGCGACCACGAAGGCCTCCAGGGCGCAGGTCACGAGGAAGATTCCGTGCCGGATCCGGTCGACGGCGACACCGCGGCTCTGGGCGATATCCTCGCCGACGGCCAGCAGATCAAGCTCCCAGGCGAGTGCCCAGAGCAGAATGCCGCCGAGCAGCGTCACGGGAAGAAGGATCGCGACCGTTTCCCAGCCGCTCGACGAGAGGCTTCCCATCAGATGGCGCATCATGCGGAACGCGTCGGTGGCCGTCGAGGCGTAGTGTGAGAACATGATCAGACTCGAGCAACAGAAGCTGATCGCGACCCCGGCAAGCAGCAGGCGTGCGTTGGATACGCCGCCGCGACCCCACGCGAGCCCATAGACGGCTCCCACGCAGGCGGCGGCGCCGGCAAACGAGGCGAG
>DATCTT010000432.1:0-11215 GCA_036567845.1 Candidatus Ozemibacteraceae bacterium | reverse complement strand
GGCATCCCCTGCTGGGAATGCTGACGGACGGGGGGCCTGCCGTTTTTCGACGGGGGCCGGTCGTCATACGGACTTTCCAGCTCGGGTTCGGGAGCCCGGACCGGTGCACGGGCCGCATCAGCGACGACGCGTTCCATTTCGAGCATGAACCGGATTGCCTCGGGATCCTCGGTGGGGTGGCCGCCGAAGTTCTCGAAGAACCGGTGCCGCGCCTCGTCGAGCTCCAGCTGACGATTGAACCCCTGGTTTTGGGGGCGCTGCAGCAGCTGCTGCTGGGGAGGGCGCTGGGGCTGCATTCCCTGGTTGCCTACCGGCCTCTGACCCTGCGGCGGAAGTTGCCGTTGCGGAGGCTGCTGTGGCTTGATTCCGGAATCGGGACCCGGCATCTCTGCGATCTCGGCAGGCGCTGGAGGTGGAACCGGATGGTCCGGGGTGGGGGAAATCGACGTCTGTACTGGCAGGTCTGCGGTGTTACGATAGGGGCCACGGGGAGGGCGTTGAGGCAGGGCCGGCCGTGGCTGCTCATTGGATGCGGGGGGTTCTGTTGCCGCCCCAAATGGCAGAGACGGCTGGTCGGCATCCACGGGAAGCGAGGGGGCGGGCTCCTGAACGGACTCTGGACGCCTCTGTGGCTGCTGGGGCTGCCGGTCGCGCTGGGGCCGGCCCTGTTGTCCCTGGCCGCGCCCGGCGGGAGCTGCCATGGAAGATGCACCTGCGGGGGGCTGAACCGCAGCTGCCTGAACCGGGAGATTGTCGCGCAAAAATGCTTGGGGCAGGAACGCATTCAGGTTGAATTCTTCCGGAGGGAGGCCGAGCGTGCGCGCGAGCTCATCCCGAAGCCGGTAGATCTCGGCGGAACTCCAGGAAAGCTCGGGAACCAGCTTCTGGAGTTTCTTCGCGGCATTGTCGACGCGCAGCTGGGCGTAGTTGCCCATGATGAAGCCGGGGAAAATCGACAGCTCGTCGAGAATCTCGAGGGGGTACTGCACCTCTTTCTCACCCTCGAAACCGCAACGGGTGAGAAGCTCCTTGAGTGTGTCGAACACCGCGATACGGGCGCGGTTGCTGTCCCGCGTCGTTCGAAATTCTTTCAAGAAAAGGGTTCGCAGATACTCGAACGGCGGGGTCTGGTAGAAACACGCAAGGAACTTGCGCAGGCCCTGCTTGTGCCGCTCCGAGCTTTTGAGTATCTCGGGGGCGAGGCCGGTCTCGTTCGAAAACAGCGCTTCGATGACCTTTTCCGCGCCGCCGGTGAACTCCTCGACATTCTTGAACTGTCGGCTGAGCACGTCGCTCGTCTTGCCCTGGTAGATGCTCGAGAGGATGACCAGGAAAAAATGGACGTTCGGGTCCATGATCTCCCGCTCGATCCAGCGCCAGAGGCCTTTGCGGATATACTTGTTCCGGCGCTTGTACATCGTGCCCAAGCACTCATGAACGATCGTGCGCTTCAGCGCCTCGAGAAGCTCCGGGGGGAAAACGGGAGGGGCCGCGGGCTTTTTCTGTTCGGCCGGAGGCTGGATGACGGCGGCCGGCTCGGGGGCAGCCGTGGGAATCGTGAGCTCGATGATTTTGCTGCTCAGCTTCGCCGGCGGTGGTGCCAGCGTCTCGCCCGGTCGCTTCATCATCAGAAGGGCTTTTTTAATCCGGGTGGCTGCCACGCCCTGCTCTTTCTGGAACTGGCGGGCTTTGACATCGAGTGTGTATTTCTGGCCCCGACCGAGGTAGGGAACACAGATGTCGACGATGACAAACCTCTTGTCATCGGGGTCTGAATGCTCAAACACGAGGTCGATCACATCCCCTGTTTCGGGAACGGCATGTTCGGCTCGGAGGAACTTCCAGGGCTTGGGACTTGAAAACTTGCGCTGGATAGCTTCCATGACCGTGCTGATATTCTGCAGCAGCGCCTGGCGGATTTTCTGGTACTCTCGCTCGAGATCCTCGGGGGAAGCCTGGACGGTGGTAGAACGGCGATTACGTCTCACGAATGAATGTCTCCGATTTTATTGTGCCGGGTACGCTTGAAAAGGGACGAACCCGGAAATTTTACTCCGCCTTGGGGCGGACGAGTGCGAATCCGGTCGAACGGCGCAAGCGGTGAAAACGCGGCGCTGGGCGATCCTCATCGCGGGTGCCCGGCGGTTGGGCCGGGCGGTCAGTGCATCAGATATGCTCCGGAACGGTGAATGAAATGACGTGATGCAGACCCAGAATCGTGGTCGGGGTCAGCTGGTATTCCCGGATGCCGCAGGACTCCAGGATCGACAGCAGATCGCGGTCGAGCGTGAACAGTCCGAGCCGGGAAAAAACAGGATGAAAACGGTCTTCGATCCAGGCGAGGGCCGGATTCCGGCTGCGGAGGTGATTGATCATCACCACCTTTGCGCCCGGTTTTGCGACGCGCAGGATCTCCCGGATGGCCCGGCGGGTGTCGGGAACGACGGTCAGAACATACGCCGCGAGAATCCGGTCGAACGACCGGTCGGCGAAAGCCATGCGCGAGATATCCATCTGCAGCAGGTGGGTGGCGCAAGGCTGCTCCTCGGCCCTCTTCCTGGACTGGCACAGCATGCCATGGCTATAATCGAACCCGATGACCGTGACGTCGGCGGGATAATATTCGAGGCTCAATCCCGTGCCGATCCCGACTTCGAGAACCGACTGGCCGGGTGCGATCTCGAGCTGCTCGACGGCGATACGATGGCCGTCTTCAAGCCAAGGCTTGAAAAAAAGATCGTAAAAGGAACTGTACCGGTCGTAGGCGTGCTGGATGGCGCTGGCGCTGTGCAAAACGTGCTCACTCCATGGTTTGACCGCTCTCGGGGGCGGCCTGCGGCAACTATAGCACACCCGCGTTCCAGCGCGCAACCTTTCCCCGGAGGGGCGGAAGCGGAAGAAATGGACACCGCCCCTTCCCTCTGGTATACTCCCGATTGGCCGGGTTCTTCCGGCCCTCGAGCCTTTGCAGGAGTCGTCGCGCCGCATGGTCAGACCGTTGTACCCGCCCCGTCGCAAGACCGGACACGAAGAGCCCCCGGCAGCACCCTGGTGGAAAAGCCCCCAGATCCTGCTTGCCGGAGTGTGTGTGCTGGTCGTCGGTGGCGTGACCGTCTACCATTTCGGTGGCTTTGCCGGGATCCCCGGACTGCCTTCGTCGAATACTATCAGCGATACAACGCCTTCCGGTTCGCGGGGCGGATATTTCTCGTTTCTCAAGGGCTCGAACCTCTGGAAAAAGACGTCTACCTCGATCGACATGCACGAGGATGAACTGGCCGACCTGGGCCTCTCGACGGACACGGCTCGCACCTTCGCCGCTGCGGGAAAGGTCGACAACTATCGTGACCAGCGGCGACGATTCGCCATCGAGAAGTATGAAGGCAGCCGCCGCCTCGCCGAAGAGCACATGAAAGAGCGTGAGGAGTTCCAGCGGCAGCGCTCGTCTCCGGTCGCCCTCGAGTTGAAGGACGCCATCGAGGCCCTCGATGCCTCCGACAATCTGGGCGTACTCAAACTCGAGGGGCTCCTCCAGGAGCAGCTTCTCAAGACCGGCGGCAAGCGCGAGAACCTCGATATTCTGGTGTACGCCTTCCAGAGTCTGGGTGATGTGTATGCCCGCAAGAACATGCAGAAGAAGGCCAAGGAGTCGTATCTTGCGGCCTTTCAGCTCATGAAGGAACAGGCCCCTGCAGAGCAGGGGCCTGAGTGGGACCGCGTGATATCCGAGGTTCAGCGCCTCGAAGCTAAAGAAGCCGGCAATTGAGCACGCAGTTGTCCGAAACCGGGACGTTGTTCTCGAGAAGCGGCTTCACGTCGGCAATGGGGCGCATGATCACGAACCGCCGGGTTTCTTTCGGAGAAAGGTTGAGTTCGTCGTGGTTGAGCTGATCGGAAAGATGGGCCGAGTTCTTCGGTTTGCTCACGAACGTGGGGAAGATCCGCACGTGCGACACCGTCTTGTCCGAGGTGTTCACCACATATCCGCCAATATACAGATTCTTTCGGTCGATACGGACACCCGTCTTTTTGACGACCACGGGAGCATCCTTGACCTCCGCCAGAGGGACGAGCGCCGACGAGGTCTTCTTGAAGGCATACACTTTCGCCGGCTGCATGATTTCCTGGGTTTTCTTGGCAGCCTGCGCGAAATGGCTGTTGAATGACAAGGCTATGAAGGAGGCCAGGATCAGGCCCATGTGCTTACGGTCTATCTTCATGATTGTTTCCTCGCTGCGTTCTCTGGTATTCCACAAAACTCATCGGCACGTTCGACGCCCGACCTTAGGGGCTTCGGCACGAAATGTGCTTGGTGCTCCGAAACCGTTTTCCCCCTCCCCGGGAAAAGGGATCACGCTTGTGGAGATTCTCGTGGCCCTCTCGATCGCATCCCTCGTGATGCTGCCGATCATCCTGCTGTTCGGCATCTCGGAAAAGGTCACCTACAAGAGTATCAATGAAGTGGTTGCTGCCAACCTCGCACTGCAGAAGATCGAGGAACTGCGCAGCCGTCCGTTTGTCGAGCTGCGCCAGCTCATCGAGCTCGATGCGGCTGACCCGGTCGACGGCCCCTTCCGCGAGATCACCCTGCCGAAGGAGGCGAATGGCGTCTGGAACTCTCCCGGCGTGCAGTATGCCCGCGAAGCCAAGCTGTCGTTCTATCCGAACGTGGATCCTGACACCAGCTCGCCGGATTACGAGCTCCAGAAACGTCGCATCCGCATCCGCGTGATCGTCTACTTCCTCGAACAAGTCCAGACCGTCAACAAGCAGCCCCTCCACAAGACCTTCGAACTCTCGACGATCCTCTCGGACGAAACCCTCGGCTCTGGCCTGAACTCCTCGTTCACGCCTTCCTTGCCGACCTCGAACCCGTGAGGTGGATGATGAATAGCTCAGTCTTTATGAAACGATCCGCCCGCCGCGCCGTCACCCTCGTCGAAGTCATGATTTCGCTGCTGCTGTTCGGCATCGTGCTCGTGACAGGGTATCTCTTCCTCAACCGCACCTTCGTCAGCCTCGAACGCCAGCGGCAGTCTCTCGACACCCTGCACGAGGCCCGCGAATTCCTAATGCTGATTGAAAGAGATCTGCGCGAGATGACGAAACTCGTCAGTCTTGACACCGTGTTTCGCGACACGCTCTTCGCCGAGGACAACGCCCTGTTCTTTTCGATGACCCTCGAGGTGCCCCGCCGGGTCGGCTCCGGGACGACGACCGTTACCTGGTCCTACGAGGGCCCCAACCAGTATAAGGACCTGCCGGGGGCCGAGAAGATCATCTACCGCCAGGAAAAGGGCATGATCAAACGCGCGATCGTGACCAAGCAGCTCGATTACTTGAAAGTCTGGGGCACCGACGGCGTCATATTCCGCAATCGCCAGGAAGGAGAAAGCCTCTCGAGCTACCAGCAGTATCTCGGGCCGCATTATTACCATCCGACCCACGCGGGCGGCCTCAGCGACCTCTCGAAGGTGCGCGGCGTCGAGGTGCAGCTGTCGATGAACGAGCTGTTTGACGCCAAGGGCGTTCCGGTCAAGACCCGGGTGTTCGTCACCCGCATCTACTCCCGGGTCCTGAACGCCAAATTCGAATGAAATTTTATTGATATAATATCTTCCCCTCTAATCCTTTTGCCGAACCTGTGAGGAGTGACCGCATGAACACCGCAATCGTCCGATCCAAATTTCTCGACTTCTTCAAGGGCCACGAGCATTATGTCCGCGGCTCCTTCTCCCTGATTCCGCAGGATGACCCGACCCTGCTGTTCAACAGCGCCGGCATGGCCCCGTTCAAGCCGTATTTCCTCGGCCTCAAGACCGACCTCAAGCGTGCCGCCACGTGCCAGAAGTGCTTCCGCACCACGGACATTGAGAACGTCGGCTACACCGCCCGGCACCACACCTTCTTCGAGATGCTCGGCAACTTCAGCTTTGGGGACTATTTCAAGAAGGATGCCATCGCCTGGGCCTGGGAATTCATCACCAAGGTCGTGAACCTCGATTCGAAAAAGCTGTATGTCTCCGTCCATCACAGCGATGATGAGGCCCTCGAGATCTGGAACAAGAGTATCGGTGTCCCCCTCGATCATATCGTGAAACTCGGAGACAAGGACAACTTCTGGACGATCGGTGTCGGTCCGTCCGGTCCCTGCTCCGAGATCTACATTGACCAGGGCCCCGGCATCGGCTGCGGATCGCCCGACTGCGCACCCGGCTGTGACTGCCCCCGCTATCTCGAGTTCTGGAATCTCGTTTTCACCCAGTATAACCGTGCCGAAGACGGCGCCCTCACTCCTCTCAAGAAGAAGAATATCGACACCGGCATGGGCCTCGAGCGGCTTGCGGCCATTCTCCAGGGCAAGTTCGACAATTTCGAGAACGATGTCTTCTCGGGCATTGTCGGGGCTGTCGAAAAACACACCGGGCGGCAGTTCGCCGAAGGCGGCAAGACTCGCACTGCTCTCAAGGTCGTTGCTGACCACATCCGTGCGCTTTCCTTCGCGATCGCCGATGGCGCCCTGCCCGGCAATGAAGGCCGTGGCTACGTGTTGCGCAAGATCCTGCGCCGGGCCTCCCGGTTCGGTTACAAATACCTCGGCCAGGAAGAGCCCTTCCTGCACACGCTCGTTTCGACCGTCTCCCATGTGATGGAGGCGTATCCAGAAGTCGGGCAGAACATCGAACTGATCACGCGCGTGGTGAAGAGCGAGGAGGAGCGGTTCCTCCAGACCCTCAAGACCGGCAGCGAGATGCTCAACGGCTACATTGCCGACCTGAAGAAAGCCGGGAAGAACCAGCTAGACGGCAGTCGCGCCTTCCTGCTCCACGACACCTACGGCTTCCCGCTCGACCTGACCCGCGAAATCTGTAAGGAAGAACAGCTCCTCGTCGACGAGACCGGCTTCAACAGCGAGCTCGAGAAACAGCGGGAACGTGGTCGCGCCAACGTCGTCTCGGCCTTCGTGAATTTCAGCGCGATCAATCCGGCGGAGTATGGCAAGACCGAGTTCACCGGCTACACGAAGCTTCGTGACGAGGCGACCGTTCTCAATGTCGTTCAGGCCGGCGACGAACTGCTCGTCATCACCGACCACACCCCGTTCTATGCCGCCTCGGGCGGACAGATCGGCGATCACGGTGTCATTCGTGGGAAGGGGGCCGAGTTTGCCGTCCAGACGACCGACAAGGTCGAGGATGTGTTCATCCATCGCGGATCTTGGGCAGGTGCGGCCCGGTTCGGCAAGGGGGACCGGGTAGAGCTGATCGTCGATGTGGCTTCGCGCCGCGCGACGATGCGCAATCACACCGCCACCCACTTGCTGCACAAGGCGCTCCAGGAGACACTGGGCGGCCACGTGAAGCAGGCCGGCTCGGCCGTTGCCCCCGACCGGCTGCGGTTCGACTTCACCCACTTCCAGGCGATTGATCAGAATACATTGAATGAGATAGAACAGCGGGTGAACGAGCGCGTGCTCGAGAGCCTGCCTGTCACCACCGTCGAAACGAGTTATGACGACGCTGTCAAGCTCGGCGCGATGGCCCTGTTCGGCGAGAAATACGGGGATGTCGTGCGGCTCGTGCGCGTCGGCGACTATTCGAAGGAGCTGTGCGGCGGAACGCACATCTCCAACTCCTCCGAGATCGGCCTGTTTGCGATTCTTTCGGAAGCCTCGATCGCTTCCGGCGTCCGCCGCATCGAGGCCGTCACCGGTGCCGGCGCCTATGCCCGTCTCCAGGCCATGCGGCAGGAGACCCGCGAGCTGGCCAGGGTGCTCGATTGTGATCCCAAGAGCCTGATGCAGAAGGCTGAAAAGCTCGTCTCCCGCGTCACCGATCTCGAAAAGGAGCTCGAAACGGTCCGGAAGAACGACGCGAAAGGCCAGGTCGAGAAGGCCCGTCAATCGGCCCGCGCGATCGGCGGGGTCCAGGCGATCATCGCCCGGATCGACGGCCTCGGGGCTCCGGAACTCCAGCAGATGACCGACGAGCTCGTCGGCGCCCGCGAAAACGTCCTCTGCCTGCTGGCCGGCGGAGGCGAGAAGGCGACCTTCGTCCTGAAGCTCTCGAAGGATCTCGTCGGCAAGGGTCTTCACGCCGGCAAGCTGATCAAGGAGATCGCGAAGATCGCCGGCGGAAGCGGCGGCGGCCGGCCTGATATGGCCACGGCCGGTGGCAAGGAGCCGGAGAAGATCGACGAGGCGCTCAAAACCGCCGAGTCCCTGATCGGCTCTTCCCTGGGAGCCACGGCCTGACCTCTGGCTCGCAGGTGGGAATGACCTCTTGGTGATGGCGTAGGGGCGGGTTTCAAACCCGCCCCTACGATATATAAAGCATGATATTTCCGATGTTCCACTGGCAAGTTGCGCGTTCGGACGAGGGGAGGGGAAAATACATGAAATTCATCGCTCTCGATGTCGGCAGCAAGCGCATCGGCGTGGCAAGCTGCGATCGTCTCGAAATCGCCGCTTCCCCGCATTCGGTGATTCCGGCTGGCAAGGATGCCCCGGCAGCGGTTGCCAAGCTGATCGAAGCCGAGGAAGCGGACGGCCTCGTCGTCGGTCTTCCCCTCTCGCTCGATGGCGGCGAGCATGGGGAGGCTTCCAGGATCGTCCGGGCTTTCGTCGAACGCTTGCAGCCGCTGATCCGGGTGCCTCTCGAGTTTGTCGATGAACGGTTCACCACGAACATGGCCGTGAACAGCCTGATCGAGTCCGGCATGCGCCGGGAAAAACGCCGGGATATCCGCGATGCCGTCTCCGCAGCCCTGATCCTCAAATCTTTTCTCGACCGCCGCCGCGCCTCGAGCCCGTCTGCCACCTGATGCGGGACCAGCCAAGGAAGCGTATGCCGCAGGCTGCGGAAGCCAGGGAAACGGCTGTTCGTTTTATCGTATAGGAAACACAACGTTTGGCGGATGGAGCTTGCGGGGGGGAGGGCGCTCCCCGGGATTCCCGGAGCATGTCGTTGTCTCCGGGGTGGGGGTGTGGTAGGATACGGCCGCCCGGTGGTTGCCGCCGGGAAACATTCCTGAAGGGAAGCGAAGCGAAATGAGCGAGCTGAAATACAGAAGCGTATTGATCTGCGAAGATATCCGCCAGGAGATCAACGGCCGGGTGAGCCTGATGGGTGTGCTGGCTGCAAAGCTGTTCGTGACGCGGTTCCCCTTCAAATTTCTCAAGCTCTGCCTGTTCATCGAATGGGAAGAGGTTGTCGGGAAGTGGGATGTAGGGATCAACATCGTCAAACCGTCCGGCCTGCCATTGCTGCCCAAGCCCCTGGCCGCCAGCATCGAAGGACAGCCGGGCCTGACCGCCCGCTCGATGATCGTTCTCGAGAATTTCGAGTTCCCCGAGGCCGGAGCCTACAAGTTCGAGTTCACCGCGAACGGAACATCCATCGGCTGCGAGCATTTCACCCTCGAAAAGTTCGAGCCTGCCCCTCAGGTGATGAACTGATCCATGGCTGAAGCCCAGACCAACGGCCGCGCCTTCGCCGAACTGCTCGAGAAGGCGTATGCCAACCCGGCGACCTTCGTCGATCAGGTTCTTCCCCGCATCCGGGCGAATGTTTCAGAAGCCATTCCCGTGCTGCTGACGGCCTTCGATGGATCGAATGCCGTCGCGAAGGGTCTCGTGGCCGATCTGTTCCGGGGAGCGCTGAAAGAGTTTGCTCCGGGGGCCCTGCTCAGCCAGCTTGATGAGCGGTATCCCGACCGATTCGTCCAGGCTGCTCAGATCCTTGCCGACCTCCGGCATCAGCCGGCGGTCGAACCTCTCATCCGGGCGCTGTCGTCGCGCGCTATTCCCGCCGTGGTGGCTTCCCTCAAAGGCCTGATGACCTTCGCCACGCCCGCCGCATACGGGGCCCTCACGGAGTTCCTCCTCACCTGCCCCGATGAGGTGAAGCTGGCTGCGGCTGAGAAGGTGCTTGCCCCGGTTGCGGATATTCTATCTCCGGAACTATTGAAACGATATGATGCACTGGATGTCCCCCGAAAAGCCTGGATCCTGAAGTTCCTGGCCGAGGCGGGCGCGGTTCAGGCCATGCCCCGGTTCATTGCCGCCCTTGAACAGGATCCGCTGGGCGTGGGGCTCTACGGGGTGAAAGGACTGGGCCGTGTCGGGACTGGCGAGGCCGTCGCCGTACTGGACAAGCATCTGGCGCATCCTGAATGGTTTCTCCGCAAACGTATCGTCGAAGCCCTGGGCCAGGCGAAATCTCCGAATGCCGTTCCGGCGCTTGTCCGCGCACTCACCGACCCTTCGGTCCAGGTGCGCAGTGGCGCCATCGAGGCTCTCTCCAAGGTTGGCCATCTCGACATTCCGCTTCTGATCGACCGTCTCGAGAAGGGCAACCGGGATCTGAAGGTGAATCTCATCCGGGTGATGGGCCAAGTGCGCGATCGGCGGCTGATCGAGCCGATGGTGCGGACCCTGTCTGACCGGTCAATGCTCGTCTTTTCCCTCGATGCCCTCGGGGATCTGGGATTTGCCGAGGCCGCCGGACCGATCGAGCGATTTCTCACGGACAAGGAGTGGTTCAACCGCCTGAATGCCATCGAGGCTCTGGGAAAGCTGCCTCTCCCGAACCTTTATGAGATGGCGGAGCGCCTCCTCGAGGACGAAAATGACATGGTTCGCAACTCGGCACGGCGGATCATGGCGAAAACGGCCCGGGCCTGATTCACCCGAAGACGATTTTTTCGGCGTTCAGCAGGATGATGATGCGGTTTCCCAGCTTGCCGACGCCGCGCAGATGCTCGACGTTCACTCCTTCGCTGACGTGCGAGGGCGGTTCAATCGCGCTCTGAGGTAGACGAAGAACTTCCTGGACGCGGTCCACGAGAAAACCGACTTTCACCTTTTCCCTCTCGAACGACAGGATGATGATCTGATCCTCGTGTGTGCGGGCTTTTTCCGCCTGTTTGAGCCGCCGCCGGAGATTGATGACCGGCAGGATCTCGCCGCGAAGATTGATGACACCCTCGATATGGGGAGGTGATTTGGGAACCCGGGTCATCGGCAGCATGTTGATGATGCCCTCGACCTGTTTGATCTCGAGCGCATACGTTTCGCCCGCCATCTGGAAGCTGACCAGCTGGACCAGTTCGATGACTTCCTTCTGTTGTTCCGCTTCTTCAGGCGCGTCACCCGTTCCGGAGGGCGGCTGGGCCGGCGGGGCGGGAGGCTGCTGGGCGGCTGGCGCTGAAGCTG
>DATCTT010000431.1:0-5402 GCA_036567845.1 Candidatus Ozemibacteraceae bacterium | reverse complement strand
TTTGTTGAGAATGGAAATGCTTCTCCCTGGAGGGTTCTCTCCCACGGAGACTCGCTTTGCCGTCGGTTTCTCATGCTTATGGGGCGGCCAACGTGGAACTGCCTCTCCGGACCTCTGCAGCGCACCTCCCCGATACTTCCCATTCCCGGGATGATTGCGAGAAGAGTCATTTTGGTCATCTGGTGAATTCCCCCTCCCCCGCTCCTTAGGAAAAGGGCGATAAAGCTGTATTATCAAGTAAATAGTCATAATAATATGATAATGATATGATGATATTGTAATATGATAAATAATAACATGATAATATTGGTAATTATAAAAATTAAACGGTTATTTTATCATATATATGTTATATTTGGGGGGTGGAGGATGAGACTGCCGGAAGACCCGGGAGATGCCAGAATGAGCGCGCCTTCTTCAAGAAGCCGCTGGCGGGGTTATCCCGGAAAAGCTGGGGGATGAGACGATGATCAGGCGATGTTGTTGATGTTCGTTGCCTGATGCCGTCGTGCTGTCTCCAGAAGGGCGGGATAGCCGTCCAGGACGTGGCAGGGGGAGCCGGCCGGGGTGGCAGGCCGCCGGAGATCCTCGAAAAAGGGGGATCGCAGGGCTTCCTGCAGCGAGTGATCCGGAATCCGGTGACGACTCCATGGAATATGTGGGCACGGGAGAATCCACCCGTCAGCCGACACCGCGATAACCCGACCACCAGCGGCGCAAGGGGCTGCCTCGAGGCAGGGGGAAAGAACCTCTATGGCCGCCGGCTTGTCTGGATTTCTGGTGAACCGGGCCAGATGTTCCCGGTCATTTGGAGTGAGCGGGGTGAGGGTGCCTGATGAAGGATCGAAAGGCAGAAGGGGGGAAAAGACGGCGAACGAACATCCCTGAGAAGCGAGATAGCCAAGAAATGCCGGCGAGGTCGTTTCCGCGAGATTTTCCCGGTAGACGCGCACCGAGGCCCCGAAGTGAACGTCGGAAGCTTTGAGAAGCGTTGCAGCCGCGAGAAACGCCGCCGTTGCGTCGGCGCTTCTGAACCGTGCCGATGCCGCAGGCCCATCCGTGCTGAGCATTACCTGTATGTGGGGAAACGCACCAAGGGTGTCAACGATTTCACGCGTCAGCAGAACGCCGTTCGTAACGAGGGAAAAACTGATGTGGGGGAAGCGTTCGAGAGCAGAGCAGATCGATCCGGACTCTAGGAGTGGCTCACCTCCGGTGAACGAAATCCGGGGGATGCCGAGCGCGGAGGCTTCCGTGATGAGACGGAGAACCGTTTCCGGGGATAAACGGCGTTCCGGCCGGCCTTCGCGGAGGCAGGAGCAGCCGTGGCATCGGAGATTGCAGGCCGAAGTCAGCTCGATGATCAGCCCGGGGGGGATAGGCGTTCCCGAGCAGGTGGCTCGCAGTCTGCGCAGCGCAAGCCGTGCGGCCAGCCGCACCAGGAAAAGGTGCCTCGCGATCCGGGAGGGCATCGCTCAGGGGAGCGTGCCGGAGGCCGTGAGAGAGACGGGGGCCGTCGCAGGGGCATGAATCGACGTGGTTGAAGAGGCGGCCGGCACGGGGCGGGAGGGCGTCAGGCCATACGTCACCAGCACGTGAACGACGATGCCGAACGCGTCGACGAAGCAGAACAGCAGAAAGGCCGAGCCGGTTCCGACCCCCGGTGGTGTCGGCGTGATGCAGTGTCCGCGCCGGTTCATGACAACACCCGTTCCCAGGCCGCCGCTACTTCGGGGGGAAGAGCGGCGGCGGCGATCATCTCGCGGCAGGTGGGCGGAAGATGCTCGGGAGGCTGGGGCTCGCGTTCCAGGATATCGAGCGGCAACTCCCAGTCGCGCGGGAACACGATGCCGCCCGGGCATTTCCAGGCGGCCAGGCTGCTGCGTTCCCAGACGAGGATGTGATCCATGAAGGAGATGCGGCCGGCGGTGAGGGTGCCGTCGGGGGCGACGATCGAGATGACGTGCGTGTTGTGGAGGCCGATGTGCAGGTAGGCGCGGGCTGTGCGAAATGCCGTTGGCAGCTCCTCGAGCGGGGTCGGCAGCTCTTCGAGGGATTGGCCGAGCAGGCGGGGCGCGAGGAACCGGGCGAACGCATCGGCGTCTTCGGGGCTGGCCGGCTCGAGGCTGCCACCGACCGTCTGGGGCGTCGCATACATGATGCGCACCTTCACGCTCAGGGGGGCTCCGCCCAGTTCGAGGCGGCCGGACAGAAGATCGCCCCGGCTGCCGATGCTGGCTGCCCCCGTCTCGGGGGTCAGGAACGCGATACCGCCGGCGCTGAGGTTGGTCACGACGAGCGTCCGGGAACCCTCCCCGTCGAGAAGGAGTCGCGGGGCGCGCTCCTCGGCCCTCACGACGTAGCGCTGATACAGGCGACGCTCTTCCCGGGCCAGGTTGGCGAGCATCTGGTCCCGCGCCTCCGCCGGGAGGGCGGCGCATTCAAGAATCTTGCGGCCCATCTGGAGGGCGCGGTGGGACGGGATCTTGAAAAACACGACGGTCGAGGGATCGATTCGGCCGAATCCCGATTTGCCGTGCTCGTCGCGCAGCCGGCCGGTCTGGAACGTCTGCGTGCGCTGGTTCCAGGTGATGATATAATCTAAAAAATAGTATTCCTGTTTGACGATCTCGCCTTCGAGGGACTGCCAGAGGAAGATCTGGGTGCCTTCCTCGCCCTGGAACCACCGCATCCGGAGGTCGCCGTCCTTGTGCTGGAGGCGGGAGCTGTCGATCTCGGTGATCGAGGCGCCGAGGATGCGGGGCTTGAGAAAGTCGCTCATCAGGCGGGCTGCGGCGGGCGTCAGGCCCGAAAACGAACAGCCGAAAACGGTTCCGAACCGGTTGCAGATCGTCAGCCGCGTCGAAAACCGCACGTTGCCGAGCTGGATGCGCGCCTCGATGGTCTCCCCCACTCCGGGGAGGGGGCGGTCTGCGGCTTCGCCCGGAATCTCGAACTTGATGCCGCCGTAGCTGAGGTTCAGCACCGAGAAGGGACCGGCGGCGTTCAGCCAGACGAGCCCATCGGAAAGACCGATTCTCTGGAACCGGCGCCGCTCGCTCTGTGCCGGTGCCTGCTCTGGAGCCTGTTCGCCGGCTGCGCGGCCGGTGATCCAGTTCAACAGTTGCCTGAAATCCATTCCTCTTCCTCTTCCACGTCCTGGGCGTCCTGATACTATATCAGAGTTTGTATTCCCATGTCCCGGAGCGATGCTGTCGGGGCGGAGCAGGTCGGTGGATGGAGCCGCGGGCGCATCCCGAGGCGTCCTGCGGGAAGATGCATACGTGGGGGTGGATCGGGACCTGCCGCCTGACCCCCCCTGCCTTCGCGGTGGGGTTGTTAGATCGGGAGAATCTGATACAATAAAGGCCGGAAAGTGAGGCACACATGGATCTGATCAAGGAATTGAGCGACCATATCCGGGCGCGGTATCCGGTGCTGTATCTCGTGACGGGCGAGGAAGCCCGTGCCATGACGGCTCTGGGCGATGTCGCGAAGGCCGTCGGCAAGACCCTCTGGGTCTGGTCGGCTTCCGACGGGCTGATCGATCCGAAGGGGGCCGAGGTGAAGGACGCGAAGGGCGAGCCGCTCGTCAGCCCGCTCAAGGCGCTCCGATACGCGCTCCGCTCGCAGGAAAAGGCGCTGTTCGTGTTCCGCGACCTCCACCTCTTCTTCGAGGACCCGCTTCCCGCCTATCTGAGCGACCCGCTGCAGGTGCGCCGCCTACTGCGCGACATCGCGATCGCGTTCCGGACGAGCTACAAGAGCCTGGTGCTGGTTTCCCCGATCCTGCGCGTGCCGCACGAACTCGAGAAAGAGATCACGGTGTTCGATTTCCCGATTCCCACCCAGAAAGAGATCGCCGGTCTGCTCGAGAGCGTCATCACCGAAGTGCAGCGCATCCACGGTGGCAAGGTGCAGATCAGCCTCAGTGCCGATGCCCGCGACCGCATCGTGAAATCCGTCTCGGGGCTCACCCAGTCCGAGGTCGAAAACGTGTTCAACCGAGCGATCGTGAATGACCTGAAGTTCGACGAATCCGACATTCCGTTCATTCTCTCCGAAAAGAAGCAGATCATCCGCAAGAGCGGCCTGCTCGAGTATTACGAGGTGCAGGAGCAGCTGGCGAACGTCGGTGGTCTGGAGATCCTGAAAGACTGGCTCGTCAAACGCGGCGAGGCGTTCACGGCGCGGGCCCGCGAGTTCGGCCTGCCCGAACCGAAGGGCATTCTGCTGCTGGGCGTGCAGGGCTGCGGCAAGAGCCTGATCTCGAAATCGATCAGCTCACTCTGGCGGCTGCCCCTGCTGCGGCTCGATGTGGGCTCGATCTTCGGGAAATATGTCGGCGAGTCCGAGGAAAACCTGCGGCGCGCGATCCGCATGGCGGAAGCGCTTTCCCCGACGATTCTCTGGCTCGACGAGATCGAGAAGGCGTTCGCCGGAGTCTCGGGCGGCGGCGGTGACGGCGGCGTCAGCAGCCGCATCTTCGGCAGCTTCATCACCTGGCTGCAGGAGAAGACGGTGCCGGTGTTCGTCATCGCGACCTCGAACAACATCCGCGATCTGCCGGCCGAGCTGCTGCGCAAGGGCCGGTTCGACGAGATCTTCTTCGTCGATTTGCCCACCGACGAGGAGCGGCGCGCCATCTTCACCATCCACCTCACGAAGCGGCGGCGCGATCCGGCGAAGTTCGATCTGGCCGAACTGTCCGCCGTCAGCGAGGGCTTCTCGGGCGCCGAAATCGAGCAGGCCGTCATCAGCGCGATGTTCGATGCGTTCCATGCCGGCCGCGACCTCGAGACCGGGGATCTGCGCAAGTCTCTCACCGAAACTGTGCCGCTCGCCGTCACAATGCGCGAGCAGATCGCCGGTCTGCGTGACTGGGCAGCGACCCGCGCCAAACGCGCCTCGATCGGCAAACCCCCGGCCGCCGGCGCCTCGGCACGCCCCGGTGCCTCCCATCCGGCCGGCCTCACCGAACCTGGAGAAAAGAAGCCATGAGCCCCGTTCTTCCCTTCCGTCGCGACTCGGATATTCTTGACCGGATAAAAAAGCAGGGGGGCCGGACGGCCGGGGACACCCGGTATCTTCAGCTGGTGACGGTGCGGCTTGGCGGAACCTCGTTCGTCGTCGATGCCCTCGCCGTGGCCGAAATCCTGATCGCCCCCCCGCTGATCGATGTTCCTGCTACGGCGCCTCTGCTGAGCGGTGTTGTGAATATTCGTGGAAATATTATTCCCGTGTTCGATCCCCGTCCGCGGTTGAATGTTGCCCCGACCGATCCGGGGAGGCCGGCCGTCGACGAGGACCGTCGGCTGCTCGTCTTCCGGGCCGCCGAGGGGCTTCTCGGGATGATCGTCGACGACGTGACGCTCCGGCTTTCCGACGGCCGGGTGCCGCCC
>DATCTT010000430.1:0-1681 GCA_036567845.1 Candidatus Ozemibacteraceae bacterium | reverse complement strand
CCGGTCCGGCCAAGCCTGCAGCGGGTGGCCCGGACAAACGGGGAAGCCAGACGGTGCGCGTCGACATGCATCGGCTGGACGATCTGATGAACCTCGTCGGCGAGCTCGTCATCAACCGCACACGTCTGGCCGATATCGGCGCGGCGCACAAGCTGAAGGATCTCAACGAGACCCTCACCCGGGTTTCGCAGATCAGCAGCTCACTTCAGAACGTCGTTATGCAGGTTCGCATGGTGCCAATCGAGCAGGTGTTCGACCGGTTCCCCCGAATGGTCCGCGACCTGTCGAAAAAACTGAACAAAAAGATCGACCTGATCGTCGAAGGAAAAGAAACAGAAATGGACCGCACGGTCATCGACGAGATCGGTGACCCGATGGTTCATATCATTCGAAATTCTATAGATCACGGTATTGAATTACCCGCCGACCGGCTCGCTCGCGGAAAAAGCGAAACCGGCTCGATCCACCTGATCGCACGACATGAAGGGAACCACGTCATCATCGAAGTCCGGGACGACGGCCGAGGAATCGATCCCTCGATCGTCGGGCCGCTGGCCGTGAAGCGCGGCCTCTTCACCCAGGAGCAAATCGACAAGATGCCGCCCGAGGAGATCGTCAAGATCGTGTTTCTCCCCGGCTTCTCGACGGCCCAGGTCGTGACAGACATCTCGGGGCGCGGCGTCGGGATGGATGCGGTCAAGGCGAAGCTGGATGAGCTAAACGGCTCGCTCGAGGTCGAATCGAAAGTCGGGGAAGGCACCCGGGTCATCATCAAGCTGCCTCTGACGCTGGCGATTCTGCCCGCCCTGATGGTCAAGCTGGGGAGCGAAACCTACGCGATCCCCCTTGGTTCGGTCCAGGAAACGATGGACATCACCAAAAGCGACGTCAACATCGTTCAGCACCAGGAAGTGACCCTGCTGCGCGGCGAGGTCATGCCCATCATCCGGCTCCGGAACGTCCTGAACGTGCCCAGGCTGCCCGACGAGAAGGAGAAAGAGGATGAACTCTCGATCGTCGTCTGCTCCTCGGGCGAGAAACGCGCCGGATTCATGGTAGACGAACTCCTCGGCCAGCAGGAAATCGTCATCAAGTCGCTCGGCAACCTGCTGAGCAGCCTCCCGGGAATCATGGGCGCAACAATGCGCGGTGACGGAAGCATCGCGCTGATTCTCGACATCCCGTCCTTCTTCCAGATGAAAAGCCAGTCCCTGAGTTAGTCGAATCATTTCAAGGAGTCCGCGGTGGATCTCGATCTTCAACAATATATGGGTGCCTATATCGACGGTGCGAAAGAAAACCTCGATACCATGGACCGCATGCTGCTCGCGATGGAGCAGAACCCGGGCAACATCGAGATCATCGAGGAAATCTTCCGCGCCGCCCACACCCTCAAGGGCATGTCGGCCACGATGGGCTTCGAGAAGATCGCCCACCTCACCCACGAGATGGAGGGCGTGCTCGACAAGCTCCGCAGCCGCCAGATCGCGGTCACGCCGCAGATCATCGATATCGTTTTCGAGACGTTCGATGTCCTTCGGACGCTGGTGAATGACAGTATCAACCAGAGTGATTCGGGCGTCGATCTCTCGGGCATCTCCGGCAAGCTGAACGGCATCGTCACCGGCCAGCTTCCGCCAGCGGCAGCCCCCGCAGCTGCGGCCGCGCCGGCAGCTCAGCC
>DATCTT010000429.1:0-13174 GCA_036567845.1 Candidatus Ozemibacteraceae bacterium | reverse complement strand
CCTCGATCCGCGCGCTCGTAGAAACGGCCACGGCGATCGGGGATATCATCGGGGTTATTCACGCCGCCGGCGTATCGCCTTCGCAGGCAGCGCCGGCAACGATCCTCAGGGTTGATCTCTACGGTACCGCGCTGGTGCTGGAGGAATTCGGCAATGTCATCGCCCGCGGCGGCTCCTGCGTGGTCATCGCATCGCAGTCCGGCCACCGCCTGGAAGCACTGACGGCCGAACAGAACAAGCTCCTTGCGACGACCCCCGCCGATGAGCTGCTCGCCCTCCCGATGCTCCAACCTGATCAGGTGTCGGATCCTCTGCGCGCGTATCAGATCTCCAAGCGTGGCAACTCCTTGCGGGTGATGGCCGAGGCGGTGCGATGGGGAAAGCGCGGCGCACGGGTGAACACGATCAGTCCCGGTATCATCATCACTCCTCTCGCCAGGGATGAATTGAGCGGCCCCCGAGGCGAAGGGTATCGGCGCATGATCGATCGTTGCCCGACCCGGCGAGCGGGCACTCCGGACGAGGTCGGAACTGTCGGTGCACTTCTGATGGGACCGGACGGCGCGTTCATCACCGGCAGCGATTTCCTTATGGATGGCGGTGTTACAGCTGCCTACTGGTATGGCGAACTTGCCCCGAAATGACCGTGCTGATACGCCGGAGTGAAACTCGAAGGCACCCGGGGCGACCCAGAACGTGTTTCAGTCATGAAATTATATACCTTGTGATATAATAATTTTGTTTGAAAAGTCTGAAAGGCAAGGGAGAAACGTTATGAAAAGTTGTATTGCATGTCTGACCATCGCAATGGCCGTCATGATCACCGGTTTGTCCCCTCTGTATGCGCAAACCTCACCGACGCAGAAGAAGCTACTCGTGGTGTATTTCTCGAAAACCGGGAACACCAAAAAGCTGGCGACGGCCATTCAAAAGAAGACCGGCGCGGATATGGTCGAGATCGTTCCCGCCGTTCCCTATCCCGACGATTACGATCAGACCGTCGATATCGCCAGGAAAGAGCAGGACGACGATGCCCGGCCGGCCGTGAAGACGAAGATCAACAATATGGCGTCCTATGAAGTCGTTTTCCTGGGCTATCCGAGCTGGTGGGGAACGATGCCGATGGCCGTGTTCACGTTTCTGGAAGCCCACGACCTTGCCGGCAAGACGGTTATTCCGTTCACGACCCACGAGGGCAGCGGCTTTGGCCGAAGCGTTTCGGATCTTCGGCGGTTGTGCCCGAAATCGACCATCCTCGATGGACTTGCCATTCGCGGCCGGGATGCGGATACCGCCGAGACCGAAGTGCCGGCCTGGCTTCAGGGGCTGAAATACTGACATTCCGGGATTACCGCGCTCGATTGAGCGGGGAGGCGCCTTGAAACGACGGTTATTGCTGGATCTCGTCATTCTGATCCTGCTGGTGACGGTCCTCGCGCGGCCACTGACCGGCGGCGTGATTCACGAAGCGGCGGGGATCGTCCTGATGGCCCTGTTCGCTGTCCACAGTCTATTGAATAGACATTGGTATATAGCGATGTTCAAGGGAAGATTCGATCTCTTCCGCGCGTTGACGACTGCTGTCAACTTGGCTCTCACCGTCGCGATGCTGACGACCCTGGTCACCGCCATTCCGATTTCCCGCAGCGTCTTCGCGTTTCTCGCCATCGAAAACGACATGTGGGTGGCCCAGCTTCATATCACGGCGGCCACATGGCTGTTCGTGCTTGGGTCCGTGCATCTGGGTTTCCATGGGGAACAGGTGAAGAGGTGGCTTTCATCACCGGTGGGTGGGCTCGGATCTGCTGCCGGTCGTGCTGGAACGTGGGTTTTCCTCGTTCTGATCGGGAATTTTGGGATTCAGGCTTCGCTCGACAGGAACATCGGATCCAAGTTGATCATGTACTATTCCTTCGATTTCTTTCGGGCAGGGGACTCCGTCGCGGGATATCTCACCAGTTACCTGTCCATGCTCCTGCTGTATGCATGTGTGGCTCATCATGTGATCAGGAAATTTTCCTGAGGCAACAGCACACGAGCGTTGAGTTGATTGGACGATCAGGCAAAATTCGAGCAGCATTGATCTATCGGTTTTCCTCCCAGGGGACTATTCTTATCGTGAGCGAAAAGCATCATCTGGCACAGCCTTCAGGCATGATGACAGGGGTGTATCGGTTCAAATAAAAACTGGAGGATATAATAATGAGAATGAGGCAAATCGGCCTGGCTCTGGTTGCCATGGTTTTTGTGTGCTGTGCCGGCGCAAGCCCGGCTCGCGGGGGCGAAATGCCTGCCCGAACCGGGAAAGCCACGGTGTATTTCAGCAGGGTCATTGGTCCGAGCGCCTTGGTGAAGATCTATGACAGGATCAGCCAGGAGATCGGCGGCAGGGTCGCCATCAAGATCCATACCGGCGAGCCGAACGGGCCAAACATCCTGCCGAGGCTCATGGTGAAAACGCTGCAGCAGCACATTCCCAACAGCAACCTGGTCGAGACCAATACGCTGTATCCCGGCGCCCGCAAGACCACGGCCCAGCACCGGGAAACCATCAAGACAAACGGCTGGACGTTCTGCCCGGTCGATATCATGGATGAAGATGGCGCAGTCATGCTTCCCATCAAGGGTGGGAAGCATTTCAAGGAGATGTCGGTCGGCAAGCACATGCTCGATTACGACTCGATGGTCGTGCTCACCCATTTCAAGGGCCATGCCATGGGCGGCTTCGGGGGCTCCATGAAGAATATCGCCATCGGCTGCGCCGACGGGCCGGTCGGGAAAAAGATGATCCATGCCGCCCCGGATGATCAGAATTTCGACGCCTGGCTGAAGGGCGAGGAGTTCCAGGAGAACATGGTGGAATCTGCGAAGGCAACCATCGATCATTTCGGGAAGCGTATCGTCTACATCAACGTCCTGCGCAATATGTCCGTCGACTGCGACTGCGCGGGCGTCAAGGCCGCACCGGTCAAAGCACGCAATCTGGGTATTCTGGCTTCCACGGACCTTCTGGCGGTCGACCAGGCCTCGATCGACATGGTGTACAAGCTTCCACAGGCTGAGCTTTGCGACCTGAAGGAGCGCATCGAGTCCCGCAAGGGCCTGCGCCAGCTGACCTACATGAAAGAGCTGGGCATGGGCAACGACCAGTATGACCTGATTCCGCTGGATTGAGGAGGCACCAATGCTGTATCGCACGTTCGGAAAAACCGGGCTTTCGGTATCCATTCTCGGCTTCGGCTGTATGCGGCTTCCGCTGACCGACCCGAAACGGCCGGAAACCATCGACGAAGCCGCTTCCGCGAGGCTGCTCGACATCGCGATCGACAACGGCGTCAACTACGTCGACACGGCGTACCCGTATCACGCGGCCGTTCCCTTCACCCCGGGTCAGAGCGAACTCTTCGTCGGGAAGTATCTCAAAGGCGGGAAACGTGACAAGGTGTATCTGGCCACCAAGCTTCCGAGCTGGTCGATTCAGACCCGCGAGGATTGCGACAGGTATCTGAACGAGCAGCTCGCCCGGCTCCAGACCGACCATATCGACTTCTATCTTGTCCACTGTGTCATGAAACAGTTCTGGGGCAACCTGAAGAACGCCCGCGTCTTCGAATTCCTTGATGCGGCCCTCAAAGACGGGCGCATCCGATATGCGGGTTTCTCCTTCCATGACGAGCTTCCGCTGTTCAGGGAAGTGGTGGATGCGTATCCCTGGTCGTTCTGCCAGATTCAGTATAACTTCATGGACGAACAGTACCAGGCGGGCCGGGCCGGCCTGGACTACGCAGCCGGCAAAGGGCTCGGCGTCACCATCATGGAACCGCTTCGTGGCGGCAACCTGACCGGCAACGTCCCTCCGGCTATCCAGAAGATCTGGGACCGGGCCGACCCCCGGCGTTCCCCGGCCGCATGGGCGTTCCGGCATGTCTGGAACCACCCGGGCGTGAGTGTGGTGCTGAGCGGCATGAATCAGGAAGCGCATCTGCGAGAGAACCTGAAAACCGCCGAAACCGGGCTTCCCAACTCGCTTTCTGAGCAGGAGCGCGGCATCATCGAAGCCGTCCGGAAGGAATACCGTGCCCGGATCAAGGTGGACTGCACCAGCTGCAAATACTGCATGCCCTGTCCCGCAGGCGTGAACATTCCCGGCTGTTTCAGCATGCTGAACAACGCTGCCATGTTCGAAGACGTCGGGACTGCCAGATTTCAGTACAAGGCCTTCATCGGCGAGGGAAGGGCCAGCAAATGCGTCGCCTGCGGTGCCTGTGTGGCCAAATGCCCCCAGCACATCCCCATTCCCGAGAGACTCAAGGAAGTCGTTGCCACCATCGAAGCTATTTGAGATGGGCAAGAGCGTGTCCTGACTACCGCCTGAGCCAACACTCCCCGCCCATCCGGGCGGGGAGTGTGCGTTTTATTCGGTGGAATATTGCCACTTCAGGGGGCATCGCGAGGCTGGCGTGGGACCGTGGGCTGCGGAGGGAGTGTGTCGGCTGGCTGCCGGTTCTCTCCGGCCAAGTGTTCCAGAGGAAAGGGGGGCTGGGAAAGCGGGCGAACGGCGAGAGACATCAACTTGAGGCTGTTATCGTCCCCGGCCACGCGATTCGCATGGAATGTCCCGCAGGCGCTGCACCGGTGGATGATCGCCCATTCCCCCCCTTTTCGCACCCAGACGGCGACAGGCTCCATCGCGCCATTGCAGCCGGAAGCGCGGTCACCCGGCAGATCATCGAGATGCTGGCTCCAGAGGCAGCTGGGACAGTGGTTCCTCTGGGTCGTGCCCGGAGCATCGCAGGGGACCCAGTGTCCGCATCGACAGCAAGGAAATCCGGCCCCCTGCGGCATTTCGCCATTCATCTCGTCCTTGGAAGACTCGTTCGTCTGGCCGTCCATGAGTCGGCGGTAGCTGATGTACCGCTCTCGCGCGAGAAAACCCTGTCGCACGGCATCGCGAATGGCACAATCCGGCTCGTCGCGGTGGCTGCAGTCGTGAAAGCGGCAACCGGAAGCTCGCTCTTCCAGCTCCGGGAACCACTTCCGGACTTCCTCGGGCGGCAGGCGCCAGAAACCGAATTCTCTGATCCCTGGGGTATCGATCAGTCTGATGCCGTTGTCCAGTTCATGCAGGTGGCTGGAACTCGTTGTGTGACGCCCACGCCCATCGGTTGTCCGGACCTGGCCCGTTTTTTCGGCGGTGGTGTCGGAAAGCGCGTTCAGGAGGGAGGTCTTCCCGACTCCGCTGTGTCCAGTCATGACACAGGTCTTTCCGCACAGATGCTGGCGGAGATGCTCCAGACCTTCTCTGGTGGTCGAGGAGACCATGAGGATCGTGATCCCGAGGGCACGATACGGGGCGAGACGGCGTTCCAGGGCGTTCCGTTCCTCCTGTCTGGTTAGCAGATCGGCTTTGGTCAGGCAGATCAGCGGCTTGGCACCGCCCCGGCCGGTGGCGACGAGATATCGATCGATCAGACGCGGCCGGAACGCCGGCATGGCGAGTGATGCCACGATCACGACGATGTCGACGTTGGCTGCGATGACCCGTTCGCGATTCGGCTGTTGAGGATCGGGCCGGGAAAGCCAAGTTTTTCGGCTGCGGATGCCTGTGACGCGCGCCGTTCCTGTTGCATCTGGAATCCGATCCAAGAAAACCTCGTCCCCAACCGCGACCGAGCTTTGCTGCATTCGGGCGATATCTGGGTGCAGTCGGCAAAGCCAGGTCATTTTTCCGACCTGCACGGCTGCCATTCCGGGGGAGAGTGAAATCACGAGGCCAGTGATCGGAGCCGGGAGATCCCTGGTTTCTGTTTGCGTGGGTGCCTGCCCATGTTCGCGCAGAAGCTCGAGCGCGATTTCATCGAGGCTTCGCCGGCCCTCACCGGCCCGTATGCGGGTGCATGATGGCGATTCATCCTCCAGAGCGTGGTGGCGATGTTTTGGTGTGGCTGTTTTCCGGCCCTGTTGCCAAGTTGTTGCTTCCTTTTTCCGCAGAGCCGCTGCCTGACGAAGGAGTTGACGTTGCTCGTCACCGGAAAGGGTGGAGAGCAGCTGCTTGTAAAGGCGTTTTTCCTGATGGTTCAATGTCGTGATACCTCATGTGTCCGGGGACTCCGTTCCGGAAGAGTGGAACCGGAACGAGAGATGTGCCGAAACGGATGAACCGTGTCCGATCGGCCAGGCCGGGAGACATGAAAAAGCCGCTCCGTCGGGAGCGGCCTGAGAGACTCTCTTCAGGAAATCAGCGCGTGCGCCCGAGGCTTGACCGATGGATTGTCACGACAAAGACCGACATCAAAGCCTCCATTTCAACATGATTGACGTGGCATTCGCGCCGCGTATGCTTCAATATATATCACCATTTCGCCCATCCGTCAAGACCGATTTGGGGAAACGGCTCTTCCTGCTGGACGCAAGAGTGCTCCGATTCCGAGATCGATGAGAGCGAGGCGGGACCATGCAAATAGAGAGAACTATTGAGTCCTGCAAATTGAAAACCAGCTATTGTACTTTTTCTCCGCTTCCCGTACTTTCCCTATATGGGGGGTGGCCATGCGTCCAAAAGGAAAGCCGGAAGAATTGGAGCGGATCCGCATGCGGGCGGTAAAAGCGGTGGCCGACGGAGTGCCGCAGAAGGAAGTTGCCAAGGTGTTGGGGGTAGACCCAACTACGGTGTGCAAATGGTTCGGGAAATTCTTGGAAGACCCCGAGTTGCTGCGGGCCAAGCCGATCCAGGGGCGGCCTCCTCGCTTGAAGTCGGAGGACTTGGCGCGATTGGCCGAACTCATCCGAAAGGGGCCCTGCGCCTTCGGCTGGGAAAATGACCTGTGGTCATGTTCCCGTGTGGCCGAACTGATTTGGCGAGAGTTTGGCGTGAAATACCACCCCGACCATGTCTTCAAGTTGCTGACCTCAAAGATGAAGTTTTCCTTCCAGAAGCCCGAAAAAGTAGCCCGGGAAAAGGATCCCGAGGCTGTAGCACGATGGCTCAAGGAAGAGCTGCCCGACATCAAAAAAAGTCTCGGAAGAGAAGGCGCCCCTCGTCCTGATCGATGAGGCCTGCTTCCAACTCCTTCCTGCTGTTCGGTAACGAACCTTGGCGCCACGGGGAGAAACCCCTCAACGGAAGGCGTGGGACCGGCGAAGCATGTTCTCGGCGATCAGCGCCATCACGATCAGTCGAGCCTGCCATTGACCGGGTCTCCTGTTTTCCATCCTTCCGCGAGGCGAGAATTTCACCAGTGATCGAGTGACCACCTTCTTGAGGAAGATGAGGCACCGAATTCCCGGGCCGATCCACATCATTGGGGACCGAGCCAACATTCATCGGGGCCCTGAGGTCAGGAAGTTTCTTGCTCGGGCGATGGGGTGTTTGCTCCGGCCTACTGCCGGCCGGGTCAGGGTTTCTGGAGAGTGATGCCCTGGGGGACGGGGGTGGAGACGACCCAGGTGCGGAGGCGGCGGCCGTTGTTGGGGACGTCACGCTGGAGGGCGCCGTTCGTCGAGACCTCGTAACCCGTCGGCGTCTCGAGGTTGAGGATTACCTGGTGCGCATCCGAGGCGTTCTGGCGGGGATACCAGAACACTCCGGCCCCGAGGTCGAGCACATTCGTCGAGATCGTGCCGCCACCGGGGGTGAAGCCGTCGTGGCGCGCCCGGTACCGGATCTCGATCTCGCGCGAACCCGCCGTGATATTATAGAGATAAATATATGGCGGCCGGTAGTTCCAGCAGAGACTGCTCTGGTTTCGGCCGATCACCTCGAGCCGGTGGATGTTCCCCTGGCACCGCAGCATGACGGGGTCGGAGCCGTTGCAGGTGAGATACAGCACGGCGACCACGTCGGCGAGATATCGGTCGGGATCGAAGTCGGCATACACGTCGGCCAGTTCCAGGTCGAACGTCGGCTCGCTCGCGAGCTGCGCATGCACGGGTGTCGTCCATGCGAGACAGAGAACGGCCAGGAACAGGACGCGGGCGGCAATGCTCCGGATGATCATCTCTGGGATACCTCCGATGACGATTCGCGGGAATGGGGCGGCGCGTGGCACGGGCCTTCCGGCGGGGCTTTGCGGCGGTCGAACAGGATGCCGGCCATGATCAGAAGTGTGCCGGCAAGGGCGCCCGGGGTGACCCGTTCCCCCAGCACCAGCCAGGCGAGCAGGATCGCGACGGGCGGCTTGGCGAAGAACAGCAGGCTGGTCCGGCCGGCGGGCAGATCGGTGAGGATCTTGAAAAACGTGTAGTAGCCGAGGCCCGAGACGATGAATCCGAGCACCAGCAGGCGCGGCCAGATGTCCGGGTCGGGCCAGATCCGCACCCCGGCGGCCAGCAGGAGCGGCAGGAAGGCCACCGAGGCCAGGAAAAACGTCGCGACGGTGACAATGAGGCTGCCGAGCCGCCGGACGAACCGCTTCGAGAGCACGGTATAGATCGCGAACGAGGCCATGCCGGTGAGGCCGGCCGCGATGCCGAACGCCGTGTCCTCGCCCGGGGACGGCTTTGCCGCGATCAGCATCACCCCGCAGAAGCCGAGTACCAGCGTCAGGCCGCGCCGCAGCGTGAGCAGCTCGCCGAGCAGCAGCCAGCCGAAGAGATTGACGGCGATCGGGTTGGCGGCGATGATGATCGCCGCTGTCGAGGCTTTGGCGTATTTCACCGACAGGGCATGCGCGCCCATGCCGATGACGACGTTCAGGATGCCGAGCCCGGCCAGCCAGGCCACGACCCGCGGCGAGAACGCCCGCTCCTGCTTCCGGAGCTGCCCCAGCGTCGCCGGCAGCAGGAACAGGCCGCCCAGCAGGAACCGCCAGAACGTCATCGCGAACGGGTCGATCCGGTGCCGGATCGGGTTGGCTACGACCTCCAGCGCTGAAAACGCCAGCACCGTCGTCGCGACCAGCACCGGCAGCCTGATTTTTGCCCAAAGCTCTTGCATCTGTCTCCTGTATCGGCAGGAGGAGGGAATATGACGACGTGTTGGGAGGGGGTTCGGGCGGAAACGCCGTGATGGCGGCTCGCAGGTGAAAAACTTTCGCGTCTGGGAGGGGTAAAGGTAGAATGGTTCCGGTATCCCTCCGGGAGAGAAAAACCGGAATTCGGATGAGCGTTGCCGGCTTCCGGCTCTGTCGCGTCCGGCGAGGAGAGAGAGCATGAGTGAGATGAGCATGACCGGCAGATTCCCTATCGGCAGGTATCTCGCGATCGCAGGGTTTCTGCTGATGACAGGCGTTCCCCAGGCCTTTTGCCAACCCGTGTCGCCCTTTGACGGCAACGCGCAGGTCTCGGTGCTTGCCGAAACGGCCACGGATGCGGCTCAGGCGGCCACAGTCACGCTCGACGAGGTCATTGCCGCCAAGAATGCCATTCCCAACTTCCCCTGGAACTGGAAGAAACGGGACCAGGTTCTCCTGGACGGCGCTGCCAGGCTTTCCTCGCCGGCTGACATCGTTGCCCTGACCCGGGAGTCGGGCTTCAGAGATGTTCGCGAAAAGATCATCCTGGCCGGTGTCCACACCCCGAAGGATTTTGCCGGGATCAAAACCCTGTATGAGGGTGCGAAGAAGCAGGAGACGAAGGACCAGGTTCTCCTCGTGAACGCGAACAAGCTGGGCTGGGAGGAGATGCTGAGTGCAGCCGGTCTGGCCGGTTCCAGAGCGAAAGACCGTATCATCCGCATGGCCATGTCGAAGCTCTACGCACTCATGGGGATGTCGGGTGACAAAGCCGGCGTGGCCCTCTGGCTGACCGATCCCGCCCGGCCCTGCTATCTCCAGAGGCAGTCGCAGAGGGTTCCGTTCGGTGGGGTGGCGGTGAATGGGCCCGTCATCGACATCGACGAGTCCCATACGTTCCAGGCCATGGATGGCTTCGGCTTTGCCCTGACCGGCGGCAGTGCGATGCTGCTCAACACGCTTCCGGCAGCCGCCCGCGCCGACCTCCTGAAACGCTTTTTCCGGCCCGATACGGGCATTGGCGCGAGCTTTCTGCGGGTGAGCATTGGGGCCTCGGATCTGAGCCCCAGGAGCTTCTCCTGCGACGATCTCCCGCCCGGCCGGACCGATATGGAGCTCGACGGCTTCCGTCTTGCCGCCGGAGATACGGATCTCATCCCGGTTCTGAAGGAGATTCTCGCTCTCAACCCGGCGATCAGGATCATCGCCACCCCCTGGTCGGCCCCGCCATGGATGAAGACCAGGCACAGTTTCATCGGCAACCGTCTGAAGAGCGAGTATTACGCCTGCTATGCAAAATATTTCGTAAGATATATACAGGCCATGCGGGACAACGGCATCACGATCACGGCGGTCACGCCGCAGAACGAGCCGCAGAACGAGACGAACGAGCCGAGCATGCTGATGGATGCCGGCGAACAGGCGACCTTCATCCGGGAACACCTCGGCCCGGCTCTGAGAGACGCCGGTCTGGGCGACATTGAGCTGTTTTGCTGGGACCACAACTGCGACAGGAAGGAGTATCCACTTGCCGTCCTGTCTGACGCGGGCGCTCGGGAATACGTCGCTGGCGTGGCATGGCATCTCTACGCCGGTGATGTCTCCGCCCTCTCCGATGTCCACCAGGCGTTCCCGGAGAAGAAGATGTATCTCACCGAGCAGTGGACGGGCAACAAAGGCTCCTTCGCGGGGGATTTCCGCTGGCACCTTAAAACCGTTCTGATCGGGGTTGCCAGAAACTGGGGACAGGCGGTTCTCGAATGGAACCTGGCTTCCGATCCCGCCTGTGACCCCCACACGCCCCGCGGCTGCCCGGACTGCAAGGGCGCGGTCACGATCTCCAACGGGGCACCGAAGCAGCCATTCAATGTCTCCTACTATGTCATCGGTCATGCGGCGAAGTTTATCCGGCCGGGTGCGGTCCGGATCGCCACCCCGCAGCTGGACCAGCTGCCCAATGTCGCGTTCGCGACGGACGAAGGAAAGATCGTGCTGATCGTGGTGAACGACACCGATGCCCCGCAGGTGTTCAATATCCGGTGGCGGGGAAAAACGGCCGCCGCCTATCTGAACGCAGGAGCGGCCGGCACGTTCACCTGGGGAATGTGAGTTGGCGGCTTCGGGCCTGAGGCGGCTGGAGATGATCGAGATCGACGGTTCGGCCGGGGAAGGCGGCGGCCAGGTTCTCCGCTCTGCCCTGGCCCTGTCGGCCTGCACGGGAAAGCCGTTCCGGATCGTGAACATCCGCGCCAACCGGAAGAAGCCCGGCCTGATGCGCCAGCACCTGACCGCGGTCCAGGCGGCGCAGCAGGTGTGCGGTGCCCAGGTGGACGGGGCGCGGATCGGCGCGTCGGAGCTGACGTTCGTTCCCGGCCCGGTCATGCCCGGCGCCTACCGGTTCGCCGTCGGAACGGCGGGAAGCGCGACGCTGGTGCTCCAGACGGTGCTGCCGCCCCTCCTCTGCGCCTCCGGCGCTTCGGTCGTGCGGCTCGAGGGTGGCACGCACAATGCATGGGCCCCGCCGTATCATTTTCTGGACGAATCCTTCTTTCCGGTGCTTCGTCTGATGGGGGGATGCATCGAAAGCGAACTGGAGGTGTGGGGGTTCTACCCGGCCGGCGGCGGCCGTTTCCAGGTGCGGATCACCCCTGTGGCCGGCGGCCTGCGCCGGATCGACCTGGCCGAACGGGGAAGCCTGGTGCGGGCCGAAGTGACGGCGGCCGTTTCCCGGATACCGCGGGAAATCGCCGACGACGAGGGGATGCTGATCCGGGGTGGGGCCGAGTTTCCCGTCGCGAAGTGCCGGAGCGAGGCCGTCGAGTCGCCGGGGCCCGGGAACGTGGCGATGCTGAGGCTGGAGTTCGAGCGGTGCACGGCGCTCTTCACCGGCTTCGGGGAACTCAGCGTGTCGCGCCGGACGGTGGCAAAAGAGGTCTGCAAAGCTGCGAACGCGTTTCACCGCTCCGCCGCCGCCGTCGAGGAGCACCTGGCCGACCAGCTCCTGATCCCGATGGCGCTTGCGGGCGGGGGCAGTTTCACGACCGTGGCCCCGACCCTGCATACGAAAACGAATATCGAGATCATCCAGCGGTTTATCGAGGTGGAGATTCGGTGCAGCGAGCTTCGGAAGGGGCTCTGGAGGATCAAGGTTGCCGACATGGCCTCCGGAAAGGAGAACGACCATGGAATGGGTGAAGGATAAGTCCCAGATCTCGAAAGACGCGCGCGTGCCGCTCAAGTCCTGGTGTCCCGACCCCGAGGCCGAGGCGCTCGCCCAGGCGGCGAACTTGACGGCGCATCCGGCCGTCGTCTCGCACGTGGCCCTGATGCCCGACTGCCACGTGGGATACGGCATGCCGATCGGCGGCGTCATCGCCTGCCGCGACGCGATCATTCCGAACGCCGTCGGAGTCGATATCGGGTGCGGCATGGGCGCCGTGCGCACGACCGCGACCGTCGAGCAGCTCCGCGACCTGTCTCGGATCAGAAAAATACTGGACGCTATCAAAGCGAGGGTCCCGGTCGGGGAAGGCAACGGCCACCGGCAACCCCAGACCTGGAGCGGTTTCAAAAAATTCGAGGACGGGCTCGGGCGCGGTGGCCGACCCGGCTGGATGGACGAGACCGGCCTGCACCGCGACCGGCTGAACCTCGGAACGCTCGGGGGCGGCAACCACTTCATCGAGCTCCAGGCGGACACCGAAGGGATCGTCTGGATGATGCTCCATTCGGGTTCGCGCAACCTCGGCTATCGCGTGGCGAACTTCTACCACCGGCTGGCCCGGGAACTCAACGAGAAGTGGCGCATGGCGGTTCCCTCGCCCGATCTGGCGTTCCTGCCGCTCGAAGAGCTCGAAGGCGAGGCGTATGTCCGCGACATGAACTTTGCCCTGGCCTATGCCCGTGAGAACCGGCGGCAGATGATGGAGGTGTTCAGGGAGGTATTGTCCGCACATCTGCCCGGCATCCGTTTCACCGAGGAGATCAACATCCATCACAACTATGCGGCGGTCGAGAACCACTTCGGCCGCAACGTCTGGGTACACCGCAAGGGCGCGACCTCGGCTCGCTCCGGGGAACTTGGTATTATACCTGGAAGTATGGGAACATTTTCCTACATCGTTCGGGGCCTGGGAAATCCCGACTCGTTCACCTCCTGCTCGCACGGGGCGGGCCGGCGCATGGGCCGCAAGGAGGCCGACCGCCGCCTGAGCGTGGAGGAG
>DATCTT010000428.1:0-4184 GCA_036567845.1 Candidatus Ozemibacteraceae bacterium | reverse complement strand
TCGTGACGGACCTGGCCCGTGAGGAAGCCGCGGCGCGCGGCATTTCACTCGACTTCGAATAATATATCTCAGCTTATCCATCACCCACGAAGGAGTTTTCCATGGAACGCATGCTGTCGAAATCCCTGCGCGCTTTCTGCGAGGACGTCGCATCGGACTCGTTTGCCCCGGGCGGCGGCTGTGTCTCGGCGGTTTCCGGCGTCTTCGCCGCCTCGCTTGGTCTCATGGTGCTGAAACTCACCTGCGGCAAAAAGAAATACGCCGAGTTCGAGGCCGACAACAAAGCCCTCGAAGCCGTAATGAAGAAGCATCAGGAAGCCCTGTTCGCCTGTGTCGAGCAGGATATCGCGGGGTGTGACGCGATGCTGGCGGCCATGGCGCTGCCGAAGGAGACCGACGCGGACAAGGCGGCCCGGCGGGCCGCGATGCAAAAGGCTAGCCGGACGGCGAACGAGGCCCCGCTCGCGATCTGCGGCGAGGCGGTCGCCCTGCTCCGCTCGCTCGAGGCTTCGGTTGCGAAGGTGAACCAGAACGCGATCACCGACTGGGCCTGCGCGGCTCTCCAGGCCTACGCGGCCCTCGAGGGCGCGGCCCTGAACGCCAAGATCAACTGTGGCGGCGCCGGTGACCCGGCTTACGAAACGGACGTCCGCAGCCGCCTGCGCGCCTGGCTCGATGAGGGACGGCGGCTGATGGAGACGGTCCGCGACCGCATCCACGCCGGCCTCGAACCTGCCGCCTGAACGGCTTCCAGCGCGAAGCGATCTCCTTCCTGCTTCGCGCCGGCTCCGAACCCGATGACCTACACGCCGCGGATCGCTTTCGATGCGGGCATGGCCCGTGTCGAACGGCTGTATGCCCTGATGGACCCATGCCGGCTGTGTCCGAGAGCCTGCGGGGCACGGCGTCGGTCGGGCGAGACGGGCTTCTGCGGCGCCGGCCCGGTGCTCAAGCTCGCCTCCTGGAACGCGCACCACGGCGAGGAGCCGCCGATTTCCGGCACACGCGGCTCCGGAACGCTGTTCACCTCGCACTGCACACTCGGGTGTCTCTTCTGCCAGAATTTTCCCTTCTCCCAGCTTCACAACGGGGAGGAGGTCTGTTCTGAACGGCTGGTGAAGGTTCTGACCCTGCTGGCGCGGCGGGGAGTCCACAATTTCAACCTCGTGACGCCGGTTCATTTCATCCCTCAGCTTCTCGAAGGGATCCTGCGCGTCCGCGAAACGGGCGCCGTTCCGCCGATTCCGATCGTTTACAATACGTCTGGCTATGAATCCCTCGAGGTGCTCGAGCTCCTCGACGGACTGGTCGACATCTGGCTTCCCGACATCAAGTATGCCGACGATGCCGTCGCGCTCCGCCTGTCTCGCTGCGCCGACTACGTCACGCACGACCGACAGGCCCTGAAAGCCATGTTCCGGATGACCGACGACGGAAAGCTCGTTCTCGACGAGAACGGCATCGCGACCTCAGGCATGATCATCCGGCATCTTGTCCTTCCCGAGCGACTCTCAGGCACCCGCGCGTCGTTCGAGTGGCTGAAATCCGAACTCGGCACGAAGGTGCACATCAGCCTCATGTGCCAGTATTTTCCCGCGCACCAGGCGCACGGGAAGCCGCCGCTCGACCGCGAGATCACCCATGACGAGTATCTCGAGGCCATCGAGACGGTGGAAACGCTCGGCTTCGAGAACGTCCTCGCCCAGGACCCCGAAGATCACGGCGGCGCCTGACGAAACGGGTTCACCACAGAGTCACAGAGGCACAGAGGAAAATCTTTTTCAGCAACTCTGTTTCTCTGCGTCTCTGTGGTAGGTCCTTTTTGGGTCATTGTGCCTTCGTGGTGACGCATCCGTCGCCGGGAATCGGCGATATCGGTGTCATCTTGAGTTAGTACTTGCAGCAAGCGCTTTCCTGTGTATATACTCCCTCCACGAGTTTCGATTCCCAGTTCTCTACCTTTCAGGAGGCTTGAATGTCTGGTCATAATAAATGGGCCAAGGTGAAGCATGTAAAGGGCAAGCTCGACGCCATCCGCGGGCGCCTCTTCACCAAGATCATCAAGGAAATCACCATTGCGGCGCGCAACGGCGGCGGCGATCCGGACAGCAACCCGAAGCTTCGGGCTGCCATCCAGACCGCGAAAGACGCCAACATGCCCCGCGATAACGTTGACCGCGCCGTCAAAAAAGGCACCGGCGAACTGGAAGGCGTGAACTACGAGGAAATCACCTACGAGGGATATGCCCCGGGCGGCGTTGCGGTGCTGATCCGCACCCTGACCGACAACAAGAATCGCACGGTCGCCGAAGTGCAGAAGATCTTCAGCAAGGGCGGTGGCAACATGGGCACCCCCGGCTGTGTCTCCTTCATGTTTGAGAACAAAGGCTTCTTCTTCATCTCCAAGGAAGAGAATCCGAAAGCGACCGAAGACAGCCTGATGGAAATCGTTCTCGACACCGGCTGCGACGATCTCAAGGACACCGGCGACGGCTTCGAGATCTACTGCAACCCCACTTCTTTCCTCGATATCCGGCCCAAGCTCGAGGAGAAGGGTCTCAAGATCAGCGAAGCCCAGGTTTCGATGATTCCCAAGACCACCGTGAAGGTTGCCAGCAGCGACGCCCCGAAGGTTATCAAGCTGATCGACCAGTTCGAAGAGCACGATGACGTCCAGAACGTCTACCACAACGCCGAAATCTCCGACGCCGACATGGAAGCGGCTGCTGCCGAGTAAACCATCCACGATCGAATGGCGCGGGTTTTCCTTGTAGAAGCCCCGCGCCGTTTCGTTTCCGAAGCCCTCCTTGTCAAGGCTGCGGTAGAAGGAACGAACCACAGAGTCACCGAGGCACAGAGGGTTGTCTCTTGCCAGGGGCGCATCGCGATGCGCCCGAGATCACCCCTCCCACTCTCATCCATATCTTCAGATGACCGACCTCTGTGTCTCCGTGTCTCTGTGGTGAACCGTCCTTTTCGTTAATACTATTCTGCCATCTATCTTTGGAGCGACGAGGCGATCATGATTGAACAATTGCGGGGAAGATTGATCGCGAAGCTGCCCCATCGCGCGGTCGTCGACTGGAACGGTCTTGCGCTCGAAGCGCTGACGCCCTTCTCCACGTTCAAGGCTCTCGCTGAGCCGGGTGAGACGGTCACCCTTCTGTGCCACCTCCACTGGCGCGAGGAAGGTCCCCAGCTCTTCGGCTTCGCGACCGAGGAGGAGCGCTCGTTCTTCCGGCTTCTGACCCGCGTCAACAAGATCGGTCCCAAGCTGGCCGTCAACATTCTTTCCGCGGCGCCTGTCGAGCGCCTCGTCGAGATGATCATGTGCGAGGACTCGCGGGGTCTGACAGCACTGAAGGGGGTCGGGCCGAAGCTTGCCTCCCGTCTCGTGATCGAGCTGAAGGAGAGCGTGGCGAAGCTCGGAATCGGGATGAACGAGGATGCCCTGGCACGCGCCGCCTCCGGCGCCTCAGCGGGTGGTCGTCCTCTCGCCTGCGAGCGGGATGCCCGTGACGCTCTCGAAAATCTCGGATACACCGGCAAGGAGATCGACCGCGCTCTGCGCGACGCAGCAGCCACGCTGCCGGCCGACGCCGACCTGCAGACCGTCATCGAGGCTGTTCTGAGGGCCTTCTCCTGACAGCCATGCGCAAGCGTTCGAAACCAGGCGACTCGATCCTCCCCCCGGATGTCCCGTTCCCGAACGAGGAGGAGCTTGCCGGCGGCATGCCCTCCGAACCCTCGGTGCTGACGCCCAAGCCCATCGCCGAGGATGACATCATTCTGCCGACATTGCGGCCGAAAAAGTTCGACGAGTTCGTCGGACAGCGCGAGATCGTCGAAAAGCTGCGAGTTTTCATCTCAGCCGCGAAACAGCGCGGGGAACCGCTCGATCACACGCTTCTGCTGGGCCCCCCCGGGCTCGGCAAAACAACCCTGGCCAATGTGATCGCCGCCGAGATGGGCGTGCAGATTCGCATCACCTCGGGCCCCGTTCTGACGCGGGCCGGAGATGTCGCGGCACTTTTGACGGGACTGCGAGCGGGGGATGTTCTGTTCATCGACGAGATCCACCGGCTGAGCAAAACGGTCGAGGAAGTGCTGTATCCGGCCATGGAGGATTACCATTTCGACGTGCTGGTCGGGAAAGGGCCGACGGCCCGCAGCCTGCGCCTGAA
>DATCTT010000427.1:0-33136 GCA_036567845.1 Candidatus Ozemibacteraceae bacterium | reverse complement strand
CCCGGCGCGAATTCAGAGAGAACACACGGTTACTTTTGGAGGGCCTCACCCTTACGGACGGCGGCGGCCTGCTTCAAGAGCTTCTTCCCGGCTTCACTTCCGGCATTCTCGACGGCGATCGAGAGGGCGCGGAACTCGCCTTCATCAAGACTCTTGCAGCGGACGAGCAGGGAGTCGGCGAGGGGACCGGCGAGCGGGGAGCCGGCCTGGACGCCCACGAGGGCGACTTCCGCGGAGAGGGCGCGATCATAGGCGGCGAACGCGGCTTCCAGGGAGGCGTTTTCGAGAACCTTCTTGATCGTCTCGACGGCGTCGAAGCGGCCCCAGCCGAACTTGTTGTCCTTGCCGGGGGTGCCCAGATCGACGGCGGTCGACTCGGCCAGGTTCTTGACCTGCTCGTAGGTGAGCTTCGGATTGGCCTGGAGCATCAGGGCGACAAGTCCGGCGACGTGCGGGCAGGCCATCGAGGTGCCCATGTTAGAGACAGTGCCGGCGCCGGTGTCACAGGAGATGACGTTGTAGCCGGGGGCGGCGATGTCGGGCTTCACGTAGGTGACGCCATCCCAGACGGTCGGACCGACGCTGCTGAAGTAGGCGATGGTGTCGTCTTTCTTGGTGGCTGCAACGGCCCAGGAGTGCGGGAAGTTGCCGGGGGTGCCGACCTTGCCCGAGGGGCCGTTGTTTCCGGCTGCGAACACCGGGACCATACCGGCGGCGACCCAGGCGTTCACGGCTTCCCAGAACGTCTTGTCGGCAACGTCGTCAGAGCCCCAGGAGTTGCTGACCAGCTGGGGGGCATCGTTGGTCTCGGGGTTGCCATCGGGATCCATGACCCACTGCATGGCCTGAAGCAGCCAGGCATCCTGAGCTCCGCCCTGCTTGTCGAATACCTTGGCGACGATGAGGCGGGCGCCGGGGGCAACGCCGAGGCCGTTCCCGCCGGCGATCGTGCCGGCGGTGTGGGAGCCGTGGCCCTGGTCGTCATAGGCCTCGGGCTTCGGGGCAGAGGTGAAATCCTTGAACGCGAGGATCTTGCCCGCAAGAGCCGGGTGAGCGGCGGCGGCTCCCGTGTCGAGGTGACCGACGACGATACCCGAGCCGTCGATGTTGTAGGTCTGCCAGACTTCTGGGGCGCGAACCTTCACGATATTCCATACCGGGGCCGTATCGGTGCGGGTGACACGGGTGGGGTTGCGCAGGTCGATCCATTTGCGATATTCGACCGGCTTGACGGAAGCGACGTTCTGAAGCTTCTCGAGCGAAGCGAGCTCGCTCTTCGAGGCCTTCACGACGGCGCCATTCACGATCCAGAGCGGTGAAATCGCGTCGCCGCGGGTTCCGACGGCCTTCGTGAGCTGGTCGATGTTCTTGCGGTTGGCATCCTGAAGGAACCGGACAACCTTGTCATGGCTGCCGGCCGGGACGCTTTTCGTTGTCTTGAAAAACACAAGATACTTGCCGGGAACGGTCTCGGCGATGGCCGGAGCCGCCGCGACAGCCGCCAGAGCGGCAACAGCCAGGGTCCTGAGGATCTTTTTCATTCTTCCTTCTACTCCTTACACATAATGCTCATCAGGAACTATCTGTCATTGTAACATCCCCGCTGGGGTACAACAAGTGATAAAAAATATCCGGGCATCGGCCATGAGGCGTGTTTGAAACCCGCCCTTGCCGTCGATTTGGTGGCACGACGATCCCACTCGGATCGAGCGCCACACGGGATGTAAAGAACGCCGGGGGTTCTTTCATTGGTTGGCGGATTCGGGGTATAGTGCATGTCATGAAAACGGTGGGGCTGATCCTGTTTGCCATGATGCATGGGTATTTCGCGGCATGGCTGGCGGTCTGGATGCTGTTCTATCCGCGGGAGCCTCGGTATCTCCTCGGCAGACGGATTCCGTTCACCCCGGGGCTGATTCCGGCATCGCGCGCCTCGCTCGAACGGGCGATTGCAGACGCCGTTTCCACGCAGCTGTTGCGGCCAGAGATGCTGGAAGAGGCGGCGATCCGGCAGGGAATCCCGAAACTCATCCGGACGGCGCTTCCCGAGCATCTTGAGGACCTTTCGAACGATGCCGAGTTTCAGGAGATGCTTTCCCAGGGCGTGGCACAGGCGGTGAAGGAGTATCTCCGCTCGCGCAGTGGACTCAAGAGCGAGCTGGATGAAACCTCACTCGTCCCATTCGGAAGGGCGGCAGGAATCACGCTCGATGGCATCCTCTCGGCCTTGTGGACGCACCTTGAGGCGACGGTGGACAAACTGTGCCGGTCGAACCGATTTCGACAGGCCATGAGAGAATCGGTGCAGCGTCTTGCGCGCGAGATGAAGACGGACGGGACGCCCGTTGCCGATAAAGTTGAGACGATGGCGGGTCGAATGCTGGGCGCAGCCATGAATTCGCTCGATGTGCGCTTGATCGTTGCTGAACGGCTGGGCAGTCTCACGAACGAGGAGATCGAGAAACTCGTCCATCTCACGGCCGGCAGGCACCTACAATCGATCAAGAATGTCGCGGCCATGATCGGCGTACTCTTTGGAGCCCTCTCGGCGCTTCTGTTCTGACGAATTCCGCGTCAAAAATTTTTTCGCAAGGGCACATGCCGGTCGGCAACCCCTACATCCCCAAAACACGCATCAAAAGCGGATGAAAAAAGTTGACCACCCCCCCTTGCGCGAACCCCTCCCGGCGTGGTGTACTCTCTCCCGGTTCGATCGACCGACGAACATCGACGAATCAGATTCCCTCCAAGCACGCACCAGGCGGCCTTTTGCATTTGATGCGAAATTAACCGTCAAGGCTTTTGCTGTCTTCGAAAGCCTTCTTCCTGGGGCACGGAATCGGTGGATGTATCATCACTATTTTGACAACGCACCGGAAATACCAGGTGTAAACACTTCAGAAAAGGGTCGGGGAGCGGAGGCAGCATGAAGCAGGGTCGGGAACTTCAGTATTTGGTTGGTCGTGATGGCGTGAAAAAAGCGTTCGATCCGGAACGCATCCGGTCGGCGATCGAGCGCGCCGGCAAGGCAACGGGCGAGTTCGGATCGGTTGATTCGGCCCGCATGGCGAGCCAGGTCGTGAACGTCCTGGCCCATCGACACCAGTCCGGGACCCCAACCGTCGAAGAGATTCAGGATGTGGTCGAGCATATCCTGATCGCGAACAACTACCTGCAGACCAACCGCTCTTACATCGTCTATCGCGAGCAGCACAAGCAGATGCGCGAGGGCAAGCGCAGCTTCGTCGATGTCGTGAGCTCGATCAACGAGTATCTCGGCCAGCAGGACTGGCGTGTGAAAGCCAACGCAAACCAGGGATATTCTCTGGGAGGCCTGATTCTCAACGTCTCGGGCAAGGTCGTGGCGAACTACTGGCTGTCGCACGTCTATACTCCCGAGATCGGCGAGGCACACCGGAACGGTGACTTCCATATCCACGATCTCGACATGCTGTCCGGCTACTGCGCCGGCTGGTCGCTTCGCATGCTGCTCCAGGAAGGCTACAACGGCGTTCCCGGCAAAATCGAGGCCGGCCCCGCGAAGCATTTCCGCAGCGCCCTCGGCCAGATGGTCAACTTCCTCGGGACCCTCCAGAATGAATGGGCCGGTGCACAGGCCTTCAGCTCGTTCGACACATATCTCGCCCCCTATGTCAAGCTCGACAGGCTGACCTACCATGAAGTCTACCAGGGCATCCAGGAGTTCATCTACAATCTGAACGTGCCGTCCCGATGGGGCACGCAGACCCCCTTCACGAACCTCACCTTCGACTGGACCTGCCCCGAGGATCTGCGCACGCAGACCCCGCTCGTCGGCGGAAAACACGTCGATTTCACATACGGTGACCTTCAGGCCGAGATGGACATGATCAACAAGGCGTTCATCGAGGTTATGTGCTCCGGGGATCGTGCAGGGCGTGCCTTCACGTTCCCGATCCCAACCTACAACATCACGAAGGATTTCAACTGGGATCACCCGAACTGCGACGCGCTGTTCGAGATGACCGCGAAGTATGGTCTGCCGTATTTTCAGAATTTCCTCAACTCCGACCTGCAGCCGAACATGGTGCGGTCGATGTGCTGCCGGCTGCAGCTCGACCTGCGCGAACTCCTCAAGCGCGGGAACGGCCTGTTCGGTTCGGCCGAGCAGACCGGCTCGATCGGCGTCGTCACGCTGAACCTCGCCCGGCTCGGCTTCAAGCACAAGGGCAATTATGAGGCCCTGACCACGGATCTTGACAACCTCGTCGGGCTGGCAGTGAAGAGCCTCGAGATCAAGCGTAAGGTAATCACGCGTCTGATCGATGGCGGCCTGTTCCCCTACACCCGCCGGTATCTCGGGACGCTGCGCAACCACTTCTCGACGGTCGGCGTGAATGGCATGAACGAGTGCATCCGCAACTTCACCGACAACGCCATCGACATCACGTCGAAGGAAGGTGTCGAGCTGGCTACCCGCATCATGAACCACATGCGCGAGCTGATCGTGCAGGCCCAGCAGACCACGGGTCATCTGTACAATCTCGAGGCGACCCCGGCCGAAGGCGCGACTTACCGGTTCGCCCGCGAGGATCAGAAGCGTTTCGAAGGCATTCTCCAGGCCGGCCCGAAGGCCGCGCCCTATTACACGAACTCGACCCAGCTTCCGGTCGGCTACCAGGGCGATCTGTTCGAGATCATGAGCCACCAGGAGCAGCTGCAGCGAATGTACACTGGCGGCACGGTTCTTCATCTGTATGTCGGCGAGCGGATTCCTGATGCCGGCTCGTGCAAACGGCTGATTCAGAAGTCTCTCAGCCAGTTCCGGCTGCCGTACATAACCGTCACCCCGACCTTCTCGGTCTGCCCGAAGCATGGGTACATCGCCGGCGAGCACCCCTACTGCCCGACCTGCGACAACGCTGAGATCACGCGGCGGCGAGCCGAGATGATGGAAGCGAACCCGGATGCGCCGGTTCCCGACCGGATCGAGCTGCCTGCCGACGCCCGCACCACGTGCGAGGTCTGGACGCGCGTCATGGGGTATTACCGGCCGGTTTCGCAGTTCAACGCCGGCAAGAAGAGCGAATACAACGAACGCAACGCGCTCGACGCGCAGGAGCTGGTGCGCACGGTCGTCTGACCGGGAAGAGATGCCATGATGCAGTCACACCCCGACATCCGCGTCGGGGGTCTGCAGCCCTTCACGATGATCGACTTCCCAGGCCGGATGGCCGCGGTCGTCTTTCTCCAGGGCTGCAACCTCCGGTGCTCCTACTGCCACAATCCAAGCCTGGTCGACATCCGGCAACCCGGTGACATCACCTGGCCGGAAGTGCTCAGCTTCCTCGAGAAGCGGCGCGGGTTCCTCGAAGGGGTCGTGTTCAGCGGCGGAGAGCCTCTCATGCAGCCGGGAATCGGGGAGGCAATCGCGCGTGTCCAGGAGCTGGGTTTTGAAGTCGCCCTGCACACGAACGGCTTTTACCCTTCCCGGCTCGAATCCCTGCTCGTCCAGAATATGATTTCATATATAGCCATGGATATCAAATCCAGCGACGAGGGATACCGGTCGCGGTTCGGGGTCGAGACGACGGATCCCGTTGTCCGCAGCGCCCGACTGATCGCGGGAAGCGGCATCAGGCATGAATTCCGCACGACCGTTCACCCCAAGATCGTCACGGATCGGGATATCCATCGCGTCGCCGACATGCTCGAGGGGATCGGGGTCGAGCATTTCATCCTGCAAAAGTTCAAACCGGGCAAGCTGCTCGATCCCGGCCTGAAGGAGTCCGGAGAAGACTGGGTCCGGGCCGCGACGGTCCGGGAGCTGGCCCGGCGGTTCCGGCGGTTCGAGGTGCGCGGCGATGCGGTGTATGAGGACCTGATCCACCACGCGAAGGCGGCCTGAACCGGTTATTCCTGGCGTCCGTCATGCTCCGGCTTCACAGGTGAGACGACAGCCCGCCAGAGGGCTTTGAGCGGCACGAAAAAGCTGACCATCAGCAGGAAAACCGCGGCAAGGATGCTCCAGATCTCGATGGCGGCGGTCTGCAGCCAGAGTTCCAATCCGGCTGCCGGAAGCACCACCCAGACGATCGTCATGACCGCGATGTTACCGACCAGCGTCAGGCGGGCCGAATGGGCCATCCCGGCCGATATCGAGAGGCGCCACATCAGCAGGGCAACGGCGGCAACGATGCATCCGCACATCAGCGGAACCGACGCGACCGCCTGTTCCCAGAGAGTCAGCGGGGGTGGGGACTGCATATTCTGGGCAAGCCGGAGCGCCGCATACAGCGGCAGCAGGGCGAGCATATTCGAAAATGCCGTGAGCAGCAGCGCGTCGAGCATATCTAACGAATAGCACGCCGGGGCACCAAACGAAACATCTTTTCGCGTGTCGGACCGGCTGCCGGCGTTCGCAGCTGTCGGGGGCCGGCTTGACAGATGTGGTCGGAAGCCGGTAGTAAGGACCGGACACGGCGGAAAGCGCCATCGTGAATCTACGGAGAGGGGAGCGCCATCATGGAGATCAACCAGCAGGATTTCATCGTATCCGAGCTCGGGGAGCCCAAGTTCGAGTCACCGCTCGGTCTTTCGAAGATCGACGGGGATTACCTGACGAACTACGTGCCGAACGACGAGCGCGTTCTGTACAATGTCTCGTGGAATGCCGTCCAAAAGTGTATCCAGGAGAACCGGCAGCCGATCACATTCGAGCGGGCCGGGCCCCGTGAGAAGATCTTCTTCGAGCCGTCGAAGACGAAGATCGGCATCGTTACCTGCGGCGGCCTCTGCCCCGGCATCAATGACGTCATCCGCGCGCTTGTCATGCAGCATTCCTGGTGGTACGGCGTCAAGACGATCTACGGCTTCCGGTATGGGTATCAGGGCCTGATCAAGGAGTTCAAACTCAACCCGATCGTGCTCGATCCCGAGATGGTATCCGAGATCCATGAGCATGGCGGCACGATGCTCGGCTCGTCACGCGGTCCGCAGGATGTCAGCAAGATGGTCGACCGTCTGATGGATTTCGACATCAATATCTTGTATTGTGTCGGTGGCGACGGGACGCTGCGCGGAGCGCTGGACATCCACAACGAGATCAAGAAGCGCGGGCTCCCGATCGGAGTCGTCGGCATCCCGAAGACGATCGATAACGATATCAATTTTATCGAAAAAACATTCGGTTTCGAGACTGCCTTTTCGATCGCCGTCGAATCGATCCGGGCGGCCCACGTCGAGGCAAAAGGGGTCATGAACGGGATCGGCCTGGTCAAGCTGATGGGCCGCGATTCCGGCTATATTGCGGCAAACGCAGCGATTGCCTCGCAGGACGTCAACTTCTGCCTCGTTCCCGAGCTGCCGTTTGATCTCGAAGGACCGAACGGGTTCTACGAGAGCGTGAAGCAGCGCATTCTGCGTCGCGGCCATGCCGTGATCGTCGTCGCCGAAGGCGTCGGGCAGCGGCTCGAGAAGAGCTTCGAGAAGGACAAGTCGGGCAATATCAAGTTCAACGACGTGGGCATCTTCCTGCGTGACGGACTCAAAAGCTATTTCGCCTCGCAGAACGTTCCGATGACGATCAAATATATCGACCCGAGTTATATGATCCGCAGTTCTAAGGCGCTTCCCTCGGACAGTGTCTACTGCACCACGCTTGCCCAGAATGCGGCGCACGCCGGCATGGCGGGCAAGACCGGTCTGGTCGTCGGTATCTGGAACAACCAGTTCACGCACATCCCGATCGAGATGACCGTCAAGAGCCGCAAGGTCATCGATCCCGAAAGCTCGCTCTGGCTGAATGTCATCGAAACCACCGGCCAGCCACGCTCGATGCAGAACACACAGCATTCACCCAAGCCCTGAACCTGACGGGCTCAACCACAACGCCGGTGCACCCAGGCAGGGGTACCGGCGTTTCTATTTTGCCTTCATCGCTGTTGCGGGAAGTCGATCATCTCCAGGGCAAGCGGGTGGAGGAGGGTGTTGGTAGCGATCATTTCACCGCCATTCAGGGGTGCTGGCCCACCGGAGAAGTTCGTGATCGTGCCGCCCGCCTCACGGATGAAAAGGAAGCCGGCAGCGACATCCCACGGTTTGAGGGTCGTTTCCCAGTAGATGTCGAACACCCCGGCAGCCGTGTAACACAGATCCATCGCGGCCGAACCAAGTCGGCGCAGGCCCTGGGTACGGGGCATAACAGACCGGACGCGGCCAACCAGCGCATCGAGGCAACCAGAAGGATCATACGGAAATCCCGTCACGGCAAGGGCCTTCATCGGGTTGGTCTGGGACGAGACGTGGATGCGCTTTCCGTTCCGCCAAGCACCGCCGCCTTTCCAGCCATGGAACAGATCATCGTTGATCGGCTGATAGACAGCACCGGCAACGGGCTCGCCGCGAACGCAGCAGGCGATCGATACCGAGAAGTGGGGAAGCCGGTGCGCGAAGTTCGTGGTTCCGTCGAGCGGATCGGCGATCCAGACAAGATCGGCATCGAACGCGGCACCGCCGCCTTCCTCACCCATGAAAAGCTCCCCGGGAAACGCCTTCGCAATTTCGTCACGTATCAATGCCTCCGACGCATAATCCGTCTCCGTGACGAGATCCGTCGTTCCCTTGAACTCGATTCTGCTCGTTCCCTCGAAGTTCCGCCGGATGAGCTTCCCTGCGAGAAGGGCGATCCGTCCCGCCACGATCGCGCGATATTGATACTCGTTCTGTATATTCATTGCAATATATTCTCCATCCGACATCCTGAGCGCAACCCATCGATCCGATCACGCTCCTCTTCAATACTCGCCCGGCATCTCTTCGTCAATCCCCCTTCTCTCCTACCGAGGGCAGTCCCTTGTCTGAGCTGGAGCGGATGGCGGATTTTTCATTGCCTGCTTCACGTGGTAATCTGGAAGCTGCACGAACGAAGGCGTGGGGAGGATATCCATGAGAAAGCATCATCTCGCTGCAAAAGCGGATTTCACGAGCTGCTGTCTGCCTGTCCTCCTCCTGGCATTCTTCATTTCCCTCCCCGTTTTCGCAGCCCCGAGACTGTCGGAAGCCGATTCCCGCATGCTGGACCACATCCAGCAGAGAACCCTGGCCTACTTCTGGGATTTCGGACATCCCGTTTCGGGGCTTGCCCCGGAGCGCAACACGACTCCCGACACCGTCACAACCGGAGGCACGGGATTCGGCCTCATGGCGATGCTCGTCGGCGTCGAACGCGGCTGGCTGAGCAGGAACCAGGTGCTCAACCGGTGCCTGAAGATCGTCTCTTTTCTCGAACGGGCCGACCGGTTTCATGGCGCCTGGCCCCACTGGCTTGACGGTCACACCGGCAGGACGATTCCCTTCAGCCCATTCGACGACGGCGGCGATATCGTCGAGACATCCTTTCTGGTCCAGGGGCTGCTGACCGTCCGCGCGTATTACGACGGGGCCGGAACGGCCGAGGCGCTGCTTCGACGGAAGATCGACAGGCTCTGGCACGATATCGAGTGGGACTGGTACACCCGAGGCGAGCAACGGCTCTATTGGCACTGGTCCTCGCGACACGGCTGGAAGATGAACCTGCCGATCAGGGGATACAACGAATGCCTGATCACGTATGTCCTCGCAGCCTCTTCCCCGACCCATCCCATATCGGCTCGCGCCTATCATGAAGGCTGGGCAACCGGCCCGACGTTCCTGAATGGAACGGCATCCTGCGGCGGCATCACGCTCCCCCTCGGCCCCGAACTTGGCGGACCGCTGTTCATTTCACAGTATTCCTTCCTGGGGCTCGACCCGCGCGGCTTGAAGGACAGGTATGCCGACTACTGGGAGCAGAATGTCCGTCACGCCATGATCAACTATCTCCATTGCCAGGAAAACCCGCATGGCTACCCGAGCTACTCGCCGAACTGCTGGGGTCTGACCTCGTGTGACAACCCGTGGGGATACGACGCACACAGCCCGACAAATGACCTCGGGGTGATCGCCCCGACGGCAGCCCTCTCGTCGATGCCGTATACGCCGGCCCAGTCGTTGCGCGCCGCCCGGTATTTCCATGACGTGCTGGGCGATGGTCTGTTCGGCAGAGACGGCTTCAAAGATGCCTTCTGCCCGCATCTGGGCTGGATTGCTTCCTCGACACTGGCCATTGACCAGGGGCCGATTGTCATCATGTTGGAGAATTTCCGTTCCGGACTGCTGTGGCGCCTGTTCATGAGCGTCCCGGAAGTCCGAAACGGGCTTGCGAAGCTCGACTTCACGTTTCCGGGGCTTCCGCGCACGACGCGTCCCCCGACACCCATGGGAGGAACACCATGACACGAACCGGGTTATTCAGGGTTTTGATGTTGACCGCCTTGTTTTTCGGCCTCCTTGCACCGGCGGAAAGCGCATCGCCCGGCCGGAAGCTGCTTGTCGAGTCGCTTCTGAGCCGCATGACCCTCGAAGAGAAGATCGGGCAGATGACCCTGTTCACCAGCACCTGGGACCAAACGGGGCCGACGGTCAACGCCGATTATCTCGCGTACGTTCAGCAGGGGAAGTGCGGCGGCCTTTTCAACGCATTCACCGCCTCCTACACACGGTATCTGCAGAACATCGCCGTGACGCAGACGCGTCTGAAGATTCCGCTGCTGTTCGGCTACGACGTGATCCACGGGCATCGCACCATCTTCCCGATTCCGCTCGGGGAGTCCTGCACGTGGAACCTGGAAGCGCTCGAGCGGTCTGCGCGTATCGCAGCTATCGAGGCGTCGGCAGAGGGAATTCACTGGGTTTTCTCGCCCATGGTCGACATCGCCCGGGATCCCCGCTGGGGCCGGGTATCCGAGGGTTCCGGCGAGGATGTTTTTCTCGGATCGCTGATCGCCCGGGCAAAGGTGCGCGGATATCAGGGACCCGACCTTTCCGCGCCGGACTCGGTCATCGCCTGTGCGAAACATTTCGCGGCTTACGGCGCCGCGCAAGCCGGCCGCGACTATAACACCACCGATATTTCGGACCGGACGCTCGAGGAAACGTATCTTCCGCCGTTCCGCGCCTGTTCCGAGGCGGGGGCGCGCACCTTCATGACGGCGTTCAACGAGATCGCCGGGGTGCCCTGCACCGCGAACCGTCATTTGATCACCGACACGCTGCGCAAACGCTGGGGCTTCGAGGGATTCGTCGTGACCGACTACACCTCGATCAACGAGCTCGTTCCCCACGGGATTGCCTCCGATGAGGCTGAGGCGGGGCGGCTTGCCTTGCAGGCAGGTGTCGACATGGACATGCAGGGGGCGGTGTATCTGAAGCATCTCGCAACAATGGTCCGGAAGGGCGAGGTTCCCGAGGCCCTGATAGACGATGCCGTGCGCCGTATTCTCACCGTGAAGGCCGAGCTGGGCCTGTTCGAACACCCCTTCAAGGGATGTGACGAAGTGCGGGAAGCACGCGTCGTCTTCTGCGACGAGCATCTCGCCGCGAGCCGGGAAATCGCCCGCGAGTCGTTCGTGCTGCTGAAAAACGAAGGCGGCGTTCTGCCATTCCGAAAGGATCTTCGTTCGATCGCCGTGATCGGCCCGCTTGCCGATGCTACGACCGATCTGCTCGGGAACTGGCACGGCGCGGGTGACGGCGGGAAGGTGCTTTCCGTGCTTGGGGCCGTGCGCGAGGCCGTGAGCTCCAGCACCAAGGTTCTCTTCGCCAAGGGAACCGATGTTTCCGGCCGTGGCGTGTCGAGGCCGTCGGGCCTGCGCGAAGCCCTCGATACCGCTCGCAAGGCCGATGCCGTCCTGCTTGTGCTGGGGGAGACGGAAACGATGAGCGGGGAGGCAGCCTCCCGCTCGGATATCGACCTTCCCGGCAGACAGAACGAACTCGCTGAGCTCATTGCGCGAAGCGGGAAGCCCGTGGCGGCAATTCTGCTCAATGGACGGCCGCTCGCCATCACCCGACTGCACAAGGCCGTCCCCGCAATCCTCGAAGCCTGGTATCCCGGCTCGATGGGAGGGAAAGCCATCTGTGACGTCGTTTTCGGCGACTTCAGCCCGTCCGGAAAGCTGACGATGACGTTCCCACGATCGGTCGGTCAGATTCCGCTGTATTACAACATGAAGAACACCGGCCGACCGGAATCCGAAAACAAGTATACAAGCAAATATATCGATGTGCCGAACTCCCCGCTGTATCCGTTCGGGCATGGCCTTTCCTACACGACATTCAGGTATTCGGATCTCCGTCTCAGCGCAAAAACTCTTTCGCGCGACGGCAGGCTCGCCGTTTCCGTGACGGTGACGAACACGGGGGCGAGGGACGGGGAGGAGGTGGTCCAGCTGTATCTTCGAGATCTCGTCGGAAGCGTCACCCGTCCGATCAGGCAGCTTGCCGGCTTCCGGAAGATCCACATCCCGAAATCCGAAAGCCGCACGGTCACGTTCGATCTCGCAGCCGATGACCTGGCGTTCCTGCGCGCGAACATGTCCTGGGGCACCGAACCGGGCGATTTCGAAGTGCTGGTCGGAGGAGACTCCGAAAACCTTCTGAAGGACACGTTTCACCTGCTTGATTGACGGACCGCATTCGACAAGGAGCTATACGATGAGCGAAAAAACGATTGCCATTCTGAGTGTCTCTGCCGGAGCGGGCCACATGCGCGCAGCCGAGTCGGTGAAAGCCGCAGCGGAGAAATTCTTTCCCGGAGTCCGAGCAGTGCATGTCGACTTGATGACCATCGTGAATGATATATTTCGCAAGATGTATGCTGATTCGTATCTTTCAATCGTCGAGAAGCATCCGTCGCTCTGGGGCTATATCTATCGCAAATCCGACCAGCAGGATCACGATTCGGCGATGAACAAGGTGCGACGGGCGATCCAGCGGCTCAACACCGGGAATGTCATGACGAAGCTGCGGGAAATCGCACCCGACATCGTCGTCTGCACGCACTTTCTGCCCGCCGAGCTGCTGTCGCGCGAGATCCGGCAGGGCTGCTGGGACAAGCCGACCTATGTCCAGGTCACGGATTTCGACATCCACACGATGTGGCTGCACGAGGGAATGACCGGATATTTCGCGGCGACGGATGAAGTCGCGTTCAAGCTCGCCGACCGGGGAATCCCACGCGAGACGATCCGGGCCACGGGGATACCGATCATGCCGGTGTTCGCCGAGACTCGTGACCGCGCCGTCTGCGCCGCCGAGATCGGGGCCGATCCGAAGAAGACGACATTCCTGATGATGTCGGGGGGCTTCGGGGTCGGCGGGATCGACGCCCTCGCCAAGCGGCTTCTCGGGATCCCCGGGGAGTTCCAGATCATCGCCCTGGCGGGGAAGAACGAACAGCTCCTCACCTCGCTGACCAACCTCGCCACGGAGCACCCCGGGCGGCTGTTCCCAATGGGGTTCACCCGCACGATCGAGCGGGTGATGGCCTGTGCGGATCTCGCGATCACCAAGCCCGGCGGACTGACGACTTCGGAGTGCCTGGCCGTCGGGCTTCCCATGCTTGTCGTCTCGCCGATTCCCGGCCAGGAAGAACGGAATGCCGATTTCCTTCTTGAGAACGGCGCTGCGATGAAGGCTTACGACCCGGCCGCCCTCGAATTCCGCATCCGCGGCATTCTCGCGAACCCGGGACGCCTCGCCTCCATGCGCGGCCATGCAACCCGCATCGCCAAACCCCACGCGGCCCGTGATCTCCTTGCGGAGATTCTCGGCCGGAACTAGCCCGGAACGAACCAGCCTATTTATATCTATGTATATATATTATTTCCTTAAAAAAGACGTTCCATTCGGCGCAGGGGCGGTTCGCGAATCGCCCCTGCAGGAACAGGATGGCAGAATCCCATGAAAGAGGGCGTGGAGATTCCGCATGCTCTGAAACCCCTGGCGGGGGTTCTGTTCGTGGCGGTCACGGCGGTGTTCTTCGGAATGGCCGAGATCCAGATCGAGGGGCCGAACGGCTGGGCCTCGGGGCTTCCGACCTGGCGGATCGAAAGCCACTGGCTGCTCGACCTGTTCTGGGGCGGCCGGCCGATGACGGGGTACCATGCCTGGATTTTCTCGTTCATGGCTCTCGTCTTCCACTGGCCGATCTTCGCGACGGGCCGCTGGTCGGCACGCACGGAGGCACGCATTCTCGGCAGCCTGATGGTGTTCTGGATCGTCGAGGATTTTGCCTGGTTCATGCTCAATCCGGGGTGGGGGTGGGGGAAGTTCTCCCCGGCCTTCATCCCCTGGCACAAAAAATGGCTGCTGGGTCTGCCGCTCGACTACGTGACATTCACGATCGTCGGCAGTCTGCTGCTGGCCTGGTCCTGGCGATCCCGGGAAGAGGGATGAAAGGAATCGGAAGCGCCGCAGTGCGGCTGCTTCCGCAGGATCACTCTGTGCCGCTGGCCGTCGCTTCCCTGCGCAGGGACTCGATCTCCGCCGTCAGCTTCGCTTTCGTGGCATCGTCCTGTCCGTCGGCATCAAGGCTTTTCGCGGCAATATCGAGAGCCTTTCCGGCATCGGCGCGGTTTCCAAGGCGGAGATGGGCACGGGCGCTCAGAATGTTCGCCTCGAGCGGGTAGGCATCTGCGGCGGTTTCTAGCCAGCCGAGAGCATCCTTCCACTTCTGCTGCTCCATTTTGAGTCTGCCGATCTGGAATGCGGGCGCCGGGTCATCGGGATCGGCGGCAAGCGCCTCGGAAAGGGCGAGTTCGGCTTCGGCATACCGTTTCAGGCGGCCCAGAGCCGCCCCCTTGTCGAACAAGGCGGCGCGGCCGGTCGGGGAGTCCGGCGTGCGGGCGATGACGATCTCGAAGGATTCGAGAGCCGGCTCGGGGTTTCCGAGCGTCAGATGCGCGATTCCCTGAGCCAGTCGGGCTTCGGGGAAGTCGGCCCGCAGCGCGAGCGCTTTGTTCTGGGCTTCGAGGGCTTCGGCATGCTTGCCGTTGAAGGACAGGGCGAGTCCGAGGTTGTACCAGCCCTCGGCGGTTTCAGGCGGCTCGACGACAGCCTTGCGGAGAAGCTCTTCGGCTTCGACGGATTTGCCGGCGGCCAGAAGCTGCGCCCCTTCGTTGATTCTGTCAGGGGTGACGCTCTGGGATGCCGGCGGCGGCAGGGTAATGCCGTCGAGATCATCGAGGTTCTGGGCGGAGACGCCCGAGATGTTCAGCAGGGCAATCAACGCAAGGACAGCAACGGTCGATCGGTTCATGTCTGGGACTCCCGACCGGATCATTCCTTCTTGACCGGCTCGATGATGACGGGTGTTCCGACACGCACGAGGTCGAACAGCTCCTCGGCATCGGCGGTATACATGCGGACGCAGCCGTGCGAAGCGCGCGAGCCGATCGAGCCGGGCGCCGAGGTTCCGTGCATGCCGATGCTGCCATTCCAGGTGTTGAGGCCCATCCAGCGGGTGCCGAGCGGATTGTTGGGCGCGCCACCGGCAATGCCTTTATAAATGGGATTTTTCGCCTTGTTCATGATCTTGAACGTGCCTTCGGGGGTGCGGGAATCGCCTTCCTTCTGTTTGCTCATGCCATCGGGGTTCGCCCCGTAAGCGATCGGGAAGACGCGCACCACACGGCCGTTCGAGTAGACGGTCGAGGTAAAGTCAGTCTTGCTGATGACGACCTTGTCGACGGTCGCGCGGCCAGACTTGATAGTGCGAAGCGCCGCGCTCGTCTTCACGAGTGTCTTGTACGACGCGTATTTCGCCTGGAAGGCTGCAAGGGCCTTTTTTGCCTCGGCTCCATTGCGGCCGCCCGCAAGCGCCGCCTTGGTGTAGATTTTATAGGCATCGAGGAAAGCGTTCTGAGCCGCTTCGATCTCTTCGGGGGTCGCCGTGGCCGCGGGTTCTGCAGCCGCCGCCTTGAGGGAGATGCGATACCATCCGTTCTGGGTGCCAAGAAGTGCGAACGTCGCCCCGAGCGGGGCAACCTGGCGGACCGGGTTTGATGTCGAAGGGCCGGATCGGATGTTGACGTTGTCCTTGATGATCAGCACAGTATTGCCCTGCTTTTCGGCCATATCCTGGCGCACCCAGGCGACATCCTGGGCCGAGGCCGCGGAAACACCGGTCGCCGGCGTGGCCGCCGTGCTGGACACGGCGGACGGGCGATCTGTCTCGGTCTCGACGGTCCGGCTGCCGAAGGGCGACACCTGCTGGGCAAAGAGGGGAGTGCACACGCCTGCGAGAAGCAGGGCAACACACAGAGTTCCTCGCATCATCGTATGACCCATGATCGGCACCTCCGGCAAGACGATTCCCTTTTCCCAATCTGCTAGGGCAAGGTACTTCAATCTTATGAATCAATTCGGGAGGTGTCAATGCCTCACAAAATGCGATCAGAACACCTGAAGCTGTAGGGTGGGGGGATTATGTATGTTCGCGCTCACCCTGGGGGGAGGGGCTGGAAATGAGGGGGAAAAGGTGTTATAGTGCGGACTCTCAAAGGTTACGGGAGCAGAACATTGGTCAGTTTCACCCCTCGAAGTCTTGCCGTCGCCGTTCTTCTGGCGCACGCCTTTTGCGGCGTGCCCGGCTTCTGCCCTGCACAGGAACCGTCGCCCGGACCTTTGGCGGCAACCCTATCGCAGGAAATCACGGTCGTCGGTGATGATGCGGCCTTCGTCGGCTCGGAACCCGCGCAGCTCGTTCCCCATATGCCCGAAACCCTTACGATTCCCCCTATCCGCCGGCCGACGGCGGATGATCTTTCTGGGCTGATCCCCCTCCTTCCGGATGGGTCTGCGCCAATCGAGCTGCCGGACACCGAAGCCGGCGCGATGATCCTCCCCCCGGTGCCAGGCTCCGCACTTCCCGCCGAGATCGCCTCCGCCGTTCCCCCGTGGCCATTCGAGAAGCTCGATGGCATCGAAATCGCGCTCATCAAGGGAGCCGAGATCGTTTCGAGCGGTGAGACCGCTGCGGCAGAAGAGCAATCCGCGATCCTGCTGGGGCGCCTCGCCATCGAGGAGCATTACGTGGCCCGCAAACGCTCGTTCCGCCGGTGGGTTCTCAAAACAGACGAAGGGGACCGAATTCCGCTGACCTCGAATTTCACCCTGCTGTCTGCCGTGAAAGCTCCCGGAATGGCCGACGAGCGGGTCAAGGCGACCGGGAAATGGGTTTCTTCGGCCACCGACCCGCGCCTGAAGTTTTTCACCGCCGACCGGTTCGAAGCCGTCGGCACGATGTCCGTACTGCTTCCGGACGCATCGGGCACCGCATCCATCGCTTCCGCGGTGCCAAGCCTTGCCTCGGCCCCCCTGCCGGTCGCGACTCCACCGTCCCTGCTTCCCCCAATCGCGTCTCCGACAGCCGGAGCCCCCGCCAAAACAGCGACATCCTCCGTGGAAGAGTGAGCAGAAACGCTTGGTGATCCCGTTCGCGGTGAGCATTCCCGAAACGGATCGCGGCCGGTATACCATCGACGCGGTATCCGGGTCCTTTTACGGCATCTTCATCGGCATGATGAACCCCTTCATCCCGATTTTGATGAAGCATCTGAAAGCGTCACCCCTCGAAATGGGCCTGGCCCTCGCCGCGCCCTATTTCTCTCTCGTCTTCGGCTTTCCCTTGCTCAAGCTGATGACCGGCTGGAAGGCCCTCGATATCGTGACCGTCCCGACGGCGCTGACCCGCCTGCTGATCGCCGGTGTGGGGTTCACCGATAATCCGACGGCGATTCTCCTTCTGTACGTGATCTGCCAGTTCGTCGAGAGCCTGGGAATGGGCGCCTACACGCGGGTTCTCAAGGAAATGTATTCGGATGCCGGTCGCAGCCATGCGATGGGATATGTGCGGTTCTACATTGCGCTGACGACGATCGTCGGGGCCGCTCTCGGCGGCTGGATGCTCGATTCCGGGTACAAGACGGCGATGTTCCTGATCGCGGGAGTCTGCGGCTCTGTTTCCTCGATCAATTTCAACCGCGTGCTGCCTCGCGCCGTCTCGCCGTCATTCGCGACGGGCGGGTTCCGGCTTTCCTCTGTAACCGAGACGCTGCGCGCATCTCCGGGGTTCTTCTGGATGAACGTGTCGGTGATGCTGTTCGGGTTCGGCAATCTGCTGGTGCTCGGCGTGCTTCCCACCAAGCTCGTCACCGGCTGGCAGGTGTCGAATGCCGTTGTCGGGTATCTGAACGGCCTGACCAACGTCGTACAGATGGTCGCGTATGTCGTGATCGGCCGGTTCATCGCGAAACACGGGGCCCAACGAGGTCTGCTGCTCGGTTTTTCCGGGGGGCTGCTGAACCCCTGGCTGTTTCTCCTCGCGCCTTCCGCCCTCTATCTCACCATCCCCTATGCGTTCACCGGCGTCATGAACGTCGGGTTCGACCTCTGCTGGATGCAGCTCGTCATCGCTTATGCCCCGGTTGCCGAACTTGGCGTGTATGGTTCTGTCTATACATTTCTGATGGGGGTGCGTGGCGTCATCGCGATGCTGGCCGCGAATCTCTCGCTCGGGATGCTCGGCGTCGACACCCTTCTCGCCCTGGGCGGCCTGTTCATGATTGCCGGCATGACCGTGGCCCTGCGCAAGCGCGACGACTGGAAGGCCTAATGATGCAGAGGATCGACCGGAACGACTCCGTTCCCCGCCCGCCGGAGATGCTGGCATGATCGAACGCGAGAAGCTCGACCGGCTGCTCGGCCAGATTCCGGCAAAGCCTGGTGTATATATCATGAGAAATACATCAGGCCAGGTCATCTACGTCGGAAAATCGCGCAAGCTCGTCAACCGTGTCCGCTCGTATTTCCGTGCCCGCCACCGGGATACGAAGACCAACCGGCTCGTCGCCGCGGTGGCGGATCTCGAGTTCGTCGTGACGGACACCGAGTCCGAGGCGCTGATCCTCGAGAACAACCTGATCAAGAAACACAAGCCCTGGTACAACATCCGCCTGAAGGACAGCAAGACCCACCCGTATCTGATGGTCACAACGAGCGAACGGTATCCCCGCATCCTGAAAGTGCGGCGCGTGGTGTTCAACGACGGAAACCTGTATTTCGGCCCGTTCACCGACGAGTATGGCCTCAAGCGCATCATCGAGTTTCTGAACACGACATTCCGCCTCTGCTCTTCCGGCAAGCTGATCGATCCTGAGCGGCCCGCCGCGCGCAAGCAGTGTCTTCGCCACGATCTGGGCGCCTGCCGCGGTGCCTGTTACGGCCGCATCACTCCCGAGGATTACCGGAGCCTCGTCGATCGCGCGGTGCGCGTCCTCACCGGGAAAGAGCCGCCGGATCTCGCCGCCCTGAACCGCAAGATGGAGGAGCTCGCGGCCGAGTTCCGGTTCGAGGAGGCGGCTGAAATCCGCGACACGATCGGAGCGTTCACCGCCTTCATGGCAGCGCAGAAAGTCGAATTCCTCAAGCCCGTCGACGGGGATGTCTGGGGGCTTTCGGAAAGCGGCGATCTGTTCATCGCCTCGGTCTTTTTCATCCGCGACGGCAAGCTGCTCGGTCGGCGCACGATCGAGACGGAACGCGAGCCCGGTTCCAATACGGCGGAGCTGCTGGGCACGCTGATGTCGCGTTTCTACGACGCCAATCTGATTCCGCACCGCATCCTGACATCGCTCTGCCCGGTGCCGCTGACCGCGCTGCGCGAGATGCTTGCGAAACGAAGCGGCCACACCGTGCGCATCGCTACCCCACGTCGAGGCCGGTTCAAAAAGCTGCTTTCTCTTGCCAACCAGAACGCAATGGAACTGATGAAGAATCTCCGGGCGGAAGGCGAGGGAAGGGTAGCCGACGGCGTTCTCGAGCTTGAACGGCTGCTTGCTCTGCACCGTACCCCTCGTCGGATCGAATGCGTCGACATTTCGCATGTGAGCGGCGTCGACCCGGTCGCATCGCTTGTCACGGCCGTGAATGGGGTGCCCAAGAAGAGCGAGTACCGGTTGTATCACATCAAAACCGCATCCGGCGGGGACGACCCGGCATCGATCGGGGAAGTGACTCGGCGGAGGTTCACACGCCGGCTCGAAGAGGGGAGCCCGTTGTGCGATCTGTTCGTCGTCGACGGTGGAATCACCCAGGTGCGTTCGGCCCGCGCCGTACTCGACGAGCTGGGCATCGACCGCGACGTTTGGGGGCTCGCAAAAAAAGAGGAGCTGCTCGTCCCACCCGAAGGCGAGCCCGTGCGCCTGCCGCACACCTCATCGGCGCTTCGTCTGCTGGTGAAGCTCCGGAACGAGGCGCACCGGTTCGCGAACGCGTTCCAGAAAAAAGTGCATGGCCGCACGACGATGCGCTCGGCCCTGATGAACCTGCCCGGGGTCGGCGAGAAAACCCTGCGCAAGATCATCGACGCCTACGGTTCGGTGCTGCGCGCCTCGGAGGCAACGCCGGAAGAGCTCGCCGGCCGGGCAGGCATTTCGCTGAAGACGGCCCGCCTGGTTGCCGCCTCCCTGCGCGGAAAGGCCGTTCCATGATAGGATATTCCGCCCCTTTGCGAACAACCACAGGCAGATCGAGACGAGGGACACCGATGCCGAACCACCGCGCCGCGCGTAACATATTTTATATTATTATATTGTATCTTTCGATATCATTTTCCGCGATTGCAAGCACGGGAAGCGGGACCGAGCGGCTTCTTCACACGGCGTTCACGGCGGCATTCGCCGATCCGTCCGAGTTCCGGGCGACGCGGCTGTTCGACGTTCTCGGGTATGCCCCCGATCAGGTGCGGGCGATGGCCGAGATCACCCCGCGGCCCGCCTCGCTGACCATCGAGGCTGTGCCCGACGCAACCGCCTCGGGCGCTTACCGACTGGTGCGTGTTCGCTGTTCGAACGTACGGTATTACAACCTGACGATCGATCATGCGGAGTTCGCGTTTCCCGACATGCGGATCGATCCGGCGGCCCTGGAGGCCGGTCACCTGCGCTTTCTCTCGGCCCCACGTGTCGACCTCGAGACATTCGTTTCATCCGACGACATCCTGAAGGTGTTCGGCTTTTTCGCCAAAGCCCGGCGCCTGTCACAGCTTTCCCTCCACCTTGCCCCCAATGAGACGGTGTTAATGGGAAATCTCCGGAAAGGGATTCTTGTGGCGCGATTCCGAGTCAGCGGTAATCCGACGCTGATCCAGACCGACCGCATCGCCTTCGACTGCCGGAAGCTCGACATCAATGGCGTCCCCCTGCCGTCGGCAGCGATCCGGGCGATGTTCTCCCGTATCAATCCCGTGTTCGACGCCCGACGCACCTGGCTCCATCTCCGTCTCCGGGAACTCACCGTCGAGCCCGGCTTCGTTCTGACCAAAGCAACGATCCATCCGGCGCAGGCCCATGCCGCGTCGGCCACTTCACCGATTCCACGAGGTTGAACATGCCCAGCCCGCGCCGTATCCACCGCCTCGCCACCTCCCTGCACAACCGGCAGACAGATATCATCGTCGCCCTCGACGGGGTGCACGACCCGCACAATGTCAGCGCGATCCTGCGCACCTCGGATGCGGTCGGCATCGACCGGGTCATCTGGCGGCCCGATCCCGAGGCAAAATGGGTGAATCCTGAAGTCACCCGTGGCTCGGAACGCTGGGTCGCGCTGGAGGATTGTCCCGACTTTCTCGGCGAGCTGGGCCGCCTCAAGGCTGCCGGGTTCCGCATCGCGGCCACGCATCTGGCGCATGATGCCGTCGATTTTCGGAAACCCGACTGGACGCAGCCCTGGGTCATCGTGATGGGAAACGAGCATCGCGGCTGCACCGACGAGCTTCTCGAGATTGCCGACGCAAATATATTTCTCCCGATGTTTGGCCTCGTCCAGAGTCTCAACGTCTCCGTCGCGACGGCCGTGACCCTGTATGAAATACAGCGCCAGCGGGAACTCGCCGGGATGTACGGAAAAACCCGTTCCCGGGAACATGTCGAGCGCATGATGAAGCGCTGGCGCCTGGAGATCGAAGGATTCACCCTCGAGGATCTGCTCGTCTGTCCCGATGGCCCGGAGCCGCAAGGCCAGGAAGACCACCAGGACGGCAGGCTCGTTCCCCGGAGACGCAAAAAATCCCCCGCTGTCGATTCGGTTCATCACGAAAGGAAGGACTCATGAACAGACCGCTCAACAACCTCCCCTTTTCCAAGGAGCTCCATGTCGAGGGGCATCTGATCGATTCTGGCATCATGTCCGCCTGTATGGACCTCATCATCAAGAACGATGGGGAGTATGAGATCCACGAGTTCGTCGTCGGCAAGTCTCATGAGCAGCCATCCCGCGCCCGTTTCACGATCTTCGCCCGGACCGAGGCCGAGCTTCTGCGGCTCTGTGAAGGGCTTCACGGGCACGGCTGCCAGCCGGTCGTCGAAGAGAATGCTGTTCTGAAGCCTGCCATAAAAGCCTGGGTCGTTCCCGAAGACTTTTACGCCACCACGAACCACCTGACGGAAGTCCGCCTTGACGGCGTCTGGCATACCGCCACCCGCCAGCGCATGGACGCGGTTCTCGTCTGCACCCGGAACGACCAGGGGTGGAACATCGTCTGCCGTAAGCTCCGGGACGTGAAAGAGGGCGACCTGATCGCCTGCGGGATTCGCGGAATCCGCATCAAGCCCGAATCGAAGGAACGCGATCGCGAGGAGTTCGCCTTCATGAACAGCGAGGTAAGCTCGGAGCGGCGCGTGAAGATCGCGGTGCGCAAGATCGCCCAACTGATCCTCGAGAAACGCCGCACGGGCGGCCGGCTCGGGATCACCCTCGGCCCGGTCGTCGTACACACGGGTGGGGCCGAGTATCTCGCGAAGATGATCCGTGACGGGTACGTCGATTTTCTGCTTTCCGGGAATGCGTCGGCCGTTCATGATATCGAGCAGAATCTGTTCCGCACCTCGCTTGGCATCGATATCGAGAGCGGCGAGCCCGTCGAGGACGGCCACCGCAACCACCTCCGCGCCATCAACACGATCTTCCGATGTGGCTCGATCAGAAACGCCGTCGAGCAGGGCGTCCTGACCCAGGGGATCTTCCACGAGTGCGTGAGGAAGAACGTCCCCTTCGCGCTCGCCGGCAGCATCCGTGACGACGGGCCGCTTCCCGAGGTGTACACCGACATGGTCGAGGCGCAGAAAGCCTATTTCGAGCTGATGGAGGGCTGCACCATCATGCTGATCCTTTCGACGATGCTGCACGGAATCGGCGTCGGCAACATGCTTCCCGGCTGGGTGAAGACGATCTGCGTCGACATTAATCCGGCCGTTGTGACGAAGCTTGCCGACCGCGGCTCCCACCAGACGATCGGCATCGTCACCGACGTCGGCAGCTTCCTGGCAGCGCTGTATCACGACCTGAAGCTTCTCGAGAAGGAAATCGCGAAATCAGAGCGGGATATGAACAAATTCAAGTTCTGCGGCACGTTATGAAGCCTTTCGCGCCTGATCAAGCGCCCGCGCCTCATCACGAAGATCCATCACAGGAATTCGCCGAAAATCCGTAAAGAAAACTCCGGAGGCGGCCGACAAGGTACGAGCGTCCCCGCGTTCTTCACGGGAGCCATCACAATCCCGGAAGGGGACGTTCGGGTCTGATCTGTCCGGTCGCAACAGGAGCCGTTCCATGATGGGCGAATACAGGGAAGCTGTTCGCGAGTGGTTCAAGGATTTCGTCAAGGCGCTGATTTTTTTCGTGATCCTGCAGACGTATTTCCTGCAGGGGTTTGTCATAGAAGGCGCCTGCATGGAGCCGCAGCTTTGCTCGCACGAGAAGATACTCGTCAACAAGCTGATCTACCGGCTTCGGCAGCCAGCTCTCGGTGAGGTCGTGGTGTTTCCCTTCCCGCTCGACCCGAAGAAGGATTTTATCAAGCGGGTGGTGGGCGGCCCCGGCGACCTCCTGGAAGTGCGCGACGGGTACTTGTACCGAAACGGCGTGCGCATCTCGGAGCCATTTGTTCGGGAGTATGTATTCGGCTCTTACGGCCCGATACGGGTACCCAAGGGCAAAGTCTGCGTGATGGGCGACAACCGCAACAACTCGCATGACAGCCGTGCCTGGGGCTTCCTCGACATCGACAAGATCAAGGGGCGGGCTGAATTCAAGTTCTGGCCGCCCTGGGCCATGGGTTCCATCTCCACGATACCCTATTGATGCCGGAGGCCGGGTTGACATGGTTCATTCGAGCGAATATACTCCCGCAGGTACCGGCACCGAGATGCCGGCCTCATATCCCGTACCGGAGAAGCTTCCGTTGACCCGACTTGCCAGTCAGCATTTCTCCTGTCCCACGTGCAAATCCGAGTTCGACGCCGAGATCGTCGAGTCGGTGAGCCATCAGGGTCAGGATTCCGATTTTTTTCCGCATTATCTCGGTGATGACCCGCTCGAGCATTTTCTCGTGTCCTGCCCGACCTGCGGCTATTGTGCGTATCCCGACGATTATCAACCGACATCCGAGGCTCAGCCCGTCACGATCCAGCGCATTCGGGAGATCCAGGATCATCCGATCATGAAGAAGCTTCCGAAGCTTGCCCAGGCTTATTATCTCGCCGGCAAACTGTATGAAGACCAGAACCGCAATCCGTATCACATCGGGAACCTGTATCTTCGCGGTTCCTGGGTCTGCCGAAAGATCGAGAACCGAAAAGCCGAGATCGAGATGCAGCAGCTCGCGGTGAAATTCCTACGCTTCTCGGTCGAGCGATCGACGGTGTCGAACCCCGACAACGTCCCGGTCGTGACGTATCTCGTCGGCGAACTGTACCGCCGTCTCGAAGACAAGAATCAGGCCCGCGAATGGTTCGGCAGCGTCGAGGAAGTGCTGATCGATCAGGACCAGCAGTGGATCCTCGAGCTCGCCAAGAAGCAGGCCGAGCTGAACGAACATTTCATCAACTGACATCCAGCCTTGCCAGAAGCCGGGGTTCGATCGACGAATCCCGGTTTTTTCTCTCAGGTGAAGTCTGATTCGTTCCGATAGTGAACCCCGACAGGGGGGATTGTACATGCGCGTTCTGCTGGTTTCCGACATCCATTCGAACCTCGAGGCCCTCCAGGCCGTGATCGAGGCGGCGCCGGCCGAGCGGTTCGACGAGGTCTGGTGCGCCGGCGACATCACCGGTTACGGGCCAAATCCGACGGAGTGCGTCGAGTTTTTCCGAACCCTTCCCCACGCGCGGATCGTTCTGGGAAATCACGACGCCGTCATCGCCCGTCTTGTGCCGCCTCTCGCGTTCAACCCCCACGCGATTGCCGCCGTGAAAAAAAATCTCCAGGCGATTTCTCCGGAATCAGCCGCCTGGCTTGCCGGTCTTCCGAAAAGTCTCGACCTCGGGCGCGGCATGTCCCTCGTTCACGGAAGTCCGCTCGATCCCGACGAGTATCTGCTTTCCCTTGAATTGGCGATCCCGTCACTTTCCAGCATGTCCGGCAGCGGGATGAAGATCGCCTTTTTCGGTCATACGCATCTTCCGGCCCTGTATATGCACGATCGGGAACGGGACAGGTATACCGAAGATCCGGTCATCGCCGATCATGATATACGGATCGATATACAAGAGAACCGCACATGGCTCGTCAATCCCGGATCGGTCGGCCAGCCTCGGGACGGGGATCCCCGGGCGGCCTTCATGGAACTCGATATCGGGGAGAATACCATTGTCATCCGGAGCCGGCGGGTCTATTATAAGATCGCCTCCTGTCAGGAGAAGATGAGACTGCAGGAGTATCCGGTGATGCTGATCAACCGGTTGAACCTCGGATACTGACGGGCCCCGGAGGTCGAGATGCAGAGCGTGAAGGTGCGGTATGCCGATGAAAAGGGCCGCATGCAGGAGTTCGTCAGGGAAACCGAGTCTGTCGAGGAGCTTCGAAAAGCCCTGACCGAGCACGGATGCTACGTCCTCCGGATCGAACCCGTGCCCCGCACCTGGTTCGACCGGCTCTGTGACCTTCTCCCGCTCCGGCGAGGAGTTGGGATCGGGGAGCTCATGGAATTCACCCGCCTCCTTCGAACCCTTATCAAATCCGGTCTTCCCCTCAAGGAAGCCCTGGACCTCCTGGTGGAGGACTCTCCAGATGGTCCCCTGTCGAATGCCCTGAAAGCCGTCAGCCGCGACGTCGAGGAAGGGGTTTCGTTCAGCCAGGCGCTGGCCCGTCATCCCCATGTTTTTCCCGAGATCTACGTCCGCACCGTTGTGGCCGGCGTTACGGCCGGGGCCCTCGAAAACGTGCTCGGGCGGATCTCCGCCTATTACGCCGGAATCATCGCCGTGCGCCGAAAGCTCGTCTCGGCCCTCGTGTATCCGACGATTCTGTTGCTCGTCTCGATCGTGGCCGTGGCTTTCATGCTCTTGAAGGTCGTTCCCCTGTTCACCGATCTGTTCCGGAACCTCGATGCGCCGCTTCCGACCTTCACCCAGTTCGTGCTGGGCGCCTCGTCGCTCCTCGCCAGCTGGTTTTGGGTCGTCGTGCTCGTTCTCGCCGGCCTGGCCGTCGCCTTCGGACGGTATGTCGCGCGGCCCGAGGGGCGTATTGCCATCGACCGTGTGAAACTCGCGATTCCGTTGGTCGGCACCCTCGAGGAGAAGTTCGCATTCAGCCAGTTCGCACGCACCCTCTCCACGATGGTCGACGGCGGGATTCCGCTGCTGCAGAGCATGTCGGTCGTTCTCGACAGTCTCGAGAACCGCGCCGTTGCAGCACGCCTTTCTGTTATACCAGAATCTATTGAACGAGGGGAGAGTTTCGCGAAGGCGATGCGCTCGATCGCCGGGATACCCCGGATGGTGCCTCGCATCGTGCGCGTCGGCGAGGAGTCGGGGAATCTCGGCGAGATGCTCAACGGCCTCGCGGATCATTACGACGAGGAGATCGACGGGCTCACCTCGACGCTCACCTCCCTGATAGAGCCTCTCCTCTTCCTGTTCATGGCGGTCGTGGTGGGTTCGGTGATCGTAGCGCTGCTGCTGCCCGTCCTGACCGCGGCAACCAACATCCGGTGACGACGGGAGATCCGATCATGGACCAGCTCAGGCAATTCCTTGCTGACAACCGGCTCCTGCCGGAAGCCACCCTCGCAAAGCTCGCCGACCGTGCGGTGAAAGAGGCGAAGCCCTTCCCCGATCTCGTGGCAGCTGAGCCCGGTCTTGATGCGAAGGCCCTTCATCGCGCCTTCGTGGCATCGTTCCGGAAGAAGCCCCTGTTCGAGATCCTGTTGGACATGCATCTGATCACCTTCGAACAGCTCCAGGCGCTCGAAAACGAGTTTGGCGGCGTTCCAGCCCACCTCGGCCGCTTGCTCGTCGAGCGGAAGACGATCACCGAGGAGCAGCTTGCCCAGGCCGTTGCCCGTGAGCTCGGCCTCGAGTATATCGATCTCAATAACTATAAAATCGACGATGCCCTGTTCAACACGGTCGATGTGGCGCTGATGCGGAGTTACTCGTTCATCCCCGACGCCCGGAACGACAAGGAGATCAGCCTAATCATGGCCGATCCGGGAAATGTCGACGCGATCGAGGAGCTCGAGGTCAAGCTGGGTCTGCCGATCATTCCGAAGGTCGCGGCCATGCACGCGATCCAGAAGCAGCTTTCTCTGATGATCGAGACAAGCCTCGATTCGAAAATGGTGTTCGCCGATCTCGAGAACATCCAGCCGCTCGAGCTGGTTGTCGACGAGGAGAACGCTGAAGATTCGGCCCCGGGCATCGCCGTCAGCCAGGATCTCAACCAGGAGGCCCCCGTCGTGCGGCTCGTCGACGCCATCCTCCTCAAGGCTGTGAGAAAGCGGGCAAGCGACATCCACTTTGAAGTATACGAATCACAATTGAAAGTGAAATATCGCATCGACGGCGTGCTGTTCGAGATCCTGTCCGACGTCGAACCCCGCCAGCGCGCCCCGATCATCTCCCGGCTCAAGGTCATGGCCCAGCTCGATATCGCTGAAAAACGCATCCCGCAGGACGGTCGGTTCAAGCTGCGCATCGACGACCGGGCCGTCGACTTCCGCGTCTCGGTGCTGCCCTCGATCTTCGGAGAGACCGTTGTCCTCCGCATCCTCGACAAGTCCGCTCTTGGCCTCGACATACGTCGCCTGGGCCTCGACGGCACCGATCTCGATGCCTTCCAGCGAAACGTGCTCAAGCCCTACGGGATGATCCTGGTCGCGGGCCCGACCGGCTCAGGAAAGACCACGACGTTGTACTCCGCGATCAAATACGTCAAAACCCCCGAAGACAAATTCATCACGATCGAGGACCCCGTCGAATACCAGCTTCCGGATATCGTACAAATCGCGGTCAACGAAAAGAAAGGCCTGACGTTCGGCTCCGGTCTTCGATCGATCGTACGCCAGGACCCGGATGCAATCATGGTCGGTGAAATCCGCGACCCCGAGACGGCCCAGATCGCCGTGAACGCGGCTCTGACCGGCCATCTCGTGATGAGCTCGATCCATGCGAACAACGTCATCGACGCGATCTCGCGCCTAACCAACATGGGCATCGATCCATACGAGTTCGTCAGCTCGTTCAACCTGATCATGTCTCAGCGGCTGATCCGGCGCATCTGTCCGAACTGCAAGACCGATGATGACACCATCACCGACGAGGTGAAGCGACTGACCGTCGATTTCGGGGAGCATGCCCAGACCGCCTTCAAGCGCGGGGAGGGCTGCCGGTTCTGCCACAAGACCGGCTACCAGGGCCGGTTCGGCATTTTCGAGGTGCTCGAAATGACCCCGCGCATCAAGCAGATGATCCTGGAGAAACAATCCCCCCTCATGATCCGGAAAGCCGGGATCGAGCAGGGGATGATCCCGCTGCGCCAGGCCGGCTGGCGGCGTGTGGCCGCCGGCGAGACGACCTTCGAGGAGATGAACCGCGTGACCTTCGAGGAAGGGAAGCTGGCATGAGACTGTTCACGGAATACGTGGCGATCGATATCGGAACCTCCACGATCAAGGGGGTCAGCCTCGACCCGGTGACCCAGAGCGCCGGATACAAGCCTGCCGCGCTCGTCTGCGAGTCCGTTCCGGAAGGAATGATCGGCGGCGGCTTCACGAATCCCTCGATCACGAACTTCGCCGGCTTCGAGGCCCTCCTCCGCCGGGTGTTCGCGGGTCTGCGCGGCAGCCGTCAGGGCTGCATCGTCGGCCTGCCCGATCGCTGGGTGAAGCTTCACCTCCATGATCTGACGCTGAAGCAGGGCGAGGCCGACTCGGCCGAGTTCCTGCGGTGGCGGATGAAACGCGATCTCCAGGTGCCCCCCGGTATGGAGGTCGAGGTGGATTACCAGCTCCTCTCGGCAACCGACACCCCCGACGGTCGTCGGTGCCGCTACCTCGTCGGCCTGGTGCGCCGTGACATCCTCGACGCGGTCTCCCAGTGCCTCGCGAACATGCGGATCCAGGTCATGGCCTTCGACACCTCCTCGCTCGGGGTGTACAACCTGCTCGAGGCGCTGCGGCCCGAAAACGCGATCGACCGGCACCTGATGCTGTTCCACATCGGCCATGAAACGACCGTCATCAAATGCTTCGATGACGGCGTCCTGCGATACGAGCGCGTGATCGAGTCGGCCGGGGCCGAATTTTCCCGACACTGCGCCGATCTCCACCCCGACCGCGCTGGAAATATCGATGAATATAAAATAACCGGGCTGCATTTTCCCACAGACACCGCGGAGCTCCTCGCCGCCGTCCCGCGCCGACACGAACTCTCCCGTATCTTCGGAAACTGGCTGCGCGAGCTGAACGTAACAATCCGGTTCTATCAGGAGAAATACAAGATCCAGAAACTGCCCCGGGTGTATCTGACGGGCGGGTCCAGCCTGTTCCAGGGGCTCCCCGAGTTTCTGACCGCCTATGCCGGCACCTCGTGCGAGCGGTTCAATCCGCTCCTGATGCTTCCCGGCTTCGATGGCCGATCCTTGCCGCAGGTCGCCGAGGGCCCCCGCTTCGCCCCGTGCCTCGGCCTGCTGATGGAGTGAGGTGACGACGCGATGAGACATCTGCTCAATTTCGTGCCGACCGTGAAATACCGGTCCGGCAGCAGTTTCATGTATCGCACGATCATCGTCCTGCTCTACACCGTCCCGGCCCTCATGACCTGCTACATGGGCTACCAGTTTTTCGCGGCCGGAAGCGTGATCGAACGACTCAACACCTCGTCGGCCGTCCTCGACAAGGCAACAGCGGAGTTCCAGAAGAAGCTTGCAGAAAACAGGCCCGATGCGGATGAGCTGGCCACGATGAAGTCGCGCCTGCTGACCTATCACCACACGATCGAAACCCTGAAATTCTCCTGGAACGATCTGTACCGCACCATCGAGGCGGTCCTCCCCCCGGGGATCCGCCTGACACGGATCCGCATCCTGCCGAAGTCAACCCTGCGCCTGACCATCGAGGGAAACGCCCGCACGCTGGAAGACGTGACTCGCCTGCTTCGGTCGTTCTACGAGCTCGACCAGTTCGCCAACCCCCGCCTGACGCGGCACGCTGCCCTGGCGAACCCGCAGGAGCAGGGGGTCTCGTTTCACATGGATGTCGATTATCTGCCTGTTTCGGGGAAGGAGGCCGCCCGGCCATGATGAACCCCACTGAAATCCAGAAGCTGAAGGCCAAGGCCCCACTGCCCTTCATCATCACGCTGATCATGTATCTCGCCCCCGGGTTCATCCTTGTTCCCCAGTTCGAGAACCTTGCGATCACCGAGGCATCGGCTGATGCAAGCCTGAAAGCCGCGGCGGAAGCCATTGCGCAGAGATCCAGCGATCTCGTCCTGATGGAGCGTCATGCGAAACTCGCAAGCGAAAGCCGCGCCCTCGATGCCTGGCTTCCCCCGGAAAGCGAGCTTCCCACGTTGATCGACCGGATTTCTGAAACGGCATCCCAGCTCGGCATCGAACTTTCGACGGTCCAGTACGAAACCGACCGTTCGACGGATACGCCCCTGCCGCCCCGGGTCATGATACGGTTCAATCTTCGCGCCGACTACGTCGGCATCCGGTCCTTCCTCCAGGCGGTCAAAGCGATTCCCATGCCGCTCCTGATCACCGAGGTTTCCGCGACGGAGCAGGGGAACTTCGCGATCTCCCTGATGGAGCTGGTGCAGCCATGAACGAACCCCTTCCGACCCTGCCCCCAAAACTGCGTTCCGACGTGATCGACACGGTTGCCCAGCACCGCGACGAGGTGTGGGCCCTCAAATGGCTGATCGTCGTTTTCCTCCTGACCATCGTCTACGAGTTCGGCAACCAGGTGATCGCTGCCTACGCCATTTCCGGGATCGAGATCCGTGAGGCCGAGCCCGTGACGGCACGGCGCCCTCTGCCCCCCAAACGGGTCACCCGCGTGGTGAATGAACTCCGGAAACTCCAGATCGCCTATCCGATCGTCCGTTCGGCCGTCCGCGAAGATCTGGCGGGTCTCGAGGAGCTGCGCGACCTCCGCCCCGAAGCTCTTCCCCCCGTCGAACGGGAAAAGCGGATCATTGGCCATCTCGAGCGACTCATGAGCTTTTTCTCCCGCCCGACCTGGGAGCGGCCGGAGGTGTTCGAGCCGGCCCAGGCCGAGATCCGGACGATCCTGATCCTGCTGAAGCGGCCGATTCCCGAGATGACCGAGCTGCCCCCGCTCCCGATCGGCAACAGCCGTGTCGACCGAATCGATCTCCCTTCCCGTGATATCTTCTCCTATGGCGATACGCCGGGAGGTTCAGCGGAATGATGCGGCGCGGCTTCACCCTGATCGAGCTGATCATCGTCATCTCGATTCTCGGATTGCTGGTCGGAATCACGGCCAGGCGCAACAACATCGCCTTCGACCGGTCTCGCGACGCGGCCGTGATGCTCCAGCTCGACCACCTCAGAACCGCAGTGCATCAATATGCTCTCGCGACCGGCGGGCGGTTCCCCGATACCCTCGAAGCGCTTTCCCCGACGTATCTTCCAAAGCCCGTCCAAACCTGGAAGGGAAGCCGGGCGTCGGGCCGGATCGCATATGATGCCGTGACAGGCAGGGTTTCGCTGGCGAACGAGCCTGGAACAGCTCCCGAGCAGACGCCCGATAGCCGGGGAAGGCCATATGCGGAATACTGATCTCCGTGCCGGTCTAACATTGATAGAGCTGATGGTATGCACGATCATCATCGGCGTGCTTGCCGGCACAGCCCTGCCGCTGTCGCGGAACTTCATCCAGAGCAAGAAGGAAGAACTTCTCCGTGAGCGGCTCCGCGAGCTGCGTCAAGGGATCGACCGGTATTACGAGAAGGCGCGGGTGCAGCATGCCGAGGCTCCGGATGAGACGCTGTACCCGGCCCGGCTCGACGACTTGATCGAGGAACGAATTCTGCGTCGGCTTCCGGTCGATCCGATGACCGGACGGGCCGAGTGGGGGACGCGTTCGACGTCTGATCCTCTCGATGCCGGCACGACGGACGGCGTGAACGTGTTCGATGTCCACTCTCTTGCGACGGGTACGGCCTTCGACGGGACGGCCTACACCAGCTGGTGACGGTTTTTCCGGAATCCTGATAGCCAATTTTTACCCATTTTTCAGCAGGGATACCGGGGCGTCTGTTCAATTTTCGATCTGGTCTGGCAGACCAGGCCACCGCGTTTTACCTTACCACCCTGAACCGCTTCTCATCCCCTCGACCACCTGTTTTCTAAGGGCTGTCGCGTGCCCTTTCGATGTTGGCACAGGATATGCTACCTCCATGGCGCGCCCCTGAAATGTTCTCTCACCCGGGTGCAACATCACAAGGGAACGGGTGTTCCGAGGTATATCCATGAAATCATCGAACAAATGGCGCTTCTTTCTTCTGACAGCCCTGCTGATCTGCCTTGTTCTGACCACGGCATCATTCGCCTCTCTGACCACCGACGGGAATGGTGACGACGATCAGCCGCTCGCCCAGCGGAGTCGGACCATCACGGACGGTGACGGGGAAGTCACCGTGACGCTGGAATGGCTTCGCCGCCCTGGAGAATTCGCCCTGACGATCGATTATTACGGGTATCTGACCCAGGAAGGGCCGGTGAATCTGTATCTGGCGGTGAACGGCACGCAGCGTGAGTTCGTCACGCTGCCGGCCGAGCTCGAGAACCGGCATCAGCGTATCCGGATCCTGTCATTCCACCCGACGCGGGTGTCGGAAGGTTCGCGCAGTCTGAGAAGTCTGGCCCGGGATGAAACCGTGGATTATCTGCTGTTTCGGAACGCGCCATATTATCCGCAGTTCGG
>DATCTT010000426.1:0-2797 GCA_036567845.1 Candidatus Ozemibacteraceae bacterium | reverse complement strand
GGGGGGCTCCGGCGGGCATGGCCGGAAGACTGTTGCTCGATATTCTGAACCCCTCCGCGACGCTCCTGTTTCAGGTCGACACCAGCCTCGGCCCCGTGAACCTCATGCGGCTGGCGCGTCTTGACCGGTTCACGGCCCGGGTGGTCTGTTCCGTATCCGATGGGGAGATCGCCTTCCTGGACGAGATTCCCTGGAGTGAGCAGCTCGAATGGGATCTGCTTCTGCCTGCGCACTGCCTTGCAGGTGGCATCTGGATGCGTCGGGTGGCCTGGAGGGTGACGCCGATGGAGAAACGCCTGGAGTGGATGGCCGGCTATCCTCCGGGAAACCGGGAGGCACTGAATACCGCTCCCCCCGATGTTGAGTTCAGATATCTGCCAATTCCCGAATTGCCTCGGTCACGAGCTCCGGGGTATTGAGATTCCGTCGGATCCAGGGATCATGCGTCAAGAGATGACGGATCCGATCCGGATGGCGCTGCATGACCCAGCGGGCGCCGGCCTCGAGCGGAGCCATGAACAGCTCGTCCCGCGCCCAGGCTGGAAAGCAGCTTGGATGGCCCCTGCGTTCCCCGTCCGAGGGAACGACGATGGCCTCGGGGTTCCGCGACGCTTCCGCGAGAACCTCCGCGACGGTTGACGGCGCCACCAGCGGATGATCGATCGGCCAGAGCAGGAACCCGGCTGGCCGGGAAAACTGGCGGAGCGCGAGCCGGATCGAGCTGAGTGGCCCCTCATCGGGGGCGGGATTGACCACCCAGATGCCCCCAGAGCGGGTCACGAGGCCTGAGGAGCGGATATCCCGCTCCTGGCCGATGAAAAACCGCTCCCCGAGCATGCCTCGAATGGCATCGACACGTGCGAGCAGGTGTTCCAGAAATGTTTTTTGGCCGAGAAGGACGTGCTGCTTGGGGCTGCCCATGCGGCTCGCGTGTCCGGCAAGCAGGCAGATGAGTGCCGGCGGCGTTGGGGGGGAGGCGGGGAGAGCCATAGCGCGATGATAGGGCCGTACCCGGAAGGATGTCAAAGGCTGTGCCGAATCGCCTTGAAAGGGGGGGGAAAACTTGGTACCATGCAGTGTCCCGAGTTCCATTCGTCGGCGCGGGGCATACATACAAGGCAGAGGAGCAGAACGATGCCGCAGGTGGATCTGAAGAGTTTCATCCCGAAGGAACCAGAGACCCTCTATGATCTCAAGATCGAGTCGGAGATCGTTTCGAACCTGATTTTCAAGGAATTGCACATACACGGCAAACGCACGCCGCGCCAGATCGGCAAGTCTCTGAAAATAAAACCTGATATCATTCAGAAACTGATCAACGACCTCAAGCAGTCGGAGATGGTCGGCATGGTCGGTGGCACCGGCATGGGGTCGGATTACCAGTATGGTCTGTATCCGAAGGGCATCGAACGGGCCCGGAACATCTACGAACGCGACTCGTATCTCGGGGCTGCGCCGGTCGGCTTCGAAGAGTATATCAAGATCACCAAACAGGTTCTGGATGCGAACAAGAAGAGCTTCAACATCAACATGAAGTTTCTCCAGGAAAAGTTCGCGCATCACCTGGGCTATAAGGACATCCTGGTGCAGATCGGTCAGGCTGTCTGTGCCCGGAAGCCCGCGTTTGTCTACGGTTTCCCGGGAAACGGCAAGACGTTCCTGTGCAGCAGCGTCGTCAAGCTCCTCCCGCCGATGATTGTTCCCTACGCCGTCGAAGTCGGCGGACAGCTCGTGCGGATGTTTGACCCCAGCTGCCACCAGGCGATCGAGAACGTCGATCTCGAGGGGCTGGACCAGCGCTGGGTTGTCGTTCAGCCCCCGATGATCACCGCCGGCGGCGAACTGACGCTCGAAAACCTGGAAGTCGTGTACAACAAGAAATTCGGCTGCTTCGACGCGCCGCCCCAGGTCAAGGCGAACGGCGGCGTGCTGCTGATCGACGATTTGGGCCGGCAGCGGTGCAACGTCGAGGATATCTTCAACCGGTTCATCGTGCCGCTCGAGAACAAGATCGACTTCCTCGTGCTCGGTGGCCAGCGCATGGAGGTGCCGACGGATGAAATCGTACTGTTCAGCACCAACCTCGACCCGATGAAGATCGTCGACGACGCATTCCTGCGCCGTCTGCCATACAAGATCAACGTGCGCAATCCCACCATTGAAGAATATGGATTGATATGGAAATCCTATGCCGACAAGCTTGGCCTCAAATATGACCCGGCGAACATCGAGTTCCTGACGACGTTGTACAAGCGCGACAAGCGCGGTCTGCGCGCCGTGCATCCGCGCGACATCCTGAACATGGTGTTCGACAAGAAGCGGTTCATGGAAGTAGGCGACCTCGGAATCACGAATACGGAGCTGGAGGATGCCTACGGTCTGTATTTCGTGTCCAAGATGACCCTCGTCGAAGATATCCAATAACCGGGAGATGCCGATGCCGCATCGCCGTGGACTCCCGGCGGTGCGGCGTTTTTCCGAATGCCGCTGAATCTGCTGCCACTCATCGATGCCGCCTTCATTGGGCTCATTGCCGGATGGGCGGGGTGGCTGTCGTTCCGGGGGGGCGTCCCCTGGGGCTTTGGCGTGGATTTTCTCCAGACGACCCTGACAGTCGGTCTCGTCTCGGCGCTGCTGATCGGCGGGGAACATGCCGTCACGGCCCTGTGGCATGAAGGCCGTCCCCGCAAGGCTGGCCGCCGGTTTCTGGCTGCGGGTGCGGTCGGGCTCGCCGTGCCGATGATGGCCGCGGTCCTGTATCAGCTGCTCGGGGAGTGGGCCGGCCTCGCGCGGCACG